>JASJED010000128.1 GCA_030065585.1 Desulfobacterales bacterium | reverse complement strand
ACCTGTTGTTGAATTCACCTTTTCCCGCCTTTCGATGGGAAACGCCACCCGTCACAATGGCAACAGCAGATCAGCCTTTCGAGTTCGTGCTGATAGACAGCCCTGAAATTTCACTTGATCCCGATCCAACCGCATTTGCCGAGCATTTCGAAAAAGCGGATGTAGGAGGGGTTGTGGCGTTTCCAAACCTTGGTGGCGATGCGATTTTGATCGCGCCATGCCCGGTCGTTGCCCGGTCCGACTATGGGCACCTTGCAGTGTATTTACGCAATTCACATGTACGACAGCAGCACTTGTTGTGGGAGCTGGTAGGTGCGGCGATGCAGCGTAGAATCAGTTCGAAACCGGTTTGGCTGAACACGGCTGGAGGCGGCGTTGCCTGGTTACATGTACGGCTGGATGATCGACCGAAGTACTATGGTTACGCACCCTACCGCAATGCCGCATAGCTTAACCTTGGTGCGGACTGTGATTCGTCTCCGCACAGCTTAATCGTAAGCAAGCATCGAACTGGAAAGGTTCCACATCACCGTTTATTTCAGGGGAGGATCAATCCATGTTATCCGAAAATCAGCGAAAACTATTTGCCGACTTCCACAAATCAGTTGAGGCTCAGGGAGTTCTTGATGAAAAAACGTCACATTTGATCAAGATTGCCGCCGCCATGGCCTTTGGCTGCTATCCCTGAATGGAAAATCTCCTTGGCGTGACCGGGGAAAAAGGAATTTCGAATGATGAGGTTGGAGCGGTGCAGTTGCACGTAATGATGGTTTCTGCTGGCAGAGTCATGATGCAAGTCGATGATGTCGTCGGGTAGGGGAAACAATTCGCTAATTGATTGATGGAAAACTATAGGCAGCTTGGCTATCATATGAATAGTGCATTCCAAAAGTTCAATGAAGTTGGCGTAGATGCCAAAATACGCACTATATCAAAAGAAAAGAAGGAAGCCGCTAAGAAACGTAATGGAAGTTGGCTTGCTGCTTTTGATAATCGAATTACCCATAAACGCGATTCATCACATCAAAAGAAGCCATGAAAACATTGAAGAAAGAAGAACGAATCGTTTCTCCGAAACGATGTTATTGGCAACCCAAATAGCAGGCACAAACTTAGGTAAGAATTTCTATAACGGAAGATGTCCTGGACTTCACGCCACTCCAACAACACTTGGCGCAAAATGGCTTTCGGGTGGTCTCAACGACAGACGTGCTGGCGGCCAGTTCGCGACCTTGGGTTAATTGGCCCCTTTTTGTTGTGGTTACTCGAGAACAAGGCTGCACTATTCGTGTTTTTGATCGATTTCTCCAGCCAGTGATGGCCGGTTTCGTTAAGCGCCGGTTTCAGTGGCATGCTAATGAATTGGCGCAACAACTCAGAAAAATAGTCGAACATCACAATCCAACTGATACGTTTCAGCCTTTGGCTTCTGCTGACACGTGACTTTGTGTGTAATAGCGAATAAAAAAAGCAGCTGGTCTGCACATTTCAAATGAAACTTCAGAGGCGCACGGAGGTCAACATGAAATTCATGAAGTTCATTTGGTCTCGGATTTGTTGTGACTGCTCTTCCGCACAGGGGATATTCAACGTTCGATGCTACGGGGCGAAAGGTGACGGCCAAACCGACGACCTCGAAGCGATCCTCGCTGCGCGTGACGCCGTCAATGCCGCGCGAGGAGGTGTCCTCTTCTTTCCACGGGGCAGTTTCCTCGTTAGTAACACAATCGAGCTAGGCTCTGGCACAACTGTACTCGGTTTGGGAGCAGCCTCGGTGCTCAAGGCAAAGCCAGGTGTTGCCTCTTTCAACATGATGTTCGTCCGGAACTCCAGCGATGTGCGTGTCCTGGATCTTATTCTCGACGGAAACCGCACCAAGACCACGCCGCCGGCTAATTCGAAAAACCAGAACATCGGTTGCGGGTTCTTCGGCGAACCGGATGACAGGGGCCAGACCGGCCTGTCCATCAAAAATATCATCGTTCGCAACCACCACGGGTCCGGCATTCGAATCAAAGGCCCAAGCAACAGTGATGACCTCTATCAACTCAACGCGAACGAGGTCGAGGTGGTCGGCTGCCAGATTCTCGACTGCAGCGGGCGCGGCATCAACCTCAACCGTGTCACCCAGGCTCGTATCGCCGGCAATGCCATCACCTCTTGCGTGCAAGTCGGCATCCAACTCGTGTTAAGCCGTGCCGCTGTAATCAAGGAGAATGTGATCCATAAAACCGTCCAGAAGCCCGGCACCAAAGGCGGGCACGGTATCAAGTCCGACAATTCCTTCGACATCGTCATTGCCGACAACGTAGCGAGCGAGAACGAGCGCTGGGGTATCGTAGCCTCAGGGGGCTCCGGAAATTGGCCGCCGCGGCACCCCATGTCACAACGCTGCATAGTGGCGCACAATGTCTGTCGGGCCAACGACGCAGGCGGTATCACTATCGACCCAACTGCGGTAGATCACTCAGAGATCATCCAAGATTCCTTTGCCACGGTTGCCTCCAACATCTGCGCTGCAAACCAGGGCCACGGCATTCACACCACTCACGCAGGGTATCTGACCGTACGCGGCAACATTTGCGATGGCAACAAGAAGGCCGGTATCGCTATTATCTCCTCCAGGTACGCGGTGGTTGCCGATAACGTGTTGACCGGCAATGGTAATTACGGTGTCGGCTTCTGGGCTGACACCGACGTGCGAGGCGTGGGCCATCACCTTCTCGGAGGCAACGTCTACGAGAATAACAAGAGCGGTGAGACCTTCGTCGCCCGGCACCATCCTGCTATACGGGGGTTGCAAGATCGATGGTCCCGCGGCGGAACACTCGGCCTGCCCCTTCCGGTCAAAAGTACGGCCAACGACCCGACAAATCCCGTCGAGGGTTTGCTCTACCTCAACACCGCCGACAACAAGCTGAGGGTGTATGCCGACGGAACCTGGCACACGCTGCAGACTACGACTGGCGCATCTTGGGAAGAGGATTGATGCGTACATGACTGGTGTCAAACCTAGTCTTATGTTTCAAGCCTGTCTTGGTCGTGATATCTGACAGTTCGGTTCAGCACGTCACCCCGTTCATGGCCAACCGCTTCGTTCAGCATGCTTCTGGCGAGTTGTTCTGAACGCCATCCGGCCAACAGGTGCGTAATGTCCTGACTACAAGGAACGACGGGAACATCCTTTGGAACCTATAGCGCGACTCCCAGCGGTTATCGCCGTCAGGAGGCCGCCCACCAAAAGGTTGCCGCGGACGGCGATTCGCACCGCCGCTAATGTTGAGCTTTACAAGAGGAGGAATAACTACCGATGACCTCGAAAAGAAAAGATCAGATCCACAAATTACTAAAAGGCATTGAAACCGGGGACCCGGAATCTGTATCCGTAGTCAATGAAGCTAAGTATATTCAACACAACCCCTTGACTCCCGAGGGAAGCGAAGGCTTGGCGGAACTGTTTAAGCAGTTAGCCCAAACCGCCCCCCGCGTCAATATCGTGCGTATTTTCGAGGATGGCGACTATGTCTTTGCCCACACCGATTACGACTTCAACGTCTTAGAAATCGGTTTCGAAGTCTTTCGTTTTGAGGATGGTTTGGCCGTTGAACATTGGGACAACCTTCAGCATAAGCACAGTCGCCCCAACCATTCCGATCACACCATGATTGACGGACCAACGGAAGTCACCGATCTTGACAAAACGGATTTAAATCGTGAACTTGTCATAGCTTTCATTGATGAGGTCCTTATCAACGGTCAACTTGATCTATTGGAAGATTACGTCGATGAGGAGGGCTACACGGAGCATAATCCGCACATGGCCGACGGTCTGCCAGCACTGCGCTCGGCGCTCGGCGAGCGCACCTCAGACGGCACACCCCTGATCATATACAACAGAATGCATCGCTTGCTCGCCGAAGGAAATTTCCTGCTGAGTGTTAGCGAAGGATTCCGCAATGGCGTTCACAGCTCATTTTATGATCTCTTCCGTGTGACCGACGGTAAGATTGTGGAGCACTGGGACACTACCGAAGCCATCCCCCCGCGCAGCGAATGGAAGAACGACAACGGTAAATTCTAAATGAATCGGGGACAAACCTTGATTGGTGATCAAACACATGTGTCGCCAAAGCCCCAGAATTCTGGCTCTCTAAGCTCAGTTCAGCTTAAGCTTATTGCTGAATTCCTGGCCCCGAATGACAGACGGCTCCCATTTTAAAGTTGGTGGCTAGTCTGAAAGCTATGGTCGCTGCTTAGTTGGGTTGTCAAAACGGGATTAGGGCTAAGTAGAAGAGGAGATCAGATGGATCTGGAAAGTTTGATAGACTGGCAGATAGACGACTCCGATTTCATCGACCAATACGTCGCGGAGCACAAGGAGGCGCTGGAGGAGCTGAGAGCCAAGGCCAATTCGCTGGCGTTCGAGGGAAAGTGGGTCATCATTGGCGATGATGATTATCCGCAGAAAAGGCGACAGTATGCAACGTCGTCGTTTGCCGAGGCAGATGTTTCGCCACGCATAATTTTGTATCCGACGGGAGAGGAGGACATCCAGAAAGCGATAGCATTGTGCCGCGAACTCGGCATGGCGATCGCGGTTCGCACTGGAGGCCACCAATACTGCGGATACTCGTCGACCTTGCCGGTAAACATGCAAATCGACCTGAGCGAGACGTTTCCTCTATACGCGTATGACGCGGAAACGAACGTGCTGCGCTGCGGGGTCAGCCACGCATTGGGATCATGGGCCCAAAAGAACCATCGCCATGGCATCTACCTGCCCATGGGGGTGTGCGCATTTGTACATCTGGGCGGGCATGTGCACACCGGTGGGTGGGGAATGGTGGCACGAAGTCATGGGCTCTTGGCCGATCACGTTCTAGCGTTCGACATTATATTTGCCAGCGGCGCGACGGAGCGAATCATTCGGCCTGAAGAAGGGAAGACAACGCAGCACAACGACGATGTGTATTACGCGGTGTTGGGGGGCGGCAAAGGGGGCGAATTCGGGATCGTGACGCATTGGGAGTTTCGCCCTCTACGCGACAGGGATTACCCTAACTCGGCGTGCTACACGTTCACGTGGCTGTGGTCTAAAAAGAAGATGGA
Organism: Desulfobacterales bacterium; assembly: GCA_030065585.1. GTDB lineage: Bacteria > Desulfobacterota > Desulfobacteria > Desulfobacterales > UBA5852 > JABZFP01. Next base: position 7,639 of record JASJED010000128.1, on the reverse strand, counting down.
AGGCGCGGTGCGCCAGATGGCACACCTGTCCAAACTGTGCGCCGATGGGGTGATCCCGTCCGACTACGAGTTCATCCTGACGATCACGGGTACCGGGAAGATGGATTTGCTGACCGAACCCGTTAAAGATGGGTTGCGCAAGCTGGGAATTCTGGGTGACGGGAATATGGATCTGCTGCCCGAACCCATTAAGGATGAGTTGCGCGAGTTGGGAATCATGGGTACCCGGAAGATGGACTTGCTGCCCGACCGGGTGAAAGATAAGTTGCGCAGGCTGAAAATCCTGGGTGCTGGAAAGATAGATTTGCTGCCCGATCCCGTGAAAGATGAGTTGCGCGAGTTGGGGCACATCGTCGACGGGATTCTGGTTCCGCCCCTGATTCAGATGTGGATGTGTTTCACGAACAAGGGAGGCCAAGGTGAGAAGTTCGACGACCAATGGTTCGAGTCGTTCACAGAGGAAGATGTGTGCGGGATGCCGCTTATTCCCATCCGACAGAAGCACACTCCTGTGTCCGAAGGGCTGGCGCACGATTTTGTCATGAAACAGGACCGCGAGATGGAGTATCCTTTCGTAAAGCGCAGCAGAGCCACGATGGCCGTGCCGGAGGGATTCCCCGCGATGTACACGGAGCGTATGTACGAGATCATGGGCCCTTTCGGTACGCTCGACGGGCAGCACCTCGTCTCGCAGCAGCAGATCTACGCGGGAGGTGCCATAGCAGAGAACGGGAATACAGGGATCACGTCCTACTCGTGGCGCGAACAAGCTCTGGCCATGAGCCACGACGCTTTCTATTCGGTGGGCTGGTTCCACAGCCGCGCACACGGTAAGGCAGTGCGGTGGCAAAGGGAGAACGATGAGGCCTTCATTGAGAATAAGGGGTTTGCCGGCGCCGATATGCGGATGGTTGCGTACACCTTTGGCAGTCGTGTGCTGGAGGACGTGTGGCTCTGCTATTATGACAGCAAGGAAAAGTACGAACGCTTGAGGAGAATCAAGGGGATACTTGATCCAGAGGGCCTCTTTTCCGCCGACCAATTTTCCTTGAAACCGCTGTAACCGATCCAGATAGTCGCTGTCTGCCATACGATCGTCTAGGGCATGTATAGAGATGCCCCGGGCGGTGGTCCCCAGAATCTGGACAATGCGTTGCAACGTGCTTACCAGCCTAATGGCATTTAGCTAAACCCAGGCGTAAGAGCCAATTCCCTAATGATAGTGAGGCCAATCATGGCGATCCGAATCGTGCGTCTCGGCACCGAAAGAATCCATGACGAAGGAACGCGCATCGGGACCGTGAGGCGTCCGCCACGAGGTGTGCCCAAGAACGCGTTTGCGTCGCAGAACTGGTATGACGTGTGGCTTCCAAACGTAGCACCAACCCCTGAACTGATGAAACTGGGACAGGCGGCTGAATCCGAAAAAGAATGGGCTGCATTTGCCAAAAAATATCGCGCCGAGATGGCCGCTCCTGATAAGAGCAGGATTCTCGATTTGCTTGCGGCGCTATCTCACGATGCCAACTTCTCGGTTGGCTGCTACTGCGAAAACGAAGCGCGCTGCCACAGGTCCCTTCTTAGGGAGCTATTGACAGAAAGAGGCGCAAAAATAATCATAGAATGATCCGGGCCAAACTGTGGACAGTGTCCTTTTTGATCACGTTCCGCCCATAACGTTCCCCAAGGTTCTATCGAGAGGAAGCCATGGATTATCAATTTCTCGTCGATACTTATGACAGTGAACGGCTCAAGACCCTAAACGTCTGGAGCATTTTCACGGACGGTGATCTGGCCATTCGTCCCCATCCCGCACTTCAAAGGGACCGCAACGCCCTGGAGCACATGGTCCATCAATGCCTCGGTGAAAACAAATGGTTCGTCACGATGCTGGGCATCGATGTAGACGCCCCGCCTTTACCCGAACAGGAAACCCGACTCGAATTTATCAAGCGTTATGCCGAGGATTCGGGGAAACGGGTGGCGGTCTTGCAGGACATGAACGAGGCCTGGTGGGCCGAGGAGGTCGCCTTTTTCGATGCCGTGCACAGCCGGGCGTGGATCATGGTTAGAAGAATTGCTCACACGGCCCATCATCGCGGCGAAATGACGACCCTGCTTCGATTGTTGAATCGACAGGTTCACAGTGTTTACGGCCCGTCCATCGATACGGGGGGGCTGCCACAAAACAATGCGCTTACGATCTATGCCTACCCCGATATTGCTTCCCTTATCGAGGGCGAGACCCAAGGGGGCCGGAAGGCTGCTCTGCCCGGACCTGGCGATAAGCCCAGCACGGAACGACCGGAATTTACGGAAGCCAATGGAAGGAAGTAGATACCGAATATGACAGACCAACGCGGAGGATTCATTATGAGTGACGATCCCCAAAAAATAGTTGAACTTAGCGAAGGTGAAAAAAAATTATTGGTGGAGCGAAAAGCAACCTGCCCATTTATCGGCAGCGCAGTAGCCCAAGGCGACCTCGCCGTACGAAACGACGTCCAGGACCCGCTGGCCAGTATCGAGGACATAAGGCGGCTCGGCAATACCGGCGGCGGTGATCTTGGAGACTTGCTCGTCCTGTTTGCGAGCGGTAATCATGCCTTCATGCGGGGAGACTCGGGAAAGTTGGACATCGAAGTGCCGAGCGGCTTGTTTTCACTGGAGTTTCCTGGATCACAGGGTTCTCACCCGGGCCACAGCGGCATTCTACAGGGAGACCCGGAAACACCGGGTTCTGGTCGGCTGAGTCATACCGATTTTGCCAGGCTGACAAGCCGAGCCCAGGATGGGTGGATCAAACGGTCAGACGTAGGACGCTTCATTGCGGAAAATTTGATCAATGATCCCCAATCTAAGGTATTTGGGAAAAATACGGTTACCCTATTGGCCAGTGATTTGGTCCAGTTCGTGGAAACCACCGGTTTAGGGTTAATGACCAAGCTATTCGGGTCCGATGAAGACGCGGATGAGGCGCATCGCGACGTTGAGGAAAAGCTCACCAAACTTCTCGGTGATGACAATCTTGTCGGCTCCGCTGGGGAATTTGGCCTTCTCTTCGCATTCCTCGCCAACAGGCCCGATGCCCGGGAAATTGACGGTGAGCCTGCGGTGGCGGTGCAGGACCTAAAGGCCATGTTTGTGGACAAACACCTTCCTGCAGGGTGGGAAAACTGGAGGAAGTCTCGAATCGACTGGGTAAAAAACACCACCGGTTTACTGATCAGCGCGGGTAAAGCATACCGCAAACTCAAGCGAGGGCAATAACCCGCCCTCGCCATCTGCGCATAAGGCGGAGACGGGTCACACCTTGGTTCGTGCTTCGAAGTGGTTTCAAAACCCCTTCTATCGTCCGATAACTGTGATGCCGGCTTCTTCAAAATGCTCACACATTATTGGATATGCTTCCTTTTTGCATGTATTGCTCACAAGGCGCTTGGTGTCCTGCACCTCGCGCTTAACGCGATCAGAGGTTTAAATCATCAAGGCAATTGTCTATACCCGATATGGATCTCCCGATGTCCTTGAATTGAAAGAGGTTGCCAAACCTCAACCCAAGGACAATGAAGTATTGATCAAGGTTTGCGCGGTATCCCTAAATGACTGGGACTGGGGTCTCCTGCAGGGGAAGCCGTTCATCAACCGGCTGTATTTCGGGCTTCTCAAACCGAAGATGAAAATACTCGGATCCGACATCGCCGGGCGGATTGAAGCTGTCGGTCCAAACGTAACGCGCTTTAAGCCCGGTGACGCTGTCTACGGGGACCTCAGCGGTGCGTGGGGCGGCTTTGCCGAGTATGTCAGCGCCCCTGAAACATCGTTGGTTTTAAAGCCGGCCGACATGACCTTTGAAGATGCCGCGGCAATACCCCAGGCGGCCATGCTGGCCGTTCAGGGCCTTCGCGATAAAGGACGAATTCAACCGGGGCAGAAACTGCTGATCAACGGTGCGGGGGGCGGCGTCGGAACTTTCGGCGTGCAGATTGCAAAGACTTACGGCGTGGAAGTGACGGGTGTCGACCGCCCTGAGAAACTGGACATGCTGCGCTCAGTGGGCTTCGATCGGGTCATCGATTACACCCGGGTCGATTTCACGCGAATGGGCCAGCGCTTTGACCTGATTCTCGATGTCAAGACGAATCGTTCGGTCTTTGACTATACGCGGGCCTTAAATCCCAATGGTATTTATGTTACCGTCGGGGGCGCGCTGGGTCGAGTTTTCCTGGCACTGGTTCTGGGGCCGGTGATTTCTATGATTTCTAATAAAAAGATTCGTATTGTTGGCCTGAAACCCAACAAGAACCTACCTTATTTGAACGAGCTGTTCGAGGCCGGCAAAGTCAAACCGGTTATCGATGGATTGTATGCTTTGAGCGCGGTGCCAGAGGCACTCCGGTATTTTGGCACGGCCCAACATAGAGGTAAAATCGTCATAACGATTGGTGCGCCGCCCCAATTCCGCCCATAAGTGGTTTCAACACCGCTGATCCATTGTTAAGCGCACGGCGCAGAACACCATCAACGTCGTGTACGCCACATGCAAAAGCAGACCCTTAAATTTGAAGATCAAGAGGAACGATACATGGAAACCAAATTACCGGAGATCAGCGTGCAAGATAGATCGCTCCTCGATAAAATTCAGGCCGCCGTTGTTGTCCACAGCGCGGATACCAAGATCATCGCCAGCAACAACAAGGCCCATGAATTGCTGGGCTTGACGGAGGATCAGATGTTGGGCAAGACGGCTATCGATCCCTACTGGCAGTTTATTGATGCCGACAACGACGCGTTACCCCTTGAGCTGTATCCGGTTAATCTGGTGCTCGCCAAACGCAAGGCCCTCAAAGACTATATCGTCGGCATCCTTCGTCCCGATAGAGAAGATACGGTGTGGGTTTTGGTCAATGCGGAACCTGATTTCAGTGGCGGGGAAGAAGTTACGCAGGTTGTTGTTACTTTTATGGATATAACGGAGCGCAAGCGTATGGCGGAAGAACTGCAAAAGTCGCACGACAGATTAGAAGAGCGGGTTGAGGCCCGTACCGCCGAATTGAGAGCAGCGCTTGAAGATTTAGAGACACTCAACGGCTTGCTGCCGATCTGTGCGTCTTGCAAGGATATTCGCGACGATCAAGGCTACTGGAACCAGATTGAGTCGTACATCAGCAAACATTCCAGGGCTCAATTTAGTCACGGCATTTGTCCTTCGTGTGCTGAGAAGCTACTTAAAAAATAGACTCCTAATGGGAGAGACGCCGACAATGGGATCGCTTTTTCGCTATTCGGCCTTCACCCGCCGGCCCGAGGGGGGCAACCCCGCCGGGGTCTGGATTGGTGACACGCTGCCGTCTCCGGAGACCATGCAGCAGATTGCCGCCGAGGTGGGCTTTTCGGAGACGGCTTTTATCACGCCGACCAGTGGGTATGATCGCACGGTGCGCTATTACAGCCCGGAGATCGAGATCCCGTTCTGCGGCCACGCCACGATCGCCACGGGTGTCGTTTTGGGTGAGCGCGAAGGCGACGGGACCTATCGACTGGCCACGGCCGTAGGCGAGGTGCCCGTGACGGTCCGAACGCGGGACGGGGTTCGCGAAGCTGCGCTGACGTCTGTCGCACCCCAATATACGCCGGCACCCGAGGCGCTGGTCAGCGAAGCGCTGGCCGCGTTGGGATGGCGGATCGATCAACTGGACGCTTCGATCCCTCCCGCCCGGGCCTACGCCGGGGCCTGGCACCTCGTGCTGGCCGCTGCTGACGCGTCTCGGCTGGCCAAGCTGGATTACGATTTCGACCGACTCAAGGCTCTTATGCTAAAGGACGGCGTGACCACGCTGCAACTCGTGTGGCGGGAGCGCGCCGACCTCTTCCACGCCCGGAACCCCTTCCCCGTCGGGGGCGTCGTCGAAGATCCCGCCACCGGGGCCGCCGCCGCGGCCCTGGGCGGTTATCTCCGCGAAGCCGGACTCGTCTCCGCCCCCACGACAATCCTAATCCGCCAGGGCGAGGCCATGGGTCGGCCGAGCCGGCTAACGGTGGAGATTCCGGTCGACGGGGGCATCATCGTTTCCGGCACGGCGGTTGCGATAGCGACGCCTTAAAATTCATAGGTTCCCATACAGCTATTCCACACCCGAAGTCATAGAAGCGTTTTCCAGGACAACAGCAATGGAGATCAGACTGGCGCAGGCGGACTGGTTTTCCGGATTACAAGAAAATGGAATTGGTCTTATAGACCGATACCGGCCACCGAACACCTCGAATAATAACGCCGCCAGCACCTCAGATTTCAACGAAAAAAATATTTACCGCCCTGATCTGTAACCAAATCGTATCCGGTGGCTCTACAGGCCCGTCAGAGATACGTATATCCAATTTTTGCCAGGGAGGTATTTCAACAATGTCGAAGCCCATTTCACGTCGGGCCTTTCTTAAACGGGGGGTGACGGCTGCGGCCGCGGCCACGGTGGTCGGGCCGGCCGCGCAGGCGGCGGCCGCCGGAACCGACGATCATCTGGCGACGCTGATCGATATCAGTCGTTGCATCGGCTGCGGGGCCTGTGTGGAGGCCTGCCGCGAGACCAACGCCGCCAAGTTTCCCACGCCCCAAAAACCTTTCCCCAAGATGTACCCCGAACGGGTCAAGGTTTCGGACTGGTCTGAGAAACAGGACGTGGACGATCGGCTGACGCCCTACAACTGGCTGTTTATCCAGGAAGTATCTGTCGAGCACCAGGGTGAGACGTTTGATTTAACCATACCCCGGCGCTGCATGCACTGCGTCAACCCGCCCTGCGTCAAGCTCTGCCCGTGGGGCGCGGCCCGGCAATATGCCAACGGCCTTTCGCGTATCGACACCGACATGTGCCTGGGGGGCAGCAAGTGCAAGGACGTCTGCCCCTGGGATGTCCCCCAGCGTCAGACCGGCGACGGACTGTACCTCAAGCTGCTGCCGTCGCTGGCCGGCAACGGGATCATGAACAAGTGCGACCGCTGCTACGACCGGGTGGGCCAAGGCGCGGCGCCGGCCTGCATCGCGGCCTGCCCCGAGGAGGTTCAGACCATCGGGCCCCGAGATGAAATCATTGCCCGGGCGCGGGCCCTGGCGCAGGAAACCGGCGGCGATATCTACGGGATTGCGGAAAACGGCGGCACGAACACCATCTATGTCTCGCCGGTGCCTTTCGAGGCCATCAACCAGGTGCTGGCGACCGGTGCGGGCCGTCCGCACCTGGCGCCTGTGGCCGATCGCATGGCCGATGCCAACAACATCGGCTGGGCCATGCTGGTGGCGCCGCTGGCCGGGGCTGCGGCGGCCGCCGGACGCATCTGGAAGGCTGGAAGGCGTGCCGCCGGGACCATGGATGCGGATCAGACGCAGACAGATGAAAAGGCTATCAGGAGGTGACCATGCTTCAAAATAAAGCGACTGAAAAAACCGCCGCCCTGATGGCGCCCCCCATGAGGGCCATCTACCTCACGCTGCTGGTCTTCATGGGGCTTAGCGGATTCGGCCAGATGCCGATCTTCAAGCGCTACTATATCGCCGATTTGCCCGGGCTGGGCTGGCTGGCCCAGTTTTATACCACCCATTATATCCATTATCTGGGGGCTATTCTGCTGTTGGGCATCGCGG
>JASJED010000127.1 GCA_030065585.1 Desulfobacterales bacterium | reverse complement strand
GTATTGACCAGATCCCAGTGCAGGGCGGAGTCATTGAACCCCAGACGCGATTTCAGCGCCGGGGTCAGGGTGGCGGTGCGGCCGCTATAGGTGTCCGCATAGGACGAACCCAGGGCCACGTGACAGTTGCCGTGTTTTCCACCGTAATTCTCGTCATACAGGGTGTTGGCCATGAAGGCGTTGATTTTGGAGAAACGTTTGTCGGTCAACGAAAACTCTCCCAGGCGGGAGGCGCCGGAATCCATTTTCAACTGCTGACGCACAAAGGCTTCGCCCTGATCGGCGCGGACGGAAACCACCCGTCCGTCTTGAAATTCCAGACGGACACCCGCGACGCGGTTGCCGCTGCGAAACGAGGGCTGGTCGGCATAATAGATCCCCCGGGTGCCGCGCCAGTCCGGTGAGGTGAACAGTTCGAAACTGGGGATGTTATGGCCGGAAAGACCGATCCAGCGGCGCTTGTCGCCGGGGGTTACCGTGAGGTCGATGTGGTTGGATTCCACGTGCAGGCGGTCGATCTTGAGCCGGTTGAGCCGGCGCTTGATGGCGGTGGCCTGCTGAAAGATGGCCTGCCAGTGATCGAGGGGCCGGGTCCGGTTGAGGAAACAGGCCTTGATGACCTGGGCGCTGTAGTCCGCCAGGGACAAGCCCGCCTGACGGGCCAATTCCTTCGTGGGCATCAGGCAGAGGGTCCAGCCGAAAGCCCCTTTCTCGTCCCGGGCGTCGAGAATGTCGCGCAGCGGTTTGCGGGCCAGAAGAGTCTTGCCGATGCGGGCCGGGTCGACCGTGCTCAGATGGGTGATGGATTCAGGGGCGTACAGGAAGATGCTGCCGTTCAAGGCCTTCATCAGTTCCGCTTCCCCCGGCGGGTTGAAGATCAGTTGGCGCGCATTGGCCTGGCGGTAGAACGATGTCTCCATGGTCGGCGTCGGCATGGCCCGCAGCACCGGGTGGACCCCCATGGCCATCAGGCCGCTGAAGATTTTGTCGGCCAGGGGGCGGGCCGGAAGGTCGAAGCGCAGCAGGACGATATCGTTGGGCCGGAATTTTTGTTTGCGGGCGGTTTGAAGGGCCCACAGCATGATCTCCGCGTAGCGGGTCAGATGTTTGTCGTTCAGCATTGGATTTCCTTATCCATTGGATTGAATTTCTACCCGCATGGCGACCTCCCTCCGGGGGGCGGCCCGATGCCGTCCATTCCTAAGTCGCAAATTACCCGTCTTTGAGGAACAGTTGATGGTATTCTTCTTTGTCCAGGTGCTTTTTCAAAAGCGCGCCGAGGTGATCGAAAAGCGCCAGCAGCTCCGCATCGCTCATGCGTTTAACCAAGGTCTGGATCAAGGCGTCGTCGGAAAACTTCTGCAAATAGTAAATTAGGGTGTTTTCATCCGTCGGACGGTCGAGGCCGAAACCCACAAAGCCATTGAAGCGTTCGATAAAATAATGGGAGTGTTTGGTCATCTGTGGTATGTTCCCCTCTCGTGCGACGCGGCCTGATCCCGCCATTAGCTCCCCGGCTTGGTGCATGCAGCGTTTCAACCTAATGCAAGCGCCAGGGGCGGTCAATCCCTGTGGTTGCCCACGGCGGCTGCGGCCGGCGGCCTCGTCCCAACGCGAATCCAATATCCATTCAGGACCTTTCATGTTCACCCGGTTCGAATATTTCCAATCCGCCGATGGCGTGCGCATCCGCTGGGGATGTCTGCCGGCATCGCCCGCGTCCCCGCGCGGTACGGTGGTGCTTTTGAATGGACGCACCGAGTATCTGGAAAAGTATGCGGAAACCGCCGCCGACCTCAACCGGCGCGGTTTCGCGGTCTACAGCCTGGACTGGCGGGGGCAGGGGCTCTCCGGGCGGCTGACCGCCAACCGTCTCAAGGGGCATGTGGGACGGTTTCGCGATTATCTGGACGATCTGGAACATCTCGTCCGGCTGGCCCAGCGCCACGGCCCCGCGCCGTATTTGCTCATGGGGCACTCCATGGGCGCCCACATCGGCATTCGCTACCTGCGTGAGAGGCGCCACCCCTTCACACGGGCTGTCTTGACCGCGCCCATGATCGAAATCGAACTCCCGGCCGTACCGCGCCGGCTGCTCTACCTTTACGCCAAATTGGCCGGGGGCCTGGGATTCGGCCGTGCGTTCACCCCCGGCGGGGCGGCCTATGAACACAAGGACCGGATTTTCGAGGACAACCCGCTGACCAGTGATCCGGTGCGCTTTCAGCGCCGCCTGGCGGACCTGGACGCCAACCCGCGCCTGGCCCTGGGGGGGGTCACCTATGGTTGGCTGCAGGCGGCCTTTGACTCGATTGACCGGGTCGCGGCACCCGGCTACGCCCGCGGGCTGACCCTCCCCATTCTGATCGTGAGGGCCACCGAAGAGCGCATCGTCAGCCGTGAAGCCCAGGAGCGTTTCTGCCGGCAGGCGCCCGATTGCCGCCTTGTGGACATTCCCGAGGCCCGGCATGAAGTCCTGGTGGAAACGGACACCAAACGCCGTTTAGTCTGGGAGGCCTTCGATCGCTTTGTGTCCGATACGGATGGTGTCGACACCCCGCGTCATTCCGCTGATGGCCCCCCGGACGCCCTGCAAACGCCGCAGAACTGACCTACCGCCTCGAGGTAGGCCGACATCCCGCGTAAAAAGATGTCGTTGTGATTGGCCCCCGGTATCTGCAGCAGCTGTTTATGGCTCGCCGGTGATGCCGCAAACAGCGCCTCACCTTCGCTGTAGGGGATGATGTGATCGAACTCGGCGTGGATGATCAGCGTCGGGCCCTCGTAGGTCCTGATTTTATCGAGGTTGCCAAACCCTTGGGCTTCCACAAAACCGATCCGATCCGGATCGATCCCCAGCAGGCGCAGCAGGGGCGCGGCCTGGGCGAAACCGCTTTCGACGATCAAGCCATCGATTTGCTGCGGGTGGGTGACGACCAGTTCCAGCACGGCGGCGCTGCCCAGCGATCGGCCCATGAGAATCAGCGGGCCGCCATAATGGTGATCGCTCAGCCATTGCCGGGTGAAGGTCAAGATCGCGTGACTGTCCGCCAGAAGGGCCGCTACACTGGGTTGCCCGCCCGAGCGGCCGTATCCGCGGTAGTCGACGGCCAGAAGGTTGATCCCCTGGGCATTGTAGACGGGGCCCAGTTCGTCGTAGTCGGCGACGATCTCGCCGTTGCCATGGAAGAACAACAGGTTGGGATTGCCCGGCGCCTGCATGTGAAAGCGTGCGCCCACGGCCACGTCGGCGGCCACCGGAATCATCAGGTCCCGGGCCGGTCCGCGATAGGCCCCGGGCGGCTCCGGGCGGGGATGAAACAGGACCATCAGTACATCAGGACGGTCCAAAACGGTGGGATCGGGTGTCTGGTTTGCGGTCATAGAGCGGCTCCTTTTGCTTTGGCCATCATTCCGAACGTGAAAGGGTTGGGGTTGCAAAAGTGAAAGACTGGGGGGTGAACGCGAAGGACTGCTCGAAAAGCAGGGGGTCATCAAAATAAGCGCGCCCCACCAGCTTGATGGCGTGATGCCCCCGCTGGCGCATGCTGCCCACGGCAGGAATCCCCATCGAAAAGAAGATCAGGGGTTCGATGCGTTCCGAATCGCGGGCAATACCGTCGGCGTCGAAGATGCTTTGCGTCCGTCCCGTTGCGTCCGGCAGCATTTCCAGCTGGGCGTAGGGCACCAGGGAGTACACCCGCGATACTTGGGCCGGTTGGTTGGCGCCCACGTGCTGGACCTGGTGCCAACCCGAGTTGACCCGCAGCTGCAGGCGTTTGTCGGGAAAATCCGAAGGCATCCAGGCGGGCACGAAGGGATCGACGGCCAGGGGAATCTCGCGGATCGTTTGGATATACCGCCGCTGGGGGATGAAGAAATGATAGCAGCCGCAGTTGTTCATCAGATCCACCATGAAGGGTCGCATCCGGTGGTCGAAGCTGATTCGCACGGTGAGGCCGTCCAGCGGGCCGCGCTCGATCCAGGGCGCATTCGGTCCTTCCCGGCCTGAATACCAGAAGGCGTAATTGACTTGCAGGATGGGGCGGTCGGCCACGATGGCGTAGCTGAAATAGTAGTAGACCGTGGGGTGCTCCGTGTCGACCCGGACGCGGTCGTCCTGCCAGATGAGCGTTCCGATGCGATCGTAGCGATCGGCCTCGTCCTGGATGATGATCGGTGCGAAATGGGCGGCCAGACGGCGGCCCTGCTCAGTGGTCATATCCGGCAGGCCCAGGGCGTTCAGCCGTTCGGGGCGGTAGAGGCTCTGGGGATCGAATCCGTCGTGATTCCAATTTTCCGCAGGGCCGGCGACGACGAGGTGGCCCTGGCGGGAGAGCTTGTCCGGAGGGGTTTCGTGCCATTGGCGGAAATCATCGTAGACGTCGTCGGTAACATAGGCCACCGGCAAGGCTACCAGCGGGTAGAGTCCCAGCGCACGCCGCCAGGTCCGATATTCATCCGGGATCACCGTGCGCCGCTGCACACGTCTGCGAAGATCGGTTTCATAGCGGTGAAACCGGTAGAGGGTTTGGGAACACTCGGAAACCTTGCGGATCAAAGCTTCGCGCTTTGCGTCGCGCGGCGCTCCCGGTTCGAATTCCTGGAAGCGTTCCGGCGACAGGTTGCGGATTTCCTTGCGGCGCGCCTCGCGGTCAAGCCTGTGCATGGCTTCCAGCCAGGCCAGGGTCTGATCGCGCGTGACCAGCCGTTCGCCCGCGGCGTAAAGAAAGCGATTGGTGCGCAGATAGGCGAAGCCCTCGATGCGCAAGGACGCACCATCGGTGACACCGTCCGCTTCGACGGCCTGATCGATGCGGGCCAGAAACGCCTGGCACGCTGCGACGTTCTCAGGGACCTCGGGTGTCCGCTGGGGCAATAGGGCGCTGCAGCCCTTGGTGAGGAGCAGGGCGCCCGCGAGCAGGGCGGTTCGGGTCAGGCTGTGCATCAGGGACATGTTGGATTACTCCTGAAGCATTGGGGTTGTGAACGAAACGTTTCATTGGCGGACATGTTAAACGACCGTCGCGCATTGCTCAATCAGCGGGTGCGAGTTCGACGCCAGACCGGCGTACGACCTGATCCAGGAAAACAGCGACACCGTCCATGGGTCCGGGACTGTGCAGAAAGGGCCGAATGTCGCCGTTGGGGTGATAACCCCAGCCGATGAATGTGGGGGTCCGTCGAACCTCGAGTTGCATCGAAAGGCTGCGCGAGCGGTCGGCAAACAGCGGGAACGGAATGGCGTATTTCTGGCGAAACTGATTGATCTCATAGGGGGTGTTGCCGATGCCGATACCGATGATCTTGATTTGTCCCCTGAGCCGCGAATCGTTTTCAATTTCGCGATACAGGCTGTTGACGTTCGGCGCTTCTTTCTGACAGTGGAGGCAGTAGAAATTGAACACCTCGATGATCAGGATGCGAGTCTGGATGTCGGCGAGAGCGAAGGTCTCCCCCGGATTTACGCCCAGGTAGACGCGGTGATCCTCATCTTCAGGTGTCGGTAACCGCAATCCTGGCAGATCGAAGGGCTTCGCTTCGGGTTGTGCCGTCGGGCTGGGTGTATCCGGGGGCGTCGACGCACAGCCACCCACAAGGGTCAGGATCAGCATCATCATCACGATCCGAAGAGGTGTTGTGCTTGCCAGTCTTGGCATTCCGCTCTCCCGGTTTATGATTGCCATGTTGCTTCGGGTATGGCCACACCCTAATTGCTGGTCTACGCTTTGGCAAGCGCGGCGCGCGTGGGGCATGCCGGCTGGAGGGCCCGCGTTCGTTTCTAACCGCGGTGACCGCGCAAACCCAAGGCAATCACGATCCAGGCCGCGGCGCTCAGGATCGCAGCGTTGGCCGCGACAGCCGCAAGCCCACCGGTTACCCAGAGCCAGCCACCGGCCAGGGCGCCGGCCATGCGGCCCATCCCGGCGGCTGCCAGCAGCCCGGCCATCATGGTGGCCCGATGGTGGGGCAGCACCTCGGTGGCCAGCGAAAAGGTCGTTACGATGGTGAATTCGACGGTCAGGAAAAGGCTGAATAGGCCGGCCAAAGCCCACCCTAGAGAGTTGCCCAGCAAAGGCAGGACGGCATAGACCATGGCCCCCAGGAAAAGACCGCACAGGATGGCGCGTTTTTTGCCCATACGATCGGCCAGCGCCATGGTCATGAGTTCGCCGCTCAACTCGGCCAACCCGATGACGATGGTGCCGAGGCCGATCTGGGTGACGCTGAGACTGAATTGGGCCTCCAGCCAGGCGCCCATGACGACAAAGACACCGTCGTTGGCCATGCTGATCAAAAATCCCAGCAATACCAGCATGCGCGCCGAGCGGTTGCGCGCCAGCCGGCGCCAGGCATGGAAAAGCGCCGAAGGACCGGCCGCTGCGCTGCGTTGGCGCTGATCAACCGGAACGCCCAGAAAGATGGCGGCCATGCCGATCAACCCCAGGATGCCCATAAGCCGAAAGGGATGCTGCCACCCGTAGCCGGCGATTAAAAAACCCACCAGAGGGATGCCCACCAGCGTGCTGCCGGCCCAGCTCATTTCAATGAATCCGATCACCAGCGCACGCCGGCGGTAGGGAACATGCTCCCCGACGTAAGCCTGAATCGCCGGATCAAACACGGTTTTTCCCAGGCCGGCCAGAAACAGGGCCGCCAGGACCGTTACATAAGTGCCTTCGATGCCGGCCGTCAGCATACCGATCGAAAGCAGGGCGAGTCCGGCCAGCATGGCGGTGCGGAAGCCGAATCGATCGGCCAGAGGGCCGGCCAGGAGCCCCAGCAGGGCGGAAAGCTGATTGACGGCGATCATCGCCGTGACATGGGTGATCGGGACTTCCAGGCCGCGGCTGATCTCCGGTGCGAAGGGATAGGCGAACCGTCGGGCGGTATTCAAGACCAATCGGCAGCACCCGGTGATGATCAGCGTCGCGGCGAGGGAGGGTCGCCCGCCCGGGGTTGAGGCCGGTTTCGGAGGAGGGAACGTCAAAGGGGGCCTTTCTTCGATTGAATCATCGCCATTACGGGTTTGAATTCCGGTAGCGCCGCCGCCTGGTTTATGGCCGGCCGGCGGCCCCGGCAAATGGGTTTGGCAGCGACGATTTTACGACTTGCATTTAACGCATAAATGCTTTAATGTCCACTTAAACTCTTAAGTTGTACTAAAAGCTTGGGAATGCCTGGGTTTGAGGCGATGGCGCCTTGCCAATCCCCGGCAAGATGCGGGAATGTGTCATGGGAAAGAAAAAAAATCTGATCGAGACGGCGGTGCGTCTGTTTGCCGAACAGGGGTATGACGGAACGACCACCCTGCAGATATCACGCGAAGCCGGGGTGACCGAGCCCCTGATCTACTATCACTTCAAGGGCAAAGAGGAACTCTTCACCCATATCCTGAGCGAGGCTTTCGACGAATATGTCGCCCTGCTCGAGGCCTTGCCCACCGAAACCCAAGACGAATTTACCAAGATCGCGAATTTGATCATCGCCTCCCAGAAAGCGGCGGTCGATATGCCGCGACGCATTCGTTTGGTCATGAGCTCCTGCCCGGCCCGCATCAAAGATCCCGCACATGTGTGTTCGAGCCGCATGCGCGGCATTTTCGAGTGGTACTCCCGCTATTTGACCCAGTGTCTGGAGCGGGGAATGGCTTCGGGGGAATTCATCCAGGTGCCCGTTCGCGAAACCGTGTATATCATCATTTCGATGATCAACGGCATGATTCGTCAGTATTCGCTTTTGCAAAGCGAGCGCTGCACCAATGCCAAAGATGTGGCGATTGATTTTTGTCGTCGTAGTTTGCTGGACAACCAAGGAGGCTAGACTGTTGCAACCCCAGAAAGACTCATCCACTCCTCCCCGGCGCGAGCGCCGGGGCCCGGCCTATTTCTTTTTTTATTTTCTGTTTACCCCCGATACCTGGCGAATTCTTACCGGCACGATCGCGGCCTTCATTCTGACGCCCCGCCTGCTGCCGGTCGATCGCACCGGCATGGGACGCTATGTCCTGTTCATCATGATTGTGGTCGTCGGTTGGGCGATCACGGGGGTTCCCGCCCGTTGGTTTACCCAGCGCCTGCAAAATTTGTTCAAATCCTCCTGACGCCTTGCGGGCGGGTTTGAAAATTGCCGGTAAGGCTTTGTATTGACAGGTACATTGCCACCTTCTATATTGACAGACAGCCCCGATGCAAGGCACGGGAAAAGCAGACGCTACGGGGGCTTCAAAACGCATTAGCGTTGCCGCCCGACGATGGCGCACAACCGCTTGCAGACACCCAACATCCACTGCCAGCCCTGAATTCCCGCGGGTATCATCCTTGGAGAAATTTGAACGTGTCGGATAAGACAAACCATGGCATCATCGGTCAAAGCGAGGCGATTTTGCGCATGTTGGCAATGATGCGCAAGGTCTCCGCGAGTGACAGTACGGTGTTGATCAATGGTGAGACGGGCACGGGCAAGGGTTTGGCGGCGCGCGCGATCCACCTGGAGAGCCAGCGCCGGGAGAGCGCCTTCGTGGCGATTAACTGCGGGGCGATTCCGGAGAATTTGCTGGAAAGCGAGCTGTTCGGCCATGTGCGCGGGGCGTTCACCGGGGCGACGACCAACAAGGTGGGCAAGTTTGAGCAGGCCCACGGGGGGACGATCTTTTTAGACGAGATCGGTGACATGAGCGCGGATTTGCAGGTGAAGATTCTGCGGGTTCTCGAGGAGGGCGAATTCGAGCCGGTGGGCGGCAACCGCACGGTAACGGTGGATGTGCGGATCATCGCCGCCACGCACCGCGATCTGGAAAAGCAGGTGAGCGAGGGGTTGTTTCGCGAGGATCTATTCTATCGGCTGTATGTGATACCGTTGGTGCTGCCGCCCTTGCGCGCGCGGCAGGCGGACGTGAGTCTCTTGGCGCAGCATTTTCTGGACGAATTCAACGCGCGCGTCGGCGGGCGCATTGCGGGGATCACGGATGAAGCGCTGGCGGTGCTGGGCGGCTACGCGTGGCCGGGCAATATCCGGGAGCTGCGCAACCTCATGGAGCGCCTGGTGGTGCTCAAGGACGACGGTTTCATCGACGTCGATGACCTACCGTTAAAAATAAGAAAAACGCTGGATGCGAATGTGGGCTCTCTTGGTGTCTCGCTTGCCGAGGACGGCATCTGCTTTAACACGGCGGTCACCGAGTTTGAAAAAACACTCATTCTTCAGTCACTTGAAAAAACACGCTGGGTAAAAAAGAAGGCCGCCCAGTTGCTCCATCTCAATCGCACCACCCTCGTTGAAAAAATCAAGCGACATCGGATAACACCGCAAGACCTGCAGGTAGATCAATACATTTCCAAATAATTTCAAACCGATTTGCGGCCCGCTCCCTGCGGGCGGCATAGCATTCTTAGCCGCCGGTTGAATTGCGAGCACGCTTCGGGGGACAATTTTCCGCGTCCACTTCTTCCTTTGCTAAAGTTTTACGATTGATAACCGATAGCCTAATCAGACAACCCGAGGATATACAATGGAAAATACACAAGATTTAAATCGGCTTATCGGTCAGGTCAATAAATCCAATATTTCGACGATTGCCGGGATGGTCGCCCGCATCATTGCGGTTATCAATGACCCGGAATCGACCGCCAAGGAACTGGTCGAAATCATCCTGACGGACCCCCCCCTGGCGGCCAATGTGCTGCGCCTGGTCAACTCGGCGCATTATTCGCCACGACGGAAGATCGCCGATATCCAGCAGGCTGTCATATTCATCGGGTTCGACGCCTTGAAAGAACTGGCCCTCAACCAGAAAGTGTGCGAAATTTTTAGAAAAGTGGTCAAAATCGAAGGCTACTCCCGTCAATCGCTGTGGGTCCACAGCGTTGCGGTTGCTCAGTTTGCCAAAATGATATACCGCCGCGAGTTTGCGATGCGGGGTGAAAATGCATACGCCGTCGGTTTGTTGCATGATCTGGGCATCATCATCGAAGACCAGTTCCGCAATGATGAACTGGTGACGGCCCTTGGCATGGTCAAGGATGAAGACTTACCGCTCTGGCAGGCGGAGCAGCGTGTCTTGGGATATGATCACAGCCGAATTGGTTCCGCCGTATCCCGGGACTGGAATCTTCCCGATGAAATCATCGATGGCATCGCTTGCCATCATCAACCGCTCGAGGCACCGTCAGCGTCGCAAGTGATGGCCACATCTCTGTTTATTGCCAACTACGGCTGTCAGCAAGCTGAAATCGGTTATTGTGACGCCCCCCTTGATAATGAAGACATCTATCACCAGTGTATTGAAAATATGGGCATTGAACGCCACGCGATCGATCTCATTCAAAATGACGTTCATTCTCTCATAACGACGATGGTTGCCGAAGGTCTGCTGTAAAGTGACAACACCCTCCGATACCGATGCCCTTCATCTGAAAATCAGACGCCTGGAAACGCAGGTCAAACACCTGCGTAACGAACTCTCCCTCAGTCAGACCGAATATCAAAATTTGATCGACAATTATTATGACATCTTTTCCAATCAGGAAAGAATGGTGGAAGAGCGTACGCGGGAGCTGCAGCAGGTTAAATCGCAGCTTGAAAACAAAACCCGCGAACTGCAGATTATGCTCGACTCCTCCCCGGCCCTGATTTTTTTCAAGGACAGCACCGGGCGCTACATCCGGGCCAACAGACGTTTCGCCGATTTTCTCAATATACCGATCAACGCGCTCATCGGTCATACCCACCGTGAATTGTTTCCGAACGTGCTGGCCTCCGTCCTTGAAGATGACTCCGAAGTCATCCGGACCGGCCATCCCCTGCCGCAGCGCCACGGGATTGTCGCATCGCCGGACGGCACCAAGTCGATTATCATCGACAAGATACCCTATAAGAATTCGCAGGGCGAGGTGATTGGCATCATCGGTTTTGCCCTGGATGTTACCCAACAGGAGGTGACCCGTAAAGAAAAGGAAGAACTTCAGCAGAAGCTGGCCCGATCCCAAAAAATGGAATCGCTGGGGCTGCTGGCCGGTGGGGTGGCCCATGATCTCAACAATGTTCTCACGGGATTTGTCAGCTATCCCGAGTTACTGTTGATGGAGTTGCCGGAAGACAGTCCTTTGCGTGAACCGATCCGCACCATCCAGGAGTCCGGGCAAAAAGCCGCCGCTATCGTTCAGGATCTGCTGACCCTGGCACGCCGCGGGGTTACCCACACCGAAGTCCTCAGCCTCAACGAAATCATCATCGGCTATATATCTTCGCCCGAGCACCGCCAGCTGACCGATAATTTCCCCATGGTGAAGGTTGATCTGGATCTGAGTGCCGACCTTCTATACATCAAAGGCGCTGATGTCCATCTTCGCAAAACGGTGATGAACCTAATCTACAACGCCTACGAAGCCCAAGCCGATGGCGGTCTGGTGACCGTCAAGACCTATAACTGCTACGTCGACCAGCCACTTAAAGGCTATGACTACGTCGAAGAGGGCGATTATGCCGTTATGGAAATCGGCGATAAGGGCATCGGGATCGATCCCGATGACCTCAACCGCATTTTTGAACCGTTCTATTCCCGCAAAAGTATGGGCCGCAGCGGAACGGGGCTGGGCATGGCGGTGGTGTGGGGCACTGTTCAGGATCATGGCGGTTATATCGACGTTCGCAGTCGGATCAGCCGGGGCACCGTATTCACCCTCTATTTTCCCCTGACACGGGAAGTCCCGTCGGTGAAATCGGAACCCTTGCCGCTGCAAGCCTACATGGGTCAAGGCGAGACCATTCTGGTCGTCGACGATATCGCGACCCAACGCGAAATTGCGGCCGGCCTGCTTAGAAAATTGAACTACCACGTGGTAATGGCGGCCAGCGGCGAAGACGCCGTCGCATATCTCGATGATCATGAGTGCGATCTAATCGTGCTGGATATGATCATGGATCCCGGCATGGACGGCCTGGACACCTATCGCCGGATCATCGAACGCCATCCAGGGCAAAAGGCGATCATTGCCAGCGGTTTCTCCGAAACCAAGCGTGTGCGCGAAGCCCAGGAACTGGGGGCCGGCGCCTATGTCAAAAAACCCTATCTTCTGGAAAAAATCGGTGTGGCCGTGCGCGAGGAATTCAGTCGCGATAAAGTGGTCGTCTGCCCTTCCGAGCGGTCCTCGAAAGACAACGGGTTAAGCTAACCACCAACCGTCGAAGACATCCATGCGGATTTCCCGCATCCTCATCCATCCCTGTCATTGAGTCGGTATACGAAAGCCAGAATTTCGGCTACAGCAAGATAAAATTCGGGGGGAATCGGTGCATCCAATTCGAGCGTTTCCAATAGGAGGCTCATTTCCGAATCCACGACCAACGGAATGTCATGGGCACGGGCGGCCTGAATTATTTGTTCAGCGATATAGCCGCGCCCCTTGGCCACAACGCGCGGAGCCTGGTCTTGTTCGGCATCGTAGCGCAAGGCCACAGCCCGGCGTGATCTTTTCGGGTGGGCATTCATATATTGAGATCGATTTCCCCCGGTACATATTGATGGCCCTCAGCGAACAAGTCCCGTGCCAGTAAACGACGATCGGATCGCACCTGGAAATTCACCTTTTTAACCAACGCGGCCAATGCGGCGTACACGTCGCCAAGTTCGGCTTCGAGTTCCTGGCGCATTGGCCGCGTTGGTTAAAAAGGTGAATTTCCAGGTGCGATCCGATCGTCGTTTACTGGCACGGGACTTGTTCGCTGAGGGCCATCAATATGTACCGGGGGA
>JASJED010000117.1 GCA_030065585.1 Desulfobacterales bacterium | reverse complement strand
GCACCATCGAGGCCAGCGGTGCGGAGGCCATCGGCATCACCCATGGTTATGCCGCCGAAATGGTCCGCTGGCTCAACGAGCGGGGCCGGCAGGCTTTGATCGTTTCGAGCGCGGACGCGAACGCTCCCCAGGCGGAGGGGAAATAGAACCCATGCAGGCCTTTGCCGAACTCTATCGCCGCCTGGATGAAACCACCAGCACCAACCGCAAGATTGCGGCCATGGCGGACTACTTCGCAGGCACGCCGGCCGCCGATGCTATCTGGGCCGTGCGTTTCCTGATCGGCCGCAAACCGCGCCAGGTGGTGCCCACCCGTCAACTGATGGCCTGGGCCGGTGAGCGGGCGGCGGTGGCCGATTGGCTCTTCGAAGCCAGCTACGACGTGGTTGGCGATCTGGCCGAGACCATTACACTCCTGCTGCCGCCACCGGCTGCGATCAGCGACCGCCCGCTGCATGCCTGGGTCACCCAGGACCTTTTACCGTTGCGCGAGATGACCGTCGAAGATCGACACGCAAAGATCTTGGAGGCCTGGGACCGGATGGATGACGCCCAGCGTTTCGTCTGGAACAAACTGATCACCGGCGGTTTCCGGGTGGGTGTCTCCCGGCGACTGGTGGTGCGGGCCCTGGCGCGCTTCAGCGGGGTCGATGCCGCGGTGATCACCCACCGGCTGATGGGCGAGTGGCCGGCCACGGCGGAAACCTTCCAGCGCCTGCTTTCTGCCGACACCCGCGATGCCGACATCAGCCGCCCCTATCCCTTTTATCTGGCCTATGCCCTGGACAGCGCACCGCAGGAGCTGGGCCCGCCGGAGGATTGGCAGGTGGAATGGAAATGGGACGGTATCCGCGGGCAAATGATCCGACGCGGCGGCCAGGTCTTCCTCTGGTCCCGGGGCGAAGAACTGGTGACCGCGAAATATCCGGAACTGTCGGAAGCCGCCATGCGCCTGCCCGAGGGTACGGTCCTCGACGGAGAAATCCTACCCTGGAAAGAGGATCGGCCCCTGCCCTTTGGTGAACTTCAGCGCCGCATCGGCCGCAAGACTGTAGGCCGTAAGCTGTTGCAGGCGGTCCCGGTGGCCTTCCTGGCCTACGATTTGCTCGAGTGCGACGGCCGGGACATTCGCGGAGAGCCTTTAACGCAACGGCGCGATCGCCTGATGCAAACCCTGACCGGCCTTGACGACGGCCACCTGATCCTCTCACCAGAGGTGGAAGCCCCAACCTGGGATGCGTTCCGCAGACGGCACGGGGAGTCCCGCCGCCGCGGGGTGGAGGGGTTCATGCTCAAGCAGCGCAATTCGGTCTACGGGGTCGGCCGGCGGCGCGGTGAATGGTGGAAATGGAAGATCGATCCACTGACCGTGGACGCGGTGCTGATCTATGCCCAGCGCGGCCACGGCCGGCGCGCCGGGCTTTATACCGATTACACCTTCGCTGTTCGTCACGGCGACAATCTGGTGCCCTTTGCCAAGGCCTACTCGGGCCTGAGCGATGCCGAAATCCGGGAGGTGGACCGTTTCATCCAGCGCAACACCCTGGAGCGCTTCGGACCGGTGCGCTCGGTGCGCCCGGCGCTGGTCTTCGAAATCGCCTTCGAAGGGATCCGCGCCTCGAACCGGCACAAGTCCGGCGTGGCGGTGCGTTTTCCGCGCATTCAACGTTGGCGGCGTGACAAGCCGATCGAGGAAGCCGACACGCTTGAAACCCTCAAGGCATTGCTTAACGCGCCTTAGCCTCGCGGGCGCACGGCCACCCGCGATGTGCCGGCGACAGATAAAGGTATCCGGGAAAGCAGTGACAGCCATGACGAGAATCGCAAACCGGACGACGGATACCCAGGCAGAGGCGCTGGGCGCTGTCCGGCAATGGTTTAGCTCCCGTGGATGGGAGCCGTTCGCTTTCCAGCGCGAGGCTTGGGAGGCTTATGGCGCCGGCTCAAGCGGTCTCATTCACGCACCCACAGGAGTCGGAAAAACCTATGCCGCCGCGTTCGGCCCCCTGCTGGCCTGGCTGGCGACGCACGATGCGCTTTCGCGGGAAGGTGACCCGCCGCCGCTGCATATCCTGTGGGTAACCCCCCTGCGGGCCCTGGCCAGCGACATTCAGGCCGCGCTTAACCGGGTGGTCTCCGATCTCGGGTTGCCCTGGTCGGTGGCCGTTCGCACCGGCGATACGCCCGCCGCCATTAAAACCCGCCAGAAGAAGCAGCTTCCCAGCGTGCTGGTCACCACCCCCGAAAGCCTCCACCTGCTGCTCTCCTATCCGGGTGCCCGGGAACGCTTCGGCGGTCTGGCGCTCGTGGTGGCGGACGAATGGCACGAACTGCTGGGCACCAAACGTGGTGTCCAGGTGGAGCTCGCTCTGGCACGGCTCAAAACATGGCAGCAGCGTTTGCGCATCTGGGGGCTTTCGGCCACCCTGGGCAACACCGACGTCGCCATGAAAGCTCTGCTGGGCAACGCCGCTGATGAGGGTGTCCTGATCCGAAGCCGCACATCCAAATCCATTGGCGTGACGTCGATCCGACCCACAAAGGTGGAACGGTTCCCGTGGGCCGGACATCTCGGTCTCCAACTGCTGCCCCAGGTGCTCGACGGGATCGCGGCCGCCGAGAGCACGCTGATCTTTACCAACACCCGTTCGCAGACCGAAATCTGGTTTCAGGCGATTCTGGAGGCGCGGCCCGACTGGGCCGGACACCTGGCACTGCACCATGGCTCCCTGGATCGCCGTGCGCGCGAGCGCGTGGAGCAGGACCTGCGCAATGGACGTCTGATAGGTGTGGTCTGCACATCCAGCCTCGATCTGGGCGTGGATTTCACCCCGGTGGACCAGGTGATCCAGATCGGCAGTCCCAAGGGGATCGCCCGGCTCATGCAGCGGGCCGGTCGAAGCGGCCACCGCCCGGGGCAGCCCAGTCGCGTCATCTGCGTGCCGACCAATGCCCTGGAACTCATCGAGGTGGCGGCCGCCCGCCGTGCCATTGACAAAGATGCTATGGAGCCGCGCGATCCGGTCGTAGGCCCCCTGGACGTTCTGGCCCAATTCCTGGTGACGCTGGCCCTGGGCGATGGGTTCCGTCCGGAGCGCCTGTATCGGGAATTGCGCACCACCCACGCTTTTCAATACCTGACGCGGGCGGAATACGACTGGGTTCTGGATTTCGTGTCCACCGGCGGCGAGGCCTTGTCCGCCTATCCCGAATTTCGGAAAATTGTTCGGCACAACGGTCGCTGCACGGTGGCCGGCCAAAATATCGCCCGCCGTCACCGCATGAATATCGGCACAATCACCGCCGATGCCGCCATCGTAATCAAGTACCTCAACGGACGGCGGCTGGGTTCGGTGGAAGAACGATTCATCACCCGGCTCAAGCGCGGTGATGGGTTTGTTTTCGCCGGCAGGCAGCTCGAATTTGTCCGCCTGCGCGACATGGTGCTTTATGTACGCAAACGCCCCGCCCCCCAGGGCCCCGTCCCGCAGTGGCTGGGCGGGCGCATGCCGCTGTCCACCGAACTGGCCGCCGCCGTGCGATCCCAGTTGGACCTGGCATCCCGGGGCATCCTCGATGCCCCCGAAATGCAGGCCGTACAATCGATTCTGGCGCAGCAGGCCCGCTGGTCGCGGGTTCCCGGCCGCAACGATCTGCTGATCGAAAAACTGGTCTCCCCGGAGGGGCACCACCTGTTTGTGTTTCCCTTCGAGGGCCACCTGGTCCATGAGGGGCTGGGTGCCTTGCTGGCCTACCGGCTTTCGCGGACGCGGCCGCTGACCCTTTCGATTGCGGTCAACGATTACGGTCTGGAACTGCTTTCGGATCAGAAAATCCCGCTGACGGCCCTCGAAAACGGGCGACTCTTGAGCACGGCGAACTTGAACGCCGACATCCTGGCCAGTATGAATGCCGCCGAAATGGGCCAGCGCCAGTTTCGCGAGATTGCCCGGGTCGCGGGGCTGGTCTTTCCGGGCTACCCCGGCCGCCCCAAACACAGCAGCCAGATCCAGGCCTCCAGCGGCCTACTCTACAAGGTGTTTCAGCGCTACGCGCCGGACAACCTGCTTGTGGCCCAGTCCACCCGCGAGGTTCTCGAGCGCCAGCTTGAATACCGGCGGCTCCACCAAAGCCTGGAGCGCATGGCGCGGTCCCAAATTCGCCTGGTCGCAATACCGCAGCCGACGCCGCTGGCCTTCCCGATCATGGTCAACCGGCTGCGCAGCCGGGTAAGCTCCGAAAAGCTGGCCGAACGCGTGCGCCGCATGCAGCTGAAATTGGAGAAGTCCGCTGATGGATAAAACGTTTGAACATGCCTGCCGTGATCAGCGCCTGCGGCTGCTACCCGAAAGGGCCCTGTTCTGGCAGGAGAGAAAGATGCTGGTCGTGGCCGACCCGCATTTCGGTAAAGCCCAGATCTTCCGGGAGCGCGGGATTCCCGTGCCCCGAGGCACCACCGCGGATGATCTTGCGCGTCTGTCGCGGCTGATGGATGTTCTGCAGCCCCGAAGACTTCTTTTCCTGGGGGATCTGACCCACGGTCCCCTCGAAGACACCGCGGCCTACGACCGCCAAATCAAGCCCTGGCGGCGGCGCTACCGGGATATCGAGATATTGCTGGTCAGCGGCAACCATGACCGACGCAGCGGCATGCCACCCGCCGCGTTCCGGGTCGATCGCATCGCAACGACGATGGACGAAGGCCCCTTTATATTTTCACACCAGCCGCTACGGTCGCATGCACGCTATGGTCTGGCCGGCCATCTGCATCCGGCCGTGGCCATGACCGGCCGGGGCGGTCTCAAGGCAACCCTGCCCTGCTTCTGCTTTGGCCCGCAGGGCGCCCTCCTGCCGGCCTTCGGCGGCTTTACCGGCAACCACGTGATCCGCCCGCGGCCGGCTGACCGCGTTTTCATCGTCGCCGACAACGCGGTCCTGGAACTGCCGGCAACCGCTCAGGACGGCTTGAACCGGTAGTGTTTGCGGACGGGTTTTTTGACATCCCAGACGCAGGAGAGATCCTTGGGGAAGGTCACGAAATCGCCGGCCCCGAAAGCCACCTGCTCGCCATCCAGGGTTTCCACCACGACTTCGCCTTCCAGCAGGTAGCACTCCTCGATGGCATCATAGTGCCAGTCGAAGCGGGAGACCTCTTTCTCCCAGATGGGCCAGGTGTCCACTTGGCGCGCCGCCAGCTCGGACGGGGCCGGTTTTTCGACTTGGATCTTCATTGGCTATGCTCCGTTTTTAACGATTGCGGTTCAAGCCTCTATTTGGATTTACGGGAGACGTGCATGCCCACCAGCCAGGCCAGCACCACCACGAGATAGACCTGGCCGATCACGGCCTCCAGAATCGTCAGGGACTTGGCTTTTTCGGTGAGGGGCGTGATATCGCCGTACCCCAGGGTCGTGAGGGTCACGAAGCTGTAGTATAGAAAGAACTGCCGCGAGTCGCGGGCCAGGCCTTCCTGGTAGACAAACGACCCGGGTTGATAAAACGCCAGGATTGCGTAAGCATTACTCCAAAGCAGCGCCATGAGGAGATAGATGACGACGGCAGCGATGATCACGTCCCGGGTGACCTGGGGCGATCCAAGAATAAACTGGCCGCAGTGGTAGATGGCGAGCATAAAGAAGACGATCCCGCAGACACGCCCGATGGAAACGATATGCTCGCCGGTGAAGAAATAGGCGGCCCACAGCGAGAAGATCATGGGTACGGCAAACACGGCGGCCAGTTTGACCAGTAGCTTTGACTGGCTGACGACATACAGCGCGGAGAGAGAGATGGCCGTGTAGAAGACATCTAGCAGAATCCGGATGTGCAGGTAGTCTTGCAAAAAAGGCGTGGTCAGTACCATCGCCAGGATGACGGCCATCAGGTAGACAAAGGGGCTTTTGAAACTGGCCCGCTCCGCAGGGGGTGTTGTCTTGCCGGTGTTGGCCATGGGCCGTCCCAATGTTTTCTGTATCCAGCGCGATGGCGCGACGGTCGACAGCGCGCTGTCTAAACCCGCATAAAAACGGCATAGAGCACGGGCACGACGCCCAGGGTCAGCACGGTGCCCAGAATCAGGCCGCTGGCGATCACCACCGCCATGGAGAAGAACAGGGGATCGTTCGAGATGATCAGCGGCATCAAACCGAGCACAGTGGTGACGGTGGTCATCAGAATGGGGCGGAAACGCGAGATCGCGGCCGCCACCACGGGATCGGCCTCATTGCCCGCAGCCCGCTCGGCATCGATCTTGTCGATCAGGACGATGCCGTTGTTGATGATCACCCCGGCCAGACTCAACAATCCCAGGATGGCGAAGAAGTCAAACGCCGCCCGCATGAGGAGCAGGCCGATGAAGGCGCCGGTAAAGGCCAGGGGGATCGTGATGAAAATGATCAACGGCCGGCGGAAAGACTTGAACTGCCAGATCAGGAGCACCACGATACCGAAGACGCACAGCGGCATCCAGGCTTTCATCTTGCCCAGGGTTTCCACACTGGCTTCGAGCTCGCCGCCCACCTCCCAACGGTAGCCCGGGGCCAGTGCCAGGCCTTCGATCAGTGGCCGGGCCGCTTCAAGCAGCTCGGGCGCCAGCAGATATGCATGTTTGAATTCCACCGTGAGGCAGCGCTCCTGGTTGCGGCGGTTGATCCGGAAAAAATCCCAGTAGGTCTGAATATCGGCAATCTGGGGCAGCGGAACCATTTCGTCCGTCTGGGAGGACTTCACCAGCACGTTCCATAAATCCCCCAGATCATCGCGCTCTTCAGGATACGACCGCGCCACCACGGGGATGGCCGTGTCCTCTTCACGATAGTCCGTTATCGCGAGGCCGTCCATGTGGGCCTGCAGGGAACGGGCGACTTCCCGGGAGGACACCCCGGCCCGGCGTGCGCGCACCTGGTCGATTTCGATGCGGGTGTTGAGCTGCATGTTCTCCCAGTCGTTGTAGATGTCCAGAACACCCGGTATGGTCTG
This sequence comes from Desulfobacterales bacterium, assembly GCA_030065585.1. Classification (GTDB taxonomy): domain Bacteria; phylum Desulfobacterota; class Desulfobacteria; order Desulfobacterales; family UBA5852; genus JABZFP01. The sequence goes on along the minus strand of JASJED010000117.1, from coordinate 5,590 downwards.
GAGAGCGGCCGTCAGCTCGCGGCCTTTGGCGAAGAGGTATTCCCGGTCCAGACCGATCAGGCGGATCTCCACGTTCCCCGGCTCTTCGCTCCCCATCCACATCTGCTTGGCCCGCAGTTCGCCTTCCGGGAAATGGGCGGCAAAATAACGCCGCAGGCGCTTCATGACCGGTACTACCTGGTCGCCGGTTGCGGTGTCGACCACCATGAAGGCCACGTGCGGGTTGGGCTGCACCGGTGCCAGGACCAGAAAGAAACGCGGGCCGCCGGTGCCCACGTAGGCGATCGTGCTTTTGACTTCGGGATTTTCGTCTTCATCCGCCAACCAGTCGGTCAGGCGTCTTACGGTGGCATCCGTGGTCTCGATGCCGTACCCCGCGGGCAAATCGATGTAGACGAGAAACTGGTTGCGGTCGCTGGGCCCGAAGAACTCGCGCACCAGTTGCGAGGCCACAAACCCACCACCCAAGATGGCCGCCACGGCACCGACCACGACGATCAGACGCAGTTTGAGCATGCCGGCGAGCAGGTTGCGGTAGAATCCGTAAAACTTGCCGGCATACGGATCCTCGGCGGCTGTTGATGCTGCCGGCGCGGCCGATTCATCTCCCGCCGCGCCGCCCGTTTCGGGGGGCGCCTTGACTTTCATGAACCAGAAACACATGGCCGGCGTCACATACATGGAAAGAAACCACGACGACAATAGTAGGATGATCACGACCATGGGCAGCGAGAACGCATAATCCCCGACCTGGCCGTCGATCAAGAGCATGGGCATGAAAGCCAGAATGGTGGTCAGGGAGGAGGTCAGCAGTGGAATCGCCAGGGTCCGGCCGGTCTCCAGGCAGGCCTGGCGCCTTTCCTCACCGCGTTCCATGCGGCTGCGGATATCCTCGGCGATCACGATCCCGTTGTCGACCAGCATCCCCAGGGCGATGATGCAGGAGGCGATCGAGACGCGCTCAAGCTCGATCTCGAAGAGCCGCATCACGATCAGGCCCATGAGCATGGTCAGGGGCACGAAGGAACCCACGATGAGGCCGGTGCGCATGCCCAGGAAGATAATGACCACCGCCAGCACGATGCCCACCGTCTGGTAGACATTGTGGAGGCCGCCGTTGACCGCCGCCTCCACCAGATCGGGCTGAAAGGTGGCGTATTCCATCACGTAGCCGATTTCGAGCTGGGCTTCCAGGGCCTCCAGCTTGCGGGTCAACCGCTCGCCGAAGGCCACCGCATTGACCCCGGGTGTTATCGACACGCCGATGACGATGGCCCGCCGGCCGTTGAAATAGACCAGATCCCGGGGCGGGTCGAGGTAGCCGCGCTCGACCGTCAGAAAATCCTTCAGGAAAATGGTCTGACGGGTCTCGGGGATGGTGAACTCGACATTGGCGATGTCTTCGATGCTCTGGAAGTTTCCGGTGGGGGTCACGATGACGCGTTGTTGGTGGGCATCGACCCGCCCCCCCGGCAAAATGATGTTCTGCTCGACCAGGGTGTTGATGATTTCCCTGGTCGTGATGCCGAACTGGTCCAGCCGGAGGGGCGAATACTTGAGGAAAACCTGTTCGGCGTGAACGCCGTAAAGCTCGATCTTGCGGATGCCGGGCAGTTCGTAGAGACGGTCGCGGATGTCGCGGGCCACGAGGCGCATCTCGGCCATGCTGAAACCCTCGCTCCACAGGGCGATGGAGGCCACGGTGACGAGGCCGAATTCGTCGTTCACGAAGGGACCGATCGTGCCGGCCGGCAGGTCCGGCTTCACATCGAGCATCTTGTTGCGGACCTTCTGCCAGACCAGATCCAAATCGTCGATCTCATCGCGTGTTTCGGCATGAATGATCGACACACCGTTGCGCGAATAGGACCAGATGTCGGCCAGCTCCGGCAGGGTGCGCAGCTCGGCCTCGAGCAGACGGGTGACGAGCTCCTCCATGTCGGCCGGGGCCATCCCCGGAAAGAAGGCCGTGACCACGACTTCGCGGATCACGATGGGGGGATCTTCCTGGCGGGGAAAATCGAAAAACAAGACTAAGCCCATCACGATCACCGTGGCGATGAAAACGATGGTCATGCGGCGGTCGTTTAGTGAGAAACGGGTGATGGCGGACATGGCCTAAACGCTCCTTTGCGATAGTGCGATGAACCGGGTCTAACGACTGCCCAGGATGACCTTCTGGCCGTCACGCAGGAAACTGACGCCGGCCGCCGCAATGACATCGCCGGTTTGCAATCCGCTGCGGACAATGACACTGCTTTCGCGCACGCCAGCGAAGGTGACGGCGGTCTGCTTGACGGAGGAAGAGGTTTCGTCAAAAACAAACACGAACCCGCTGGACTCGTCCGCGCCCGCGAGCAGCGCCCCGGTGGGGATCAGGTAAGCCGTTTCGTCCCGGCCCTCGTCGAGCAGCAAGGTCACCCCGGCGGTGATGCCGGGTCGGATTCTCGGATTGTCGGTATCGATGAGCACTCTCACCGGGAAGGCATTGGCCCCGCCGGCCACGCGGCTGATCTCCGAGACGGTCCCCTGGAAGACCTGGCCGGGAATGGCCGGAAAGCGAATTTCGCCGGGGAGCCCGAGCCGAACCCAGTCGATTTCCGATTCGGGCACGCTGATGGCCGCCTCCATGGCGCTTTCCACATAGAGATCGAAAAGCACCTCTCCGAGGGCCACCTGCTGGAAGGGATCCACCAGACGGGTGGCCACGACGCCGTCGAAGGGGGCCTTGAGCACGGTGCGCTCCAGGTCGCGCCGGGCCAGATCCAACTGGGAATTGTGGTAGCGCAAATTCTTGCGGGCGCTGTTGAACTGGGTCTCGGCCTGGTCGATCGATCGCTGGCTCACGGCTCCCGGGTTGATTTCAGCCGCCTTACGAAGGCGGTCCAGCTCGCTGCGCGCATCGTTGCGTTCGACTTCGGCCCGCCCCACGGCCGCACGCGCCGCCTCCACGCTCATCCGGAAGGTGCGGTCGTCCAGAACGGCCAGCACCTGCCCCTTGGTAATATTCTCGCCGACCTCCACCTTGACGGCCTGCACATTGCCGGGCACCTCGAAGCTGATGCTGGAGGTGTCGGCGGCTTCAATCACGCCGGAAAAGCGGCGCTTCATTCCGGCGGCCGGATCCCCCACTTCGAACGTCCGGATGGCCCGAACGGTTTCCACGGGCGGCGGGGCCTGTTCGCTGCAGGCCAGTATAACGGTGAGTAAGACCACCAGAACCGGCAGGCTTGAAAAGCGTCTTCCCCCCGTCAGTATCGATCGTGAACCGGCGGCGAAACATCGAAAATCCACCAACCTTGTCTCGGTTTTCGGAATCAAGTTTTTCATGTTGAGCGCCTTTCGCATGCGCCGGCGCATTGAGCACCGGTACAATTCAGGAAAGAGTAAAGCCGGTGGTGCCATCGGGCTTCATTCAAACCATGGGTCATTTCGGTTGTTCAGAATTTTCGATCAATACCGCTTGCCCATCGGTAGGCCTACACATTTGACGATTGATCACCCTCGAGCCCGAAGGCCACGGTCTACATGAATGTCACACGTCCGTCGTGAACATTGTACATGGCGCCTGTCAGCCCGATTTGCCCTTTTTCGGCCATGTCCCGCAGAATCGGGCTGCGCTCGCGGATACGCGCGACGGTCAGCGCCACGTTTTTGTCGGCCACGGCCTGGACAAATTTTGCATTCTTGGAACTGCGGTCGGCTTCGTAGCCGGAAACGGCGGCCACCGCTGGTTTGATGTTGGCCAGCGTTTGGGTGAGGTTACCCAGGACGACATCGTCGCAGGCCCCTTTGACGGCCCCGCATTCCGTGTGCCCCATGACGACGATCAACTTGGCGCCGGTGGCGGCACAGGCAAACTCCAGGCTGCCCAAAATGTCGTCGTTGACGAAGTTGCCGGCCACACGTGCATTGAAAATATCGCCAATGCCCTGATCGAAGATCAAATGACTGGACTCGCGCGAGTCGATACAGCTGACCAGGACGGCAAACGGAAACTGGCCGGCGGCCGTGGCCTTGATCTGCTGCATCAGGTCCCGCTGTAGCGGGTTACCCTCAAGGAAACGGCGGTTGCCGTCCTTGAGCATCTGGAGGGCTTGCTGGGGGGTCATCGCCGCCTGGGTCTTGCGGGTCTGGGTGACGGCGCTTTGGCCGGCATGGGCCCGCATAGCCGCAAATGCCAGGCTCGACCCCGCGGCCGTGGTGATTAGGGCCCGCACACTTTGTTTAAAAAATAGACGGCGGTCGTTGCTGAATTCTTGCATGGCTTTCTCCTTTTGCGACGCGAATGTGCCCCATGGTGTTTGATGCTGATTTAAAATCCTACGGCCGAGCAAAATCCTCACAGTACAGCCTTTACGAACGGCTATTGATTACCCCCGGCATTCCCGGCAATGGAGAGCTTTTACGGGCCATTCGCCCCATCGATCCATTCCAGGGCCCGTTTCTGGAGATACGGGTAAAAAGGATTGTGCCGCAGGCGCAACAGCCAGTTCGGTGAAAGCTTGAACAAATCCCGTTCGCCCTTGATGGCCATCTGGCCCAGGAAGAGAATATCCTTGTTTCCGGGCGGCCGCCGGCCGTAAAGGGGATCGTCCGGCGAAAAGGGCAGGGCCACATGGGACAGGCTGATCACCCCGACCGGCCAAGCCAGATCCAGCTGTTCGGTCTGCGACACTTGGGCTTCGTGCGCCGCTTTGCGTTGCGCCACGACGGCCCTGGTCTCCGGATTCGCATTGGTGACCAGGGTCAGCGTAAAGGGCAGGTTTTGATCATTCATCAACCGGTCGGTCAGCGGAGCCGGGTCGGAGACCAGCAGCATGGATTTGGCCGCTAGGCGGTTGATGTCGAAGAGCACCAGCTCATGGCGTTGCGGTGCCAGGCGTCCCAGAAGCCGGTCCACCACGGCGCTGGTCGAGACGGTGGCATCCACGGTCGACTTGAGGACCAGTGTCGGCGGCAACACCTTGTCAGGATGGGTGCCGGCCCGGCGGGACACCCGCCGGGCCACGGTGCGCGTCATGCGGTGCACCTGTTCGGCCGCATTGGTGGCAAACGAGTTGTATTTGTAGGGATCAAACTCCGGCTCGACGGAAAGCCAGGCGAGCCCCCCCAGGCCGGGCAGGGCGGCCATGCGGCGCTTCCACTTGGCCATCGCGGCGGCCGGGTGGAGGCCGATGGCCGGGGAGATCAGCACCAGGCTGGCCGGTATCGGTTCAGCCTGGCCTTCCAGGGCGTCCAGAGTGAACGCCAGTGCCAGGGGCGCGCCGGTAGAGTAACCGATCAGGTGCACCGGTTTCGACCCCACCTTGGCGGCCAGGTGCGCAACGGCCAGGCGCGCGGCGGCGTTCATGTCCTCCATTTTGACGTACTTGAGCCCCGAGGGGGCCGTGCCGTGACCGGGAAGACGCAAACCCACCACCCAGTAGCCACGCTGGTTGAGGGATTCGCCTAGCGCCCTCAGCGAATAGGGCGAATCCGACATGCCGTGCAGGAGCAAAATCCCCCCGACCGGCGGGTCAGCCGCCAGTTCGAAACTGCGGTTCCAGTTGGGCTGGCGCTCATGGGGGTCGGCGGCACTGCCCCGGCT
>JASJED010000116.1 GCA_030065585.1 Desulfobacterales bacterium | reverse complement strand
GCTATGGGGGAAAATCATTACGGTCAGCTAGGCGACGGCACGACGACCGATCGTTTCACGCCTGTTCAGGTCGCCACAGACGTTGTGCAGGTGTCCGCGGGGGGAAACCACAGCCTGTTTGTAAAAACCGACCGCACACTGTGGGCTATGGGATATAACCAGGGCGGTCAGCTTGGCGACGGCACGACGACGAATCGCAGTACGCTTGTTCAGATCGCCACAGGTGTTTTTCAGGTTGCCGCTAGTGAGCAGCACCACAGCCTGTTTGTGAAAACCGACGGCACGCTGTGGGCTATGGGGGCTAACTATGTAGGGCAACTCGGCGATGGCACGACGACTGATCGTTACACGCCTGTTCAGGTGGCCACTCGAATTTCAGCGATAGCAGCGGGGGGATGGCACAGTTTATTTATTCAAGATCCGGGTAGTGACAGCGACGGCCTGTCCGACTATCTCGAAGAAAGCGGGTGTACCGATCCTGATGATGCCGACACGGACGACGACGGCCTATTGGATGGTGACGAAGACGCCGATCAGGATGGTGTCGTGGATGCCGACGAAACCGACCCGTGCTCGGCCGACACCGACGGCGACGGACTCCAGGACGGCACCGAGAGCGGTTTGACAATTGCGGAAGTGCGACCGGACACGGACCTGGCGGTCTTTGTGCCGGATGCGGATCCGACCACCATCTCGAATCCCCTGTGGGCCGACACGGACGGCGACGGCCTAATGGATGGCGACGAAGACGCCGACCATGATGGCATGCTGGATGCCACTGAAACCAGCCCCTGTTTGGCCGACACGGACGACGACGGCATGGCGGACGGTTGGGAAGCCGCCCATGGCCTGGACCCGCGGGCCGACGACGCTGGCCAGGACGCGGACGGCGACAGCTTGAGCAATGCGGATGAATATCTCTATGCCACCGACCCGGCTAATCCGGACTCGGACGACGATGGGTTAGACGATGGTGAAGAAGTCATCCTGGGCACCGATCCTTCCGATGCCGATAGCGAAGATGATGGCATGCCGGATGGCTGGGAAGCCATTCATGGTCTGGCTCCGCTGGCCGACGATGCTGGCCAAGACGCTGACAACGACGGCCTGATAAATGCGAACGAATTCCTCAATACCACCGACCCGCTCGATCCCGATTCGGACGACGATGGGCTAAACGATGGTGAAGAAGTCACCCAGGGGACTGATCCTTCCGATGCCGATAGCGACGATGACGGCATGCCGGATGGATGGGAGTCTTCCAGCGGTCTGGACCCGCTGGGCAATGATGCCGACCAGGACCCCGATGGCGATGGTCTGACCAATGCGGATGAGTTACTCCATGCCACCGACCCGCTTGATCATGATTCGGACGACGATGGGTTAGACGATGGTGAAGAAGTCACCCAGGGCACCGCTCCTCTGGATGCCGATAGCGACGACGACGGCATGCCGGATGGCTGGGAAGCTGCCCACGGGCTGAACTTCTTGGTAAACGACGCCGGAGAAGACCCCGATGGCGACCGATTCACGAACTTGACCGAATGCCGAAGGGGCACCGATCCCCGGGACCCGACCTCATGCCCCCCCAAAGTCATGCCGTGGCTGCATCTGCTGATTGGAGACTAACGGGTTGATCTCGAATACAGGGATCAAAATCGCCCTTTTCCCGGATGTATACTAAAAAGGTGAATGCAACATAATTGATAGTATTAGTAATAATAGCACTTTACGCGAGGCGATTGACAGCATTGGTTTTATCCGTCTATAATCATTTGACATCCTCGAGACGAAATCTAGCAAATCTTTACATTGCATATGGGGCCAATCGATCGGGATGATGCAATGTCGTCCCTCGAATGTATCTCGTAATTTCGCGTGATCCTGATATTCGATCATCGCAAGCCGGCAGCATACAATTTTATTCTTGCGGCATCTACGGTTGGATTACGGAGTTCGTTCAGCCGCTCATCTCGTTCTGGAGTTCTGTATGCGCATGATTGCGGTTTCGTCTGTTGGCCATCTATTCATACGTGGTTCCCCTGCCTGGCGTGATCCTATCCGCCATCCCTGGCTAAATCTTTTTTAAAATCATGCGTGTCCCTGTGGGGTCCGCACCCACCGGTCACAGGCGAATACCGATAGGGGCTTATGGCACATGGTTTATTTGCAGCGCCATTACTCTTTTAACTGTTTATCCCACCGGCCATATTCGGCAGCGCGCGATTTAACTTAGATGATGATTCCGACATCGCCCATCAAGAAACTGAGGTATCGCAATGCATAGGAGAATTTCGCGAACGGGCGCCCAGGCGTGCTTGATCGTCTGTGTTTCTCTTTTTTATGTCTTAATCCCAACAAGTTCCGGCGCCGATGTGCTCAACGCGACGGGAAAAAACCTGGACGGTCAACTCGGCGATGGCACGACGACGTATCGTAACCCATCGGTGCAGGTTGCCGTCGACGTAGAGCAGATCGCCGCAGGGTGGGACCATAGTCTGTTCGTGAAGACGGACGGTACCCTCTGGTCGATGGGATACAACTTATACGGTCAGCTTGGCGACGGCACGTCAACGAATCGCAGCACGCCCGTTCAGGTGGCCACAGGCGTTGCGCAGATTGCCGCGGGGCGTTACCACAGCTTGTTTATCAAAACCGACGGCACGCTGTGGGCCATGGGGCGTAATTCGGATGGCCAGCTAGGCGACGGCACGCCGCACAATCGCTATATACCGGTCCAGATTGACACGGGTGTCGCGCAGGTCGCGGCAGGCGAGCGCCACAGCCTGTACGTGAAGACCGACGGCACGCTGTGGGTCATGGGGAATAATTTTAGGGGCCAGCTTGGGGACGGCACGACGATCGATCGCTCGACCCCCGTTCAGTTGGCCACCGGCGTCAAGCAGGCTGCCGGGGGGATGTTCCACAGTCTGTACGTGAAAACCGACGGTACCCTCTGGGGCATGGGGAGAAATCTCAGTGGTCAGCTTGGGGACGGCACGACGATCGATCGCTTGACCCCCGTTCAGGTAAACACCGGTGTTGCGCAGGTTGCCGCGGGAGGGATCCAGAGCATGTTTGTGAAGACCGACGGCACGCTCTGGGCCATGGGACCTTTCGATTCCCTGCAAGTCGTGCCTTTTCAAGTGGCCACAATGGTGGCACAGGTCGCCGTGGGCATTGGCCACAGCTTTTTCGTGAAGACCGACGGTACGCTCTGGGTCATGGGAGACAATACCTGGGGCGAATTCGGGGATGGCACGACCATCTCACAGAGCTCGCCGATCATGGTGGCCAGGGCCGTTTCGCAGGTTGCGGGGGGGAATGATCACAGCCTGTTTTTGATCGACACGGACCAGTTCCCCAGCGGAGAAGGTGTTCTCAACGCCACCGGACTCAATGATGCGGGCCAGCTAGGCGACGGCACCGCCGTTCAGTGCCGCGTCTCGCCTGTCCCCATGGCCGCGGGCGTTGCCCAGGCTGCCGCAGGGTATTACCACAGCCTGTATGTAAAGACCGACGGCACGTTATGGGCCATGGGCGACAACGATAACGGGCAGCTTGGCGACGACACGACGACGGATCGCAGAATGCCCGTTCAGGTGGCCACCGATGTGGCCCAGGTTGCCGCTGGGCATTACCACAGCTTGTTTGTGAAGACCGACGGCACGCTGTGGGCCATGGGCGACAATGAGTTGGGTCCGCTTGGTGACGGAACGACCACTGATCGCATCGTGCCTGTCCAGATCGCTATAGGTGTTTCGCAGGTGGCCGGAGGGGGTTTTCACACCCTGTTCGTAAAAACCGACGGCACGCTTTGGGCCATGGGGTACAACCATGATGGTCAGCTTGGCGATGGTACGATGATTGACCGCCTTTCGCCGGTTTTTGTGGCCTCAGGTGTCTCACAGATTGCAGGCGGTATGTTCCACAGCCTGTTTGTGAAGACCGACGGCACGCTCTGGGCTATGGGCGCCAACGAGCACGGCCAACTTGGGGATGGCACGACGACGGCACGCAGCACGCCTGTTCAGGTGGCAACAGATGTTTCACAGGTGGCTGCAGGGAATGGCCACAGCTTGTTTGTGAAAACCGATGGCTCGCTCTGGGCCATGGGTAAAAATGATTATGGTCAGCTTGGCGACGGTACGACGATTGACCGCCTTTCGCAGGTTTCAGTGGCCGTCGGTGTGTCACAGGTATCGGCGCTGAATGACCACAGTCTGTTCGTGAAAGCCGATGGTCTGCTGTGGGCCATGGGTTACAACGAGGATGGCGAGCTTGGCGACGGCACGACCACGGATCGCAGCGCGCCGGTCCTGGTCGCCACTGATATCGCCCAGGCAGCCGCAGGGGGGAACCACAGTTTATTTCTGACGGGATCCCAAGCCCTGGACAGTGACCAGGATGGCCTCTCCGATCTTCACGAAGGATTTTTGGGCACCGATCCCCTTGACGCCGATTCCGATGACGATGGCCTACCGGATGGCGCGGAGGAAGTCGATCGTGACGGCTTTGTGGGTGCGGATGAAACCGATCCCCTCTCCTCCGATACCGACGGCGACGGCATCCAGGACGGCACCGAGATCGGTCTCACGATCTCGGATGCGGGGCCGGATACGGACCTGGCGGTTTTTGTACCGGATGCGGATCCCGCCACGACCACCAACCCGCTGGAGGTCGACACGGACGGGGACGGCCTCATCGACGGCGATGAGGATCTCAATCGCAACGGCCGCGTGGATCCCGGGGAAAGCAACCCGATTGCCCATTACAGAGCGGAATATCTGTACACCACGGGCGAGAACTATTACGGCCAGCTCGGGGACGGCACGAAAAATCGCCGCACTGAACCGGTGCAGGCCGCCGCTGATGTTGCGCAGATTGCCGCAGGGTGGCACCACAGCCTGTTCGTGAAGACCGACGGCACGCTGCTGGCCATGGGAGATAACGCCAGCGGCCAGCTCGGCGACGGCACAACCACGGATCGCATCACACCCGTTCAGGTGGCGACGCATGTTGCTTCTGTTGCGGCAGGGCAGAGCCACAGCCTGTTCGTGAAGACCGATGGCACGTTATGGGCCATGGGAGGCAATGGGTTCGGCCAACTCGGCGACGGCACGGGGATCGATCGCCATACGCCAATTCAGGTCGACACGGGTGTCGCTCAGGCTGCCGCAGGGCAGAATCACAGCCTGTACGTAAAGACCGATGGCACGCTGTGGGTCATGGGCCATAACGCCAGCGGCCAACTAGGCGACGGCCTGATGACGGATCGCATGATACCCGTTCGGATATCCACGGATGCGGTTGCATCTGTTGCGGCAGGGGGAAGTCATAGTCTGTTCATTAAAACCGACGCTACCCTGTGGGGCATGGGCGCAAATGGGTCCGGCCAACTCGGCGACGGCACAGGGATCGATCGCAATACACCGATTCTGATCGACACGGATGTCGATCAGGTTGCGGCAGGAGAGCGCCACAGCTTGTTCGTAAAGATCAACGGCGCGCTGTGGGCCATGGGCGATAACGATTCTGGGCAACTCGGCGACGGTACGAGGACCGATCGCAGCACGCCCGTTCAGGTGACCACCGGTGTTGCGCAGGTGGCGGCGGGTGGTGGCCACAGCCTCTACGTGAAAAGCGACGGTACCCTCTGGGGCGTGGGAAGCAATAATGACGGCGAGCTTGGGGATGGCACGACGAGCCTGCCAACCTATCCCATTCTCATGGTGGCAACAGCGGCTTCACTGGCTTCGGCGGGATATGATCACAGCCTGTTTCTCGTCGACGCTGATCCGCTCCCATTTGAAGGAGCAGCGCAAATTGAAATCTTAACACTTAAGGCTTCTTCGCACTTAAATGTTTATTCAAACAAAACCCATCTTATCGATGGATCCGGTCTGAGTCATACGGGTAGGCATGACTTCGACAGCGAGAATTTGTGGCTTTCCTCGCAATACGATCAGCCAACCTTGACGTTTGATTTGGGCAATATTCACAGTTTGGAGAGCGTGGCCATCTGGCAGTACCACTATCATCAATTTGAAACTTTAAACCGGGGGGTCAAAGATTTTAGAATTTACAAATCGTTGGATGGCAACGTTTTTTCCCTCGTAAAGCAGGCAAGTCTTCGAATATCCCCAGGCGGATACAGTGGAATTGCGGCCCAAACCGTCGCCCTCGCTTGTCAGGCCCGCTACATCAAATTTGAAATATTATCGAACCATGGCGGGGACTGGACGGGTCTGAGCGAGGTTCAATTTAGGGGAATTCCGGTTTCACTGAACCGATCCCCCGATATATATGGTTATGATACGAATAATATTTTCATATATCAGGGTACACACAATGGTAGTCCCATTACTGTAGGGACAGAAGTATCAACGTCAACATTTCCACAGGCGACATATGATCTCATAAGTCCGCCAAATGGAAATCCGACACAACGTGAATTTTATGAAACCTGGCCCTCTCTTAACACCTGGGGTTTTAAGGAAGAGAATTCGATTCAAACAACTTTCTCAAATGGACTCCCCGTCGCCTGGTATCCTATGCATGTTGGCGAACAAAAGTATGCCGCTGCGACCTATTGGTACGATCCCTACCAATTTAATGTCAGTATGGATGCCAGGGTACTCGCTAAAGAGACCTTGACAGCAAGCTTCGGTCAACTTGAGGCATTTAAACTACGCTACACGTTTCGCATATGGGGCCAGGGCGCCAGCGAACAAACGGTATTTTACCAATGGGTCGCCCCCTATTTAGGCGTCGTAAAATACCAAGATCAGGAGACGCAATATACCATCTCTGATTTTTCGATTTTGGGTGGTGCCATCGATCCCCTCACGGATCATGATAATGACGGTCTCAAAGATTATTTGGAATTAACATCCCTCGGTACCAATTGGCAGGAGGCCGACACCGACAGCGACGGCATGCCGGATGGCTGGGAGGCCGCCTACGGTCTGGACCCGCTGGCCAACGACGCCGAAGAAGACCCCGACGGCGACCGGCTCACAAACTTGACCGAGTGTAAAAGGGGCACCGATCCTCTGGACCCAGCTTCAGGTCCCCCCGAAGCCATGCCCTGGCTGCATCTGCTGCTGGGGGACTAGAAGGTATCTCAAAAAAGTTCTTTGGCCCCATATCGGTGTTGGGCGCTCGTTTCAAATCCTCGCAATACCGATGTATTCCTCCGGATTGAAACTCGCGGCCAGCCGTATCTGGACCCAAAATCCTCATTTTGAGATAGCTTCTAACAGAAAAAGCGGGTTTAAAACCGATGCCACGCAACCGAATCACTATTACCATCGACGATCGGGAGCGGTCAGGCAGCGTATCCGAGTCACTGGCCAAGATGGAAAATGTCTCCGTGCTGATCCGGAGATTGCCTCTTGGTGATTATGCGGTGGATGGGCGTATGCTGGTCGAGCGCAAGACCCTGCCCGATTTTGCCGTATCGGTGATCGACGGCCGGTTTTTCAGGCAAATGACGCGCCTGGCCATGTCACCAGCCAAAGGCGTGCTTGTCCTGGAGGGAGGCAGCCGTGATCTTCACAACACTGGCATTCGCCGGGAAGCGCTTCAGGGGGCCTTAATAACCGCCAGTCTGATTCTGGGCATTCCGGTTTTGCGGTCGCTCGACCCCGGGGAAACCGCCCAACTGATCATTTTCGCCGCCCGCCAGCTACAATTTGCCGCTTCCGGAGGCCTGTCCCGGCCGGGATACCGGCCCAAAGGCCGGCGCAAACGGCAGCTCTATATCCTACAAAGTCTTCCGGGGGTGGGGCCTGCGCGCGCCGCCCGCCTGCTGGATCGTTTCGGCAGCGTCCAGAATGTACTCAATGCCAGTGTGGATAGTATTGCCGATGTAGAAGGTATTGGGCCGGAGACCGCACGAGGTATCCAGCAGATCGTTCGTGAACCCCAGGCGACTTATGGGATGGCAGTCGACCTGCGACTGGACTTATGATGGCGTTTTAACTGAATGCGGGCCGCTTGGCGCTATCGCCTAACGCCCCTAACTAATTATTTAAACGCGGCCAAGCATCTTTGATACACGATGATGCATGCCGCGCCAATCCCGCATAGACGCTCCCGGGGCCTTGCACCACATCATTGTTAGGGGCATCGAATGGCGCAAGATATTTCGTGATGACGACGACCGCTACGATTTCATCGCTCGGCTTGGCGGCATTCTGGAAGAAACCGCCACCGCCTGCTACGGCTCTGCCCTGATCCCCAATCACTTTCACCTGCTGCTGCGGACCGGCAATCGCACAGGATAATAACTATCAACTCAAATTAAGTTAAAAAGTAAAGCGCGTCCCCATTTTACTCTTCATTTCCGTTTGATTTGCGTGGGGATATCCTCGGCGGTGGTTGCTCAGGGCGCGGTGTCGCCGCCCTCGACTGGTTTGACGCGGATCAGCTGGCCGTTGTCTTCGTCAGTGAGCACGTAGAGGTAACCGTCCGGACCCTGGCGCACATCGCGCACCCGGGCGCCGAAACGCAGTTCGCGCTGGCCGGTGATCCGACCGGCGGCGTCCAGCGCAATATGCCGCACGGACTGCTTGATCAGTGCGCCGGCAAACAGGTCACCCTTCCAGTCTGGAAACTTGTCGCCCGTATAAAGGGCCAGCCCGCTGGGGGCGATGGCCGTGAGCCACACCAGCAAAGGATCGGCCATGCCCGGCTGGCTGACGTTCGGTGAGATTTCAGAGCCGTCGAAATATTCGCGGCTGTAGGTCACCGCGGGCCATCCGAAGTTCTGGCCGGCCTGCGGCTGGTTGAGTTCGTCGCCCCCCAGGGCGCCGTGCTCCGTGACCCAGATCTTTTGGCGCAACGGATCGTAGACGAGCCCCTGAATATTGCGATGGCCGTAACTAAAGATCTCTGGGCGCGCTCCCGCTTGGTCTGTGAAAGGGTTATCGGCAGGGATGGTACCGTCGGGGTTGATGCGCACGATGGTTCCCAGCGGATTGGCCAGGTTTTGGGCATGTTCGCGAATGAAGCGTCCCTCCAGCCTGACCGGCGGGTTGCCGCCGTCACCCACGCTGACGAGCAGCGTGCCGTCGGGCAACCAGCCGAGACGCGAACCAAAATGCTGGGTGCCGAACTTGGTTACGTTGGTTTCGAAAATGACCTGCCAGTCATCGAGGCGGCCCTGCTGATAGACGGCCCGTGCCACACGGGTGCGGTTGGCGATCCGCGAACCGTCGGCATAACTCAGGTAAATCCGTCTATTCGTCCCGAAATCAGGATCAAGGCTGATATCCAGAAGGCCGCCCTGACCGCGGGCGTATACCGGGGGCAGACCGGCCACCGGCGTCGGGTCAAGCCGCCCGCTGCCGTCGGGGGATATTTCCACCCGCCGCAGGCGCCCGGGGCGTTCGGTGACCAGCAGATTCCCATCGTGCAGCCATGCCATGCCCCAAGGGTGTTCCAAGCCGTCGACGACGATTTGACGGAAAAAACCTTTCTCGATCGGCACATCGTCTTTGATGATTGTGGGGTCCGCCTGCGCCATGCCAACGGAAACCAGCCCCCCAATGACCAGCAGCGATACCCAAGATAACTTGTGGGAGAACAGGCCGGAAAAGGTCATAATGGCTCCTTGGTTTAGGGTGCAAAGGTCAACCGCCGACACAAGCCTAAAGAATTCGTCGATGGGCGATTTTATCGGAAGTGCTTTCGATTCTGGATGCCTGTATCTACTGATACCTTCGATCCCGAGGACTATTCGGCTTCAGATCACTTCTCCACCCACACGGATACCTTACCGCCTCTGGTTTCAAACGGTGCCCACCCCCATTCATTGGACTGGACCGTCGCGTCGACATGGCCGGTGATGTCGCGGTAGGCGGTGTGCGGCCTGCCGGTCTTCATCCATTTGATGCCGTCTTCGTAGTTGGTCATGAGAACGGCCATGCTCTTGTGCGCGGCGTCGCCCTCAAAGGTCCAGCCGATCAGATGGCGATGATCCAAATAGTCGCGCCGCCGCCCGAACGTATATTTGCTTCTTGCATCCAGGAACAGGTCGATCATCCAGCGGTGGGAATCCATCCAGATCTCATAGCCCTTGTCGCGGTAATGGGCCCCGTCGTAGTCGGCCGCGAAGACACAGGGATACCCCGTATCCCTTAGAAGAATAATTGCGTAGGCCAACGGTTTGAACCAGGATTCCACCAGCGATTCGAGGCTTTGCAGCGGCTGGGTGTCGTGATTTTCGACGATCGTGACGGCCAGTTCGGGATTTTCCTTGACCAGCGTGTGGTTGAGGATGGAACCCATGTCGTAATGGGCGCCGGATTTGGAGGCCCGATGAAAATTGTAATGCAGGGGCGCGTCGAAGAGATGCATTCTTCCCCCGGTCTGGTCGATATAGCCGCGCAGCCGGCTGAGATCGGATGACCAGTATTCGCCGACCGCGAAAAGGTCACTCTGGGCGTGACGGCGCATGTCGTCCAGCCAATGCTTGAAGAAGATCGACCGAATGTGCTTGACGGCATCGATCCGAAAACCGTCCACCTTGAAGGTATCGAGGTACCATTTGCCCCAGTAGTGGGTCTCGCCCCGCACCTGCTCGTGGTCGAAATCCAGATCACAGCCCATCAGAAAGTCGTAATTGACATTCTCATGGTCCACATGGGTCTCGAAATGCTTGTCCTTGAGTTTGTAGATGTTGCCGTACTCCTTGGTGGCATCGAAGTGCCACCACGCCCATTGCATGCTGGAATAGGTGTCGCCTCGTCCTGGAAATGAAAAATAGGTCCACAGTTCCTTGTCGTGAAAATCCCCTTGGATGCGATTGCGATTATGCGGATCGACCACCACCACATCCTGCACCCATTGCGGGTGATCGGCGCCCATCTTATGGTTCAGGACGACATCGGCATAAATCTGCAGGCCGGCCTGATGCGCCTGGTCGATACAGTTGTGGTACGCTGCTTTCGTGCCGTATTTGGTGCGTGTGCGCCCCTTTTGATGGAATTCGCCGCAATCGAATAAATCATACACGCCGTAGCCCACGTCGTTGACGCCGCTCATGCCCTTATAGGCCGGTGGCAGCCATAGAGCCGTAAAACCATTTTCTTTCAGCGCTGCGACCCTATCCGCCCAATCGTCCCAGAAATGGCCGTCGTTCGGCGAGTACCAGTGAAAAGTTTGGATCATCGTCCCCCTGAGCTGTTCCACAATGACCTCCTTTATAGAAACCGATCGTGTAAAAAGTCTAAGTTCCCCTGGTGGTGTTTTCCAGCGCTGCTGGATTCCACTCCAATCGTTATGTATTTACAGGAGCGTCACCGCATTGTTGGATATAGAACCGACAATAAGACGATTACGGTTAACCGCAATCCGGCGAATGGCCGAAGCGCAGCGTCTCGCTCCTTCGAACCTTTACACACAAGGCGCTTATGCTTCGCTTTCTAACCGCTTCACATCTGTAACGCCGGTCACTATTTGGGATAGATTCAAAGATGCCCATTTGAAAAACGCGGTGGGTGGAGCGTATAATCGGACATTCAATCCCTCCCATCCCCGAATTGCAAATAAAAAAAGGAGAACGCATGCGCCCTATCGGCACCTTAATTTTGATTGGCCTGCTGGTCATGGTATCCACCGTCAGGGCAACCGACGAACCTAAGCGGTTCCCTCCTCATGACGACCGGTGGTCTGGGAAACAACCGGTCATACCAATTCACATCGCCAGCCAGGGCGCCGCTTCATCGCCCCAAGGCATGAGGACATCCCAGGATGTGGCTGAACCGGATCGCGCAATCGAATCAGGGATTGGCTGCAACTGGAACGGATGGCAATATACCCGGTCGCCGAGGAGATGCTGGCGATGCCAGGCGCATACCGATACGCTGCGCACCTTGTGCACCGAGGGATGGGTGCAACGCATCGAGAAAGTACGTGTCTGTGCCCAATGCTGGGATGGTAAATAATGAAGAGTGAAACCCTGGCCTTCATCCCCGCCAGATCACCGGGGCAATCATCGGATCAAATTCCTAATGCGCCCTGGCTGGAAGGCCATCGTAATATCCGGTGGGGGGTCGCATCGGTCATGGCGATGCTGTAACGCTGGACTCCGTCTGATTTATGCTTATCGTGTCGGACAAGGTTTTGCCGGCCTTGATATGTCTGGAGTCTGACCATGGAGACGATTACGCCTGATAATCTGGCGAGCATTGAATTCATTCTGAAATGGAACAAAAACGGAATCAAGCACGAAGACCGGTTCTATGCCGAGCGGGTCAATTTCTGGCGCGACATCCTCCCGCAGGCCATGCGTGATCATATCATGGGCGCCGCCGCGGGCGAGCAAATCGCACAGACCTTTGCGCCCGGTGAGCTTATCCCGTCGTCAACCCCCCGCGCCGTCCACCAGGTGGCGCTAAACCACGTGGATGGGCGCCTGATCGACGGCCGCGCCCATCGCCCGCGTTATGGACGTTTTTATCCCCGTGGGATCCTGCATGGTGTTCAGGGGGTCTTTCGCGGCAACTTGGAGCCCTTCCGTTGTACGGCCGTGGCTCAGGAAGGGATCGCAGCCGATTTCAACCACCCCCTGGCCGATGTCGAACTCAA
>JASJED010000121.1 GCA_030065585.1 Desulfobacterales bacterium | reverse complement strand
TGTGGGCCGAGGTCAAGAAGATCAACGTGCGCTCCACCGTGGTGCAGACCTTCGACAATGCCGCGGTGATCATTCCCAACTCGGAGTTCATCAGCCAGCGGGTGACCAACTGGAGTTTCAAGGACAAGCGCATGCGCCGCAACATCGAGGTCGGGGTGGCCTACGGGTCGGACATCGACCTGGTGGAAAAGACCCTCCTGGAAATCGCGCTGCAGCAAAAGCAGGTGCTGAAATATCCCCGGCCGGATGTTCTTTTCATCGACCATGGGGCCAGCGCGCTGATTTTCCGCCTGCGCATCTGGGTCCACGTGGACGATTTCTGGTCCGTGCCCAGCAGGGTCCGCTTCGAGATCGACAATCGCTTTCGCGAACTGGACATTGAGATCGCCTTTCCCCAACAGGATATTCATCTCCGCAGCTATCCCGAGGAATTCAGGCCTCCGGCTCCGATACCCGAAGAAACCTGATGGCTTCACTTCGGACCTAACGATCGGGCCCGCAGGCTGACCCCTGTCGGGAAATTCCCATGAACGCAGAAAGCAACACGAATCAGCCCGCCGCCCCTTCCGGCGGCACCCTGGGCACCTTCGGCGGGGTGTTCACCCCCAGTATCCTCACCATTTTAGGCATCATCCTCTTCCTACGGCTGGGCTACGTGGTGGGCGAGGCCGGACTGGCGCGGGCGCTCGCGATCATCGCCCTAGCCAACGGCATTTCCATTCTGACCAGCCTCTCGCTTTCGGCCATCGCCACCAATCTGCGTGTCAAGGGCGGTGGCGACTACTATGTCATATCCCGCACCCTGGGACCCGAATACGGTGGGGCCCTGGGTCTGGTCCTGTTTCTGGCCCAGTCGGTTTCGATTGCTTTCTACTGCATCGGATTTGGGGAGGTGCTGGCGAACCTATTGCCTCCGGACTGGCCGATGAGCCCGCGACTGGCAGCCGCACTGGCGGTGACGGCCCTTTTCGTTCTGGCCTGGTTGGGGGCCGACTGGGCGACACGCTTCCAATATGTCGTCATGGCCCTCCTGACGGCCGCCTTGGTTTCTTTCTACACGGGTGCCTTCGCAACATGGGGTGCCGGACAGATCGCGCTGGACTGGAAATCCCCGTCCGGGGCACAGCCCTTCTGGGTGGTGTTTGCCATCTTTTTTCCGGCGGTCACCGGCTTCACCCAAGGCGTCAGCATGTCCGGCGATCTTAGAGATCCCGAGCGCAGCATCCCTGTGGGGACCTTCACGGCCGTAGGCCTATCGATTCTGGTCTACTTCTCGGTGGCGGTGCTGCTTGCTGGGACGTTGCCGGGTGAGGTGCTGCGGGCAGACTACGGGGCCATGAAGCGGGTGGCCCGGTGGGGCGTGCTGGTGGATGCCGGCGTGGTCGCGGCCACGCTGTCTTCGGCCATGGCCTCGTTCCTCGGCGGGCCGCGCATCCTGCAATCGCTGGCCGGGGATCGCATCTTCACTTTTCTCAACCTTTTCGCCAAGGGGGCCGGAGCCACCAACAACCCGCGGCGCGCCGTCCTGCTTTCCTGTGCGATTGCCTACGCTACCGTGGCTCTGGGTAATTTGAACCTGATCGCACCGGTTGTTTCGATGTTTTTCCTGATCTCCTACGGCCTGCTCAACTATGCGACCTATTTCGAGGCCCGCGCCGCCAGCCCGTCGTTCCGACCGCGGTTTCGATTGTTCCATCCCCGTCTCAGTCTGGCCGGGGCCCTCGCCTGTCTGGCCGTCATGGTGGCCATCGACTGGCGCGCCAGCGTGGTGGCCATTTCGATTTTGTTGGCTGTATTTCAGTTTGTCCGGCGTACGGCCGGTCCGTCCCGCTGGGCCGACAGTCGGCGCAGCTATTATTTGCAGCAAGTGCGCACCAACCTGTTCAAGGCCGCCGCCGAGCCGGCACACGACCGGGACTGGCGTCCTTACATCCTGGCGTTTAACAATCGACCCGAGCATCTACGGCACCTTTTAACCTTATCAACCTGGTTGGAGGGTGGCAGCGGTTTGACCATCCTGACCCAGATCATCGAGGGGCATGGTGTGAAGGCGCGGTCACTTCGCGAGACCGCTCAAAAAGAACTTGAACAAGCTGTCAGCAGTCACAAATTCAATGCCTTCCCGCTGGCCGTGTCCTCCGAAGATATGGAGACCGGGGTCCACCACCTGACGCAAATCACCGGGATCGGGCCTCTTAAAGCCAATACGGTGCTGGTCAACTGGAACAGCAATCTGGTTCCCCAAACGCAGGGTTTCCAGGATATCCTATTCGGACGCAACCTGCGCGAAGCCTTTCGCCAGGGCTGCCATACCCTGATCCTGGCCACGGAGGCGTCCAAATGGCCGGGCGTCGCCCAATTGGAGAAACCGCGAATCGACATCTGGTGGCAGGCCAATGCCACCGGGCGGCTGATGTTGATGCTGGCCTATCTAATGACCCGTCACGACAGCTGGTCCGACGCCCAAATCCGTGTTCTGGCCGCCGACGAGGCCCTGCCGGGTACGCCGGACGAAGACGGCCGGATGCTTGCGGATCTCCTGGTCAGCAGCCGCATTGAGGGCGAGCCACTGATCCTGACGAGCGGCGCGATTGAAGAGCTCCAACGCGAGACGGCCGATACGACGCTTCTGTTTGTGCCCTTCCGTTTTCGCGACAACCTGATTACCCTGCCCTGGGAAGCCCCACTGGAAGGTATTCTGGAACAGCTGCCCACCACCGTCATGGCTAACGCGGCCCATGAACTGGATTTGGAAGCCGAACCCGAGGAGGGCCGTGCGGCCGAGCTGGCAGAAATCCGCGATACGTTGCAGCAACTGCAAAACCGTCTGGAAAAAGCGCGTGGGGAGGCCGCGAACGCCGCCGAGGCGCTCGAGCGCAGCCAGGCGCACCTGGCGGCCATCCTCGGCGCCGATTCGGGTCATATCGATCTGAGGGCCAAAAAAACGCTGGAACGGGAGGTCGAAAGTGCAGCCTTCCAGGCGAAAAGAAGCCGACGCCGGGCCCTGAAGTTGGAAGCCAAGCTGGGGCTGGCCCAACAGGAGGCTGCCCAATCCGGTTTGCCTATCAAGGACGACACCGAAGGCGGGGCGCCAAACCCGCCGGGCGACTGAAGCCCTTGTGGTTTGGGCGGCCTGATCAGGAGGCTATCAAGATGATCATCAGAACAATCGTTTGGGTGTGGATCAGCATGCTTATTCTGACCGGCGGTGGCCAGGCGGCCCCGGCCGCCGCGCCGGCGGAGCCTAACGCTGCCGCCGGTCCGGCCGAGCCGGGTCCCGCCGGTAAAGAGCTGCCGTACGACATCGACGAAAAGCGCCTGGATAGGGCCGGTGAGAGCATCGGTCGGGGAATTGAGAAAATCGGCGATTCCGCGGCCACCAAGCTTGGCCGTTGGGTGACCACCGAGGTGCTTTACGGTATCCGCTGGTTCAAGCTGCTGTTCTGCATGGCGGCTGTCTTCGGTGTCCTGCTGCTCGAGCGCATCCTGCGCATCATCATCAACACGCGGATCAAGGCCATTCCCCACCAGGAAGGCGTGATCTCATGGCTGCGGATGTTTTTACAGGCCGCCGGCCGCCCCTTGTCGCTGGTCATCTGGACTTACGGTGTCTATGCTGCGGTTACGCCCCTTTTCCCGCATTTCAAGACGGACGACGGCGCCAATCTTGTTCATGCCGTGGCCCAGCGAACTGCCGACGTTGCCGGTACGGTGGCGATCGTCTGGTTTCTGTTCGGTCTGGTCCAGCTGCTGGACGCCCGGCTCAAACGCTGGGCGGCCTCGACCAGCAGCGATATCGACGACATCATCGTGCCGCTGGTGGGTAAATCCCTGCGGATCTTCATTGTCCTCGTGGGCGGCATGGTGGTCATCAAGAACCTGACCGGGCTCGAGATCGGACCGCTGCTGGCCTCCCTGGGGATCGGCGGCCTGGCGGTGGCCCTGGCGGCCAAGGATTCCATCGCCAATTTTTTCGGGACCTTAACGATTCTCTTCGACAAGCCCTTTCAGGTGGGCGAGCGCATCGTCATCGACAGCTACGACGGGGTGGTGGAAAGCGTCGGGTTCCGCAGTTCGCGCGTCCGCACCCTGACGGGCCACCTGGTGACGATCCCCAACGAGAAGTTGGTGAACTCCACGGTGGAGAACATCGGCAAACGTCCCCACATCCGCTGGTCGACCAACATCGGCATCACCTACGACACGCCACCGGAAAAGGTCGAAGAAGCCGTGGCCATCCTGGAATCGATCCTGGCCGATCACGAAGGGAGGGATCCCGAATTCCCGCCGCGGGTTTTCTTCAACGGGTTCAACGACTGGAGCCTCAATATCATGGTGCTCATGTGGTACCATCCGGCCAATTACTGGGACTTCCAGGTTTGCCTGCAGCGCATCTGCCTGACGATCCTGCGCCGCTTCCGAGAGGCGGGCATCGATTTCGCCATTCCTAGCCGGACCGTCTATGCGGCCGGCGATGACAAGCGCATCCTGAAAATGATGCTTGCCGGTTCCCCGACGGGACCACCGGAAATCCCCGAACACTAGCTGCTGCCGATCTGGAAAGGAGAACCTTATGCCGCGTTTCATCAAGAAGTCATCCAAGAAGGCCGGGCTGCCGCCCGGGACGCTGGTGCATATCGGGGAGCGCAAGCAGGATGTTGTCCGCATCACGCTGATGGACTACGACAGTGACCGGCTGGACGAGCATTGTCCAATGGACGTGGAAACGGTGTTCCCGCTGCGGGACGAACCCGCCACCTCCTGGATCAACATCGATGGCGTTCACGACATAGGCGTGATCGAAAAGTTGGGCCAGCATTTCTTGATTCATCCCCTGACCCTGGAAGATATTGTCAACACGGCCCAGCGGCCCAAGCTCGAGGAGTTCGACGACTATCTCTACTTGGTCTTAAAGATGCTGACCTGGGATAATGCCGCCGGGCGCGTGCGCGCGGAACAGGTCAGTCTCGTGCTGAGCCATCATTTCCTGATCTCTTTTCAGGAGGCTGAAGGCGATGTTTTCGAGCCCGTGCGCAAGCGCATCCGCGCAGGCCGCGGCCGCATCCGTGGCAGCGGCAGCGACTACCTGATCTACGCCCTGATCGACAGCATCGTCGATCACTATTTCGTGGTGCTGGAGCATTTGAGCGAGAAAATTGAAACCCTCGAGGCGCGGCTTTACGATAACAACCGAAATGACCCGCTCAAATCAATCTTCCGAATGAAACAAGAGATGATCTATCTGCGCAAGCAGATCGGGCCCCTGCGCGAGACCCTGAGCCTCCTGCACAAGACGGAGAACCCCCTGGTCCAGGAAAGGAACCGGGTCTTCTTCGCCGATGTCTACGACCACCTGCTTCAGGGAATCGAGGTCATCGAATCGTTGCGCGATGTGCTTTCCGGCCTGCAGGATCTCTTCATATCCATGACCGGTCAGCGCATGAACGAGATCATGAAAGTGCTCACCATCATTGCCACGATTTTCATACCGATCACCTTCGTGGCCGGAATCTACGGCATGAATTTCGAGGTCATGCCCGAGCTGCAGTGGCGTGGGGGCTATTTCATGGTCTGGGGGTTATTCGGTGCCATCACGGCCGCCATGCTCATCTACTTCAAGTGGCGCAAATGGTTGTGAGAAGGGGCATGACCCGCCAGGATGATAGGATCATTGACGTGGATGCGGATCAGGATTTCAGGTCACAGTTTTTTCAGCAACTGGTTGGCCGCCGTGAGCATCGGGTCCCAGGTGGGGCCGAAGGGCGGTGCGTAGCCCAGGTCGGTCAGGCTGAACTGCTCCACGCTCATGTGGGCGTGGAGGGCCACGGCTGGTGCATGCAGTCGGTGGGCCACGCCGTCGCGGCCGATCATCTGAACCCCCAAAAGGCGGCCCGAGCCGTGTTCGCCCACCATGTGGACATGGATTGCGGAGGATCCCGGGTGGGCATGGGCCCGCGAGCGCGATTTGATGGTGACGGACTCCGCCTCGAATCCGGCGTCCAAAGCTTCGGCCATGTTCAAACCGGTACGCGCCACCTGGAGGTCGAAAACCTTGAACACGGCCGAGCCGACCACCCCGGTCAGCCGGCGGTCCATGCCGCAGACGTTGTCGGCCACGGCCCAGCCGGCGCGGTTGGCCCGCAGGGCCAGCGGGATCCAGGTGCGCTTGCCGGTAACCACGTGGAAGGCATCGGCGCAGTCGCCGGCCGCATAGATATGCTTATCGGAGGTGCGCTGGCGGGCATCGACGGCAACCGCCCGGCTGACCGAGGTCTCCAGCCCGGCGGCCGCGGCCAATTTGCTGGCGGGCTTTACCCCCACGGCCACGAGCACCAGATCCGCTTCCAGGGAAAGGTCCGGAGCGATCACTGCCAGGCGGTCGTTGGCTTGTTCGATGCGCTCCACCTGATAACCCAGGTGCAAGACCACCCCCTGGGCCTCCAGTTCGGCCTTGACCGCTTCCGCCATGCTGGTTTCCATCCAGGGCAGAAATGTTGGCCGGGGTTTGACCATCTCCACGGCGATGCCCCGCTCCCGGAGGGCTTCGCACATCTCCAGGGCGATATAGCCCATGCCGATGATCACGGTTTTCTTGACGGTCTGGCGGTCGATGAACGCCTTGAGGGTGCGGCCATGGGCCAGGCTCTTGAGTACCATGACCCCGGGCATATCGACTCCCGGGATGTCCGGTTTGATCGGGGAAGCGCCGGTGGCGATCAGCAGGCGGTCATAGGGAAAAGTACGCTCCTGATCGTCGGCGCTGCGGGTCGCGACGGTCTGGGCGGCCGGATCGATGGTGGTGGCTTCGATGCCGGTCAATAGATCGATGCCCTGCTTGTCCCGAAACACATCGGCGCGGCGCACCACCAGATCTTCGATCGACCGTTCTGGATCGGCGATGTTATAAGGCATGCCGCAGGCGCTGTAGGATACGTCGGCGGTTTTTTCGAGGACGGTGACCTTGAGATCGGGCCGGTGGCGTTTGGCCCGGCTGGCGGCACTCATGCCGGCGGCATCACCGCCGATGACGAGAAAATCCATGGAAACCTCCCCTCAGGAAAAATGTCTGATCGGCTTGCAAGCCAAGCGGCAACCCGCTATAGGGCTGTCGCACGTAGTGAAAAGCGGGATGGTTAACCCCATACCATTTTAGAGGAAGTGTTCCAACCGATTATCCCGATGACCACCGAGCGTCGTTCCAATTCCCAACCGCCCAACTCCCGATCGCCCTCCATCGGGCCGCGGCTCCGTGCGCTGGAAGCGCGACTGCCGGAGGCCATGGCCCGCGAGCGCTATCACCTGGGCCGGGAAATCGGACAGATTCGCTATAAGATGCGTCAACGCCGCCGGGTGCCGCGACTCCATGACCGACTGAACGCAATGCAAAAGCGCCTGGAACGTTCGGCGGCCAACCGGGAGCAGCGCCTGGCCGATCGGCCGTCCTGGGCGCCCCTGGGCGAATTGCCGATCAGTGTCCACCAGGCGGCGATCGTGGCCGCCATCGAAACCCATCCGGTGGTGATCGTCGCCGGTGAGACCGGTTCCGGCAAGACGACCCAACTGCCCAAGTTTTGCCTGGCGGCTGGCCGGGGCCTGAGCGGGTTGATCGGCTGCACCCAGCCGCGCCGGATTGCCGCCACCACCGTGGCCCAGCGGATTGCCGATGAACTGGGTGAGCCGCTGGGCGCTTCGGTGGGCTACAAGATCCGCTTCCAGGACCGCACCCGGCCCGAGAGCTTTATCAAGATCATGACCGACGGCATCCTCCTGGCGGAAACCCAGGGCGATCCGGCCCTGACGGCCTACGACACCCTGATCGTGGACGAGGCCCACGAACGCAGCCTGAACATCGACTTCATTCTGGGGATTCTCAAGAAACTGGTCCAGCGCCGTAAGGATCTCAAGCTGATCATCACCTCGGCCACCATCGACACCGAAAAATTTGCCCGGGCCTTCGACGGCGCTCCGGTCATCGAGGTTTCCGGCCGGATGTATCCGGTCGAGGTCCGTTATCGACCTATTGAAGAGAATGACGAAGGGGGCGGTGACGAAACCTATGTGGAGGCGGCCGTGGCGGCCGTGGAAACCCTGGTGCCCGAGCCCACCCGCGGCGATGTGCTCGTTTTCATGCCCACCGAGCAGGACATTCGCGAGACCTGTGAAATGCTGGCCGGACGCGGCTGGCCCCGAACCGAGATCATGCCGCTCTACGCCCGGCTGGCGGCCGCCGACCAGCGGCGCGTGTTCGCGGCCAGCGGTGCACGCAAGATCATCGTGGCCACCAACGTGGCCGAGACCTCGATCACCATTCCGGGCATCCGCTACGTGGTGGACACCGGCCTGGCCCGCATCCCCCGCTATTCGCCGCGCACCCGCACCACGGCGCTGCCGGTGGCGCCGATTGCCCGCAGCAGTGCCGACCAGCGCATGGGCCGCTGCGGGCGCGTGGCGGACGGTGTCTGCATCCGGCTCTACGACGAGACGAGCTATCAGGGCCGGCCCCGTTTCACGCCGCCCGAAATCCTGCGGGCCAATCTGGCCGAGGTCATGCTGCGCATGATCAGCCTGAAACTGGGTGACATCAGCGTCTTTCCCTTTATCGATCCCCCCGATCCGCGCAGCATTCGCGACGGGCTCAATTTGCTGGTCGAACTGCAAGCGGTCGAAAAAGACCCGGGCGGCAAACACCGCAAGGGGCTCGAACGCTACCGTCTGACCGCACGCGGGCGGATCATGGCGCGCATGCCCATCGATCCGCGTCTGTCGCGGATGTTGATCGAGGCCCGCGAGCAGGGCTGCCTGTCGGCCATGTTGATCATTGCCGCCGCCCTCAGCATCCAGGACCCCCGGGAGCGACCGGCGGAAAAGGAGCAGGCCGCCGATCAGGCCCACGCCGTGTTCAAGGACCCGGCTTCGGATTTCGCAACCCTGCTCAACATCTGGGAGCGCGCCGGCGACATCGTGCGCAGCGGGCCGCTGAAACGCCTCTGCCGGGAGCATTTTCTATCCTTCCGGCGGATGCGCGAATGGCGCGACATTCACCGCCAGCTGGCGGCGATCGCCGCTGAAGCCGGTTTGGCGCCGCCCCGGGACCAGGCGCCGCCGTCCGCCGCCGCCGATGGTCGCAACCAAACCTTCGGCGCCCTCTACACCGCAATTCACCAGTCGGTCCTGAGCGGTTTTCTGACCAATATCGCCCAGCGCAAAGAGAAGAATATCTACCGTGCGGCCCGGGGCCGCGAGTGCATGCTTTTCCCGGGATCGGGCCTCTTCAACCGCGGAGGCGACTGGATCGTGGCCGCGGAGATGGTGCAGACTTCCCGACTGTTCGCGCGCATGGCCGCCAACATCGACAGCGCCTGGATCGAGGCCCTGGCCGCAGGACAGTGCCGCTACACCTATCTGGCCCCCCGCTGGTCGCGCAAACGCGGCCAGGTGGTGGCCGACGAGCAGGTCAGCCTCCACGGGCTCGTGATTGTCGGAAACCGGCCTGTTTCCTACGGCCGCATCGCCCCTGATGAGGCCGCCGAAATTTTCGTGCGCAGCGCCCTGATCGCTGGTGATGTCCGCCGGCCCCTGCCTTTCATGGCTTACAACCAGACCCTGATCGACGATGTCGCCGACATGGAAAACCGTCTGCGACGCAGGGGACTTCTGGTGGACGAGGAAGTTCTCTACCAGTTCTACCGTGGGCGGCTGGGGACGATCGCCGACATGCGCAGCCTGGCCCATCTAATCAAACAAAAGGGCCAGGATGCGTTTCTGCGCCTCAAGCCGGATGATCTCCTGCAGGCCGAACCGGACGCGGCGGAACTGGCCCGCTATCCTGTCGAGATCGAGCTGGGCGATGCCCGGCTCAAGGCCGACTACCGCTTCGATCCGGGGGCCGAGGACGACGGGATCACCGTGGCCGTGCCGGCCGACACCGCCCACCGGGTCCGCGCCGACGACGCCGACTGGCTGGTGCCAGGCCTGCTCGAGGAAAAGATTGCGGCCCTGCTCAAATCCCTGCCCAAGACCTACCGCCGTCGGCTCACGCCGGTGAGTGACACGGCCGTTGTCATCGCCCGGGAAATGCCGCGCACCCGCGCGGCCCTGCCCACGGCCCTGGGCAATTTTATCCACCGGCGGTTCAACGTCGACATTCCGGCCACGGCCTGGGAAGCCAGCGCCCTGCCGGACCACCTCAAGATGCGCTTTGCGCTCACCGGTCCGGATGGCCAGACGCTGGCCGCCGGACGGGATGCCGCGGTCCTGCAACAGGGGACGCCGGCCGGCTCCCGGTCGGCGATACCTGCCGCGTTGCGGCGGCGCTGGGAACGGCAAGGGCTCACGACCTGGGATTGCGGCGATCTGCCCGGGGAAATCGCTGTGGATGACGATCAGACCGGCGGTGCAAAGCTTTTCCCGGCCCTGGTGGCGCCCGCGGCGGGTCACCACGGTGTGGCCTTGCGTCTTTTCAGCAACCGCGACGAAGCGCTTCAGACGCACGGCCAGGGGGTGGCGGCCCTGCTGGAAATGGCTCTGGCCGGCGACCTGCGCCATCTCAAACGCCAGTTGCGCCTGCCGTCCGACCTGGCCGGCAAGGTGCGTTGGCCCGGTGGCGCCAAGGCCTTGGAAAGACAGCTTTATGACCGCGTGGTCCACGATCGCTTGGTGTGCGATCTCAGAACGGCGGCGGCATTCGAAAAGCGTGTCCGAACAGCAAAAAAGGAGATCATCAATGACGGGCAGCGTCTGCTGGCCTCGGTCTTGCCGGTGCTGATCGCCCTGCACGAGACGCGGGAGGTTCTCTTCGGGCTGGAGCGGGAGGCGGGCCGCCGCGGTGCCGTGGCCGACTTCCTGCGGGCGCGTCGCGAGGATCTTCACAAACTGGTGCCCGATCATTTCGTGGCCCTCTATGAGCGGGAGCGCCTGCCCCACCTGGTCCGCTACCTGCGGGCCGTGGCGCTCCGCGCCCAGCGGGCGGTCCAGCAATTCGAGCGTGATCGTCCCAAGGCCGAAGAAGTCGCCCGTTTCGAGGAAATCATGCACCGCATGCTGGCGGCCCTGAGCCCGCGGACCTCGAGGCGTAAGCGCGACGCCCTCGAAGATTTCTTCTGGCTGCTCGAGGAGTACAAGGTTTCGCTCTTCGCCCAAGAACTCAAGACGGCCGTGCCGGTTTCGGCCAAACGTCTGGAGAGGCTGGCCGGTGAAATCAGCCGGATGGTCTAACACACGATGGGAAACGGATATCGATGCAACGATTTGTTGTCGTCTTGACGGCCTGGGTATGGCTTGGCAGTGTCGCTGGGTTTTTTCAGCCCCACCACATTTTTGCGACCGATACCCTTTGGGTTTTCAAACTCGACGGCACGGTGCATTGCGGCCCGCCGGAAGGCATTGCGCCGGAGGTCATGGCCCGGGAACTTACCGCATCCGGGATCCCCGTCCTGGCGGTGCGCAAGGGACATGACGGTCGCGAGGGCATCGCCCTTTGCGGCCAGCCGACGGGGCAGATCAATCTTTACGAAATCCCCGCGGTGCAGCGCGTTGAGGCGCGCCAAGCCGGCTTCAGGCCTTGGTCGGGAAGTATCCAACCTTCACCGGTCGATGACTTCCAAGGGGATCCATGACGTTTCCGCGCAGATCGTCGTGCCGACGTATGGCGGGTTGCAACACCGGCGGCATCGCCGACGCGTGTCGGCGCCGACCGTAACGCTTCTTCCCCGCTGGGGCCGACCTTGCCAAGCGTTTTTTTTTCCCTATTTTACGAACATGCTTCCATGCAGATGGGGAAGACGGATTAATCGCCACGACATGATAAGGATCGAAGGATAGCAATGGATAAAAAGCGCAATGGTGCCAAAATCAAACTGCTGATCACCGGCGCCTCGGGTTTCATCGGCCACGAGGTTGCCCGCCAACTATCCTTCGGCGGCTACCGTCCTCGGCTGATGTACCGTAAGTTGGGCGATGACTGCGAAATCTGCCATTTCGACGCCGATTTCGTCATGGGCGACCTGAGAAGCCCCAATAGTCTGAAGGCGGCGGTCAGCGGCATGGATGGCATCATCCATCTCGGGGCCCGGGCCACCTTCGAATCCTACGCGACGCTGAAGCCCTCGATCCTGGACGGGTCGGTCGCCCTGATGCAGGCCGCTATCGAGGCCGGTGTTCGCAGTTTTGTTTACAGTTCGAGCCTGCTGGTCTACCGCGGCACGGATGCCCCGGTAACGGCCGCAACACCGGTTGACCCGGTCCTCGACTACGGCCGCATCAAAGTCGATACCGAAAAGCGGTTGGCGG
Source organism: Desulfobacterales bacterium (assembly GCA_030065585.1). GTDB lineage: Bacteria > Desulfobacterota > Desulfobacteria > Desulfobacterales > UBA5852 > JABZFP01. The sequence continues at coordinate 168 of JASJED010000121.1, read as the reverse complement.
AAATGGCCGCCTCCGCCGGCATCGCTTTTACCGCGCTGCGTTTGCCCCATGTCTACGGGCTAAGGGATCTGTATTTTCGCCAGTTGGCCGCCGGTCGTCTAATCTTGCCGGGGCTCGGTAAAAACATCTACACTCACCTTCATGTCAGCGACGCAGCCGCGGCCATCA
>JASJED010000120.1 GCA_030065585.1 Desulfobacterales bacterium | reverse complement strand
CTGCTCTACCGGATGGATGTCGTCTCCCTGACCATCCCCCCCCTTCGGCAGCGGCCCGAGGACGTACCGGTCCTGGTCGCCAAGATGATCGAACTCTACGGGGATTCCCCGGGTGCCGTGAATTTGGCCCCCGAGACCATGGCTATCCTGGCGGGCTACCACTGGCCCGGCAACATTCGCGAGCTGCGCTCGGTGATCACCAAAACCCTGATTTTTTCCGAGGGCGATACCATTCGGCCCGATGACCTGCCGCGGCATCTGGTTCTCAATCAACAGGTCCCGGCCCGGCCGCTCAAAACCCTGGAGGAGATGGAGAAAAATCACATCATCGCCGTCCTGGCCGAAGCCGGGGGCAATCAGTCCAGGGCGGCCGAGATTCTGGGCATCAACCGCAAGACGCTCTACAAGAAAATCCACAAGTTCAAGATCTTCTCCTGAGGCGCGGGCGCGGAAACGCGCCATGCCGCATCGCTGATGCCTCCTCAAAGCGCTGCTGACGATTTCCTGTGGTGGGTTGTCCCTTTTGACCCCAATTGCGATATGTCAAAATAATATCAATAATATCGATTAGTTATAATTTTAAATCCGTGATTTCCGGCATCAGGTGCACCTCATGTTCCGGGCATGGGGCGTTTGGCCCGCTTGGATGCAGCTCGGATCGGGCATAGTTTAAGATCGTGCTGAATGGATTTAATCCGCTGAAAATAATTCATATTTTTATGGTCACGCCAAAGAGGCGCCCCCTCGGTGGGGTGGTTGCCATAAAGCGGTACGGTATTTGCTGTGCAGGTTCAAATGCGGTTTGCGGTTTGTCTCGCTTGTCAACCACTAAGGGGAAGGAGGTGGTGCCTGCCGTATCAATCGAAGGACTGTTCGGCGTTGTTTTAAGCCTTAAACGAGACAACGATGCAGCCGTTAATACGCGACGGAAAGGAGGAAGCATTCATGGCTGACAACAATTGCGAACCCACCAAATGGACCGAAATGAAGGCTCCGGTCGATGGCGGTCGCGACACGTATCAGACGAAGAGCTGGAACCCGCCCAAGGAGAAATGGGGGCCCTTCACCGAGAAGGGGACGCCCGAGGTCTGGTTCTCCGAGGCCAACGCCACCAACTGGACCGAATCCATGATCTGCAAGGCCAAGGATCTGTTTTATGAAGCCAAGCTGAACCAATGCTTCAAAAAGGGCGATGAGGTGGCCATCAAGATCCATTACGGCGAGTACAACCGGACGGCGATCCTGCGGCCGGAATATATCGCCGCGATCGTGGAAGAGGTCAAGGCCTGCGGCGGTCATCCCTATGTGGTCAACGACACGACCCTGTCCTACCATACCCACAACAGCATGGCGATTTCCCAGTACCAGCTCGAAGGCGCCATCCGCCACGGCTATACCGACGCTACCTTCGGCTGCCCTGTTCTGATCGCTGACGGGTATGCCGGCGAGGACGATTACCGCGTCGACATCCCCGAGGGGCTGATCATCAAGGAGACCTATATCGGGCGGGCCATTGCCGAAGCGGATGCCATGATCGTGCTGGCGCATGCCCGCGGTCACACGATCACCATGTACGGCGGGGTCCTGAAGCAGCTGGGCATCGGCTGCCAGTCCAAGCGCGGTAAGTATATCACCCACCTGGCCCACTGGGGCGATCCCCATGATGCCATCGGTTGGCCCAAGTTCACCGACCAGTGCCCGGGCAAGGCCTGCGATTTTCACAAGTTGTGCGACAATTCCTGCCCCCGCAGTGCGCATAGGGTATTCGAGAATGGCAAGCGATGGTATCCGGAAAGGTGCCGCCTGTGTTATTCCTGCCAGGTCACCTGTGGGTTCTCGGGGCACGCGGGTATCGCCTTCGAGGAAATGTATTTCCCCAACGCGATGATCGCCCATGCGGATGCCGCCCTGGGCGCACTGAAATGCTTCGAGCGGGGCAAGGTGGGCTACATCAACCACGCCATCGACATCGTGCCCGAATGCGATTGCTTCCCGTGGGCCGGTCTGGCGGTCTGCCCGGACGTGGGTCTGTTCGCCGGCAAGGATTTAATTGCCGTTGAAATGGCCACGCTGGATGCCATCGACGCCGCACCGATCAGCCCGGGCTCCGTGGCCGATGAAAAGGAACTCAAGCCCGGTGACGACAAGTTCCGCGAGATCAACGGCTTCAGCCCGCGTATCACCATGGCGGCTGGTGCAAAGATCGGTCTGGGAACCATGAAGTACAAACTAAACAACTACGAGCCGATATTGAACCAGGAAAATGCCGCCAAGTGGCAGGTTCGCCCAAACGCCAAAAAACCCACGACCGTCCGTTTGCGGGACACTTTTTATCGTCACGATCTGGCAACGGAAGTCATGCCGTTCAAACGTATCGAGTACGACAAGGACTGGGTGTGGAACGAGTGGAAGAAGTATGACCCCTTCAAGGGGGAAACAGCAGATTAATTGACGAAATCGTATCAGGGGAGGGAGGCGCGTTGCAGGCCTCCCTCCGTTTCCCTGGTTGCGCCGGGGAACCAAAACCAATTTCAGACTTAGAAGGCAGCTTTCCATGAGCGAAGTGGTCTGGATCGACAATCAGCGCATGACCTTCGACAATTCGGTGGCTCACAAACTTCGTCGACTGGCCGATACGGCCGAGGCCACCCGCACGCTCTCCGAAGGCATGCGGGTGACCCTGAAGGTCAACGTTCCCGAAGAGGGTTATGATTACAGCCTGCGTCCCAATTTCATCCGCACGCTGGCTGACGTGGCCTGGAAAGCCACCCAGGCAAGACCGAACATTTGCGATGGCCAGCGTCTGGTGGATTACTGGAAGCGTTCGCTCGGCAATGCTTTTATGGAAGTCGCCAGTCGCATTGGGTACTCCAGCGAGACCCTGGGCGGCCATTTCGTGATCAACGGCGGTTTCAGCGGCGACGAGGGTGATCTCTTCTCCTGCGGTGATGATTCCGAACTGGGCGGGGTGGAGGTGGGTACGGCCGTTTGCCGCAGCGATGCACTGTGGGTACTCTCCCAGGTCACGCTCAATCCCTTGTTCGGTTTGAGCGGCGCGCTCTACAACGGGGGCTTCGACTGCCTGTCCGGCCGCGCCCGCACGCGGGTGCTCGACGGGCTCAATCCCTACATGTTCAATGGGGAGCGACCGAGCCTCGAAGCGCAGGCGATCTTTCGGCGCCGGGCCCTGGAGAGCCATCTGGCGGTACGGACCGCTCTGGAGGGCCGCATTTTTTACGTCAATTATATTTGGGATGTCACCCCCCAGCCGGCGTATTATCCTTACAGTGAAACGCCGCTGCTGGATAATCTGGGGTTCATGGCATCCCATGATCCGGTAGCCCTGGATGCGGCCACATTGGCCCTGATCCGGGAGAAGTTGCCGGACCGCTCACGGCTCCCCGAGACGGGCTTCAAAGCAGTCATCGCCGAAGCCGAACAACTGGGACTGGGCCGACCGGACACGGAACGCGTGCACTTGTCATAACTTTGGAAATAATCGTGGAGGACCGGATGGAGCTAAACCGCAGGGAATTCGTCGAACTGCAGAAAAAACAATTGACCCAGAAAGGGGCGATCGCCGACGCATTGCAGTACGTCAAATACAAGATCGCCATTCTGTCCGGCAAGGGCGGTGTGGGCAAGACCGCCGCCACGGTGAACCTGGCCGCGGCGCTGACCAATGCCGGCCAGCGGGTCGGCGTCTTCGACGCAGACCTCCACGGCCCAAGCGTTCCCAAGATGCTGGGCATCAAAAAAGAGGCCAAATTGGACGGGGCCTTTTGGCTCAATCCCGTGGATACCGATGCCGGCATCAAGGCGCTTTCCGTGGCCCTTTTCTGGCCGGGAGACATGACGCCGGTCATGTGGCGCGGCCAGACCAAGAGCCGCACGATTCGTCAGTTGCTCTCCGCGGCCAAATGGGGCGGCCTCGATTTTCTGCTGGTGGACCTGCCGCCAGGCACGGGCGATGAGCCCATCGCGATCCTCAAGTCGATTCCCGATCTGGACGGGGTCATCATCGTAACGACGCCCCAGGAGGTCTCCACCCTGGTCTGCTCCAAGGCCATCAGCGCTTCCCGCTCCCTGGGTGCCAAGGCACTGGGGTTGATCGAGAACATGAGCAGTTACACCTGTGGCTGCGGGGATACCGTTCATCTGTTCGGCAAAGATAAGGGCAAACAGTTGGCCAAGATGATGGAGATCCCGTTCCTGGGGTCGCTGCCGATCGACCCCCAATTTTCCGAAGCCGCCGATAGCGGCGTGCCGGTGGTCAACCTCCATCCGGGGAGCCTGACCGCCAAGGCCTTCGTGACGGTCGCCGAAACCCTGGTGGACCAGCTCCCGCCCAAGGAGATGGCCGAGGCCCCGCCGGAAAAAGAGGCCCAGCCCTGTCCCGGGGCCGGCTGTCAACACCGCCATCACCACCACCACGATCATGGGGATGAGGCCCACGCCCACCATCCGAAGGATGACCATGGGCATGGGCCGCATGGATAAAGGATGAGGAAACGGGCGGCCGAGGCCGGCCGCCCTTGTGTCAGAGGCCATCGAATCACGGCCATCGTCGATTCGAGGCACATAAGTCATCAATCTGAAACAAGGAGAATGAAAATTGGCTGAAAAAATGGGAACCCACTTTGTAAGAGAAATCTGCCAGGACTTCAAAGACATCGCCGCCGAAACCTCGGTGGACGCCCTCAAGGAGAAGTTGACGAAGATGGCCGGCGATCTCGAGCCCCTGGCGGGTAAGATTTTCTTTAAAACCCAGAAAGGCAGAGAGACCATGGAACAGGCCGCTGCTGACTTGGAGGGCATCAAAGCCAAGCTGACGGCCGCCAAGGACGAGGCCGAGGCTGACGGCCTGATCGGGCCGCTCTTCGAAACACTGGAAAAGACCATCAAGCACGTCAAGACGATGAAAGTGCGGATGACCTAAGGAGACGTGGCCATGGGCCTGAACCAAGCCGACCAGGAGATGGTCAAGGACATCACCCGCATGGGGGTGCGCGCCGCTGTGCTCCTCAGGGGCGTCATGGTCAAAAAGGTCGATGAGGAGACGCTGCGCTGGGGCCTGCAGGAGCTGGCCGCCGGGGGTCTCATGGACCGTTATATGCCGGTGCTCGTGAATCATCCGGAGTATGCGCATTTACTGAACATCCTGCATCTGGTCTTCAGCCTCGAGGGGCAGCTCGATTTCCAGATCGAGGAGTACGGCCTCGATTCCCTCAAGGATGATATGCAGGAGATCAACTTCAGCCTCCAGCAGATCGGGGATCAGTTCGACCTTCAAGAAATTGCCCAGCAGGCCATCTGAGAACTGTCGGATCATCGGGCGGGTTCTTGCCGGCCAGCGCCGTCTTTACCGTGGGGATGGCAGCGGCCGCAGGCATGAGCCCGCCCCGATCACTTCCCAGCGATTGGATGGGGCGATCGACCCCATTAGGAGACAAGGAAGACGATTTCTTAAAAAGTCATGATTGGGACGGTCTCGAAAAAAGTTCGAGATGCGGCCGCAGATGCCAGAGGAACGAAGCGTACTTAAAGTACGCTGCCGTGACGAGGGGTGACGCGTAACGCCGAAATCGGACTTTTTACGAGGCCGTCAAGGAAAGGAGCGAAGGCATGAAATTAGACGGTAAGGTGGCCATCGTTACCGGTGGGGCCCGCGGCAATGGCCTGGCTATTGCCAAATGCCTGGCCGAAGAAGGGGCGGATATCGCCATCGCCGACATCTGCGAGGATATGAGAACCCTGCCCTATTCGCTGTCCACGCCCGAAACCATGGCCGCAGCTGTGGAAAGTTTGCAAGCCATGGGCCGCAAGGCCGAGGGGATCAAATGCGATGTGCGCAAGGATGCGGATGTTTCCGCCATGGTGGATCAGGTCTTGAGTAACTTCGGCAAGGTCGACATTCTGATCAACAATGCCGGCAACACCTCCATGGTGGCCATCGCGGAAATGGAAGAAGAGGTGTGGGACGAGGTTATCGACACCCACCTCAAGGGGATGTACCTCTGCTGCCGCTATGTGCTGCCCCACATGATTGGCCAGCACAGCGGCAAGGTGGTCAGCATCTCCTCGGTTGGGGGCCAGCGCGGCTTCGGCATGGGGGGGCACTATTGCGCCGCCAAGCATGGCATCATCGGTCTGAACAAATCGATCGCCATGGAGGTCGCCGATCACAACATCAACGCCAACGTGGTCTGCCCCGGTACGGTGTGGACGCCGATGATGAAGGGCATCGCCGAAAGCTTTGGTATGGATGAGGAGGAAGGCAAGGAGAATTTCTTTGCCGGTCACATGCTCAAGGAAAGCGAACTGAGTCCCGAGGATATCGGCCGGGCGGTATTGTGGCTGTGCACGGATGCCGCGGCCAATATTACCGGCAACATTATTACGGTCGACCAGGGATGGACGGCCCAGGCCCCCTGATCCGGTCGCCCATGTTTTCAAACGGCGGGCCGCCGGACGGCGGCCTGAGCGCTAACCATGAATCCTTCAACATCAGAGGAGTGAGCCATCATGCCGATGAAAGAAAACGAGACCCAGGAAATTCGTAAGACCAACAAGGAGACGGACACCACCAAACAGCAGACCATCACCGCCCCCATTCTCGAAGAAATCACCATCGAGGAACTGGCGGTGGATGGGATCTGCGGGATTTACTGATCCAAAGCGCCGGGATACGTCGATGCAATTGAATACCATCTACCGTCTGGCAGCAGGGGTTCAGGTACGCAACGAGCTCTTCGGGCTCCTGTTCTACGACTACCGGGGACCGCGGCTGTATTTCGTGCCCTCCAGGAATTTGATGACCGACGCCTTCTTCGAGGGGCGGCAGTCGGTCGGGGATCTGCTGGACGAGCTGTGCGAGGAAATGCCTTGGCCGCGCCAGCAGATCGAAAATCAACTGGGACAGGTACTGACGAAACTCGAGGGAAAGGGGCTCATCCATGGGGAATCGATACGTTGAGATGGGTCTCAGTGCGCCTGTCAACGTCACCTGGGAGGTGACCTACGCCTGCAACCTGAGCTGCATTCATTGCCTCTCGGACTCAGGCAACCGGCGGGCCGCGGAACTTTCGACCGATGACTGCCGCCGTGTGATCGACCAACTGTCGGCCATGAAGGTCTTCCAGTTCAATATCGGCGGGGGCGAGCCCTTCATGCGGCCGGATTTTCTGGACCTCATGGACTACGCCCACGAAAAGGGCATGGTGACCTGTATCAGCACCAACGGCACCCTGATCGATCGGGATGTCGCCCGCCGCCTGGATCATCCGCTGGTCTATATCCAGGTTTCGCTGGACGGGGCCACGCCGGCGTCCAACGACCCCATCCGGGGCCGGGGCAGCTTCCAAAAGGTGCAGCAAGCCCTGGAATACCTGCGCGAAAGGGATATCGAGGTCAGCATCAATACGGTGCTGACCCAGTTGAGCTTTCCCGAACTGGACCGGATGACGACGCTGGCCGCCGAATACGGCGCTAAGCTGCGGGTATCGCGCTTTCGTCCTTCGGGTCGGGGCAAGCAGTCCTGGTCCCAGCTCAATGTTTCGGCGGAGCAGATGCTGGCATTCTCCGACTGGCTGAGCCGCCACCTGGGGGTATCCACCGGCGATTCCTTCTTCTCGGTCTCCACCGAAGAGCGGCGCTCGCTGGGGTTGAACATGTGCGGGGCCTGCAAATTGACCTGCTGCATTTCGCCCGAGGGCGGCGTCTATCCCTGCGCCTTTCTGCAGGAGGACGATTTCCGGGCCGGCACCCTGCCGCAGGAGGTTTTCGCAGAAATTTGGCACCAGTCCCCGGTTTTCAAATCTTTTCGGGAGCTGGAAATCAAGTCCTGCGAATCTTGCCACCGGTTTGATTTGTGCCACGGTGGGTGTCCGGCGATTGCCTACCACACCCAGCGGAAGATGGGGGTGGCCGATCCCGGGTGTCTTGAAAATTGCGTCCGGGTGAAAACCCCGGCCGCGGCGATGTCGGCCTGATGGCCGACCACCCCGAAATAACGGCGGCCACCCGGCGCAAGTACGAACGCCTGCAAGCGATATTAAAGGAAATGCAGGGGGTCATGGTGGCCTTTTCCGGCGGGGTCGACAGCACCCTGCTTTTGAAAGTGGCTGTGGATGTTCTGGGCGACAAGGTCATCGCCGTGACGGCCCTTTCGGAGACCACCCCGGCGCATGAGCGGCAGGATGCCGCCGCCTATGCCCGGTCGATGGGCGTCCGTCATTTGGAAATCGTCTCCCAGGAATTGACGATGGCGTCGTTTACGGCCAATCCGCCGGACAAGTGCTATATCTGCAAGCAAAGCCGGTTCGCTGAAATCGTGCGACTGGCCGCCGAACAGAAGATCCCCTGGGTGGCGGACGGCGAAAACAGCGACGACGCGGACGACTACCGCCCCGGCCGTCGTGCGGCCCGTGAGCTGGGGGTCCGCAGCCCGCTGCGCGAGGCCGGCCTGGCCAAGCCGGAGATTCGGCAATTGTCGCGCGAACTGGGGCTTCCCAGTTGGAATAAACCCGCCTATGCTTGCCTGGCCTCGCGTATTCCCTACGGGCAGGCGATCACCGCCGCCAAGCTGCGGCAGGTCGATGCGGGAGAGGATTTGATCCGGGCCTTGGGCCTTTCGTGGCAGGTACGCCTCCGGCATGAGGGGGATACGGCCCGCATCGAGGTGGAGGCCGAGGCCATCGAACGTTTCCTGGACAGCGATGTTCGCCGCCGTGTGCTTTCCGGTCTGCGCGCGCTGGGATTTAAATTTGTGGCTCTGGATCTGGAAGGCTACCGCTGCGGAAGCCTCAACCGCGTCCTGCCGCCGTCGGAAGTCGACGCCTGAGGGACGAGGCCTAGAAGCGATAAAAGGAGTTACCCATGGACAACCACCATCTCAAAGCGCTCTTGAAGCAGGTTCAATGCGGACAGCTGAATCTGGACGCGGCCCTGGAGCAACTCAAGACACTGCCTTTTGAAAATCTGGGCTATGCGCGCATCGACAATCACCGCTGCGTGCGCACGGGTGTGGCCGAGGTGATCTACTGCGAGGGCAAGACCGTCGAGCAGACCCAGGGGATCGTTCAGCGCCTGGCCCGTCATCACGACAATATCCTGGCCACCCGGGCCAGCCGGGAAATCTACGAGGGCATCCGGGAAGTGACGGACGACTGTGTCTATCATTCCATGGCCCGCATCGTGGTGATCAAGCCCCGCGAGATTGAAAAGGTGGGCAATCTAGCCGTGGTCACCGCAGGGACTTCGGACATCCCGGTCGCGGAAGAGGCCGCGATTACGGCCGAGACCCTCGGCAACCGGGTCAATCGGATCTATGACGCCGGGGTGGCAGGCATCCACCGAATCCTCAACGTCCGGGACGACCTGTTCCAGGCCAACGTGGCGGTGGTCGTGGCGGGTATGGAGGGCGCGCTCACCAGCGTCGTCGGCGGACTGGTGTCCTGTCCGGTGATCGGCGTTCCCACGAGTGTCGGCTACGGGGCCAGTTTCGGCGGGGTGGCTGCGCTGCTGTGCATGCTCAACAGCTGCGCCTCGGGCGTGTCCGTGGTCAATATCGACAACGGATTCGGCGCGGCCTATCAGGCCAGCCTGATCAACAAACTTGCCGCGGGTAAGACGGGACACTCCGCCGCCGACGGAGATGGCGAATGTCCGACGGGGGCAGGTTCAGGGAGCGACGATACCGATATCTCCCTGGTTAAAGCCTCGTGATTCGTTGCTGCGAAGCGGCATCCGTCGATTTGGCGCCGGACGCGCTGCGGAAACCGGCGGTCGACCAGCGAACCGAATCTGCGGGGGTTCGATCTGGAGAACCATCTTGAAAATCGCTTATTTTGATTGTTTTGCCGGTGCCAGCGGGGACATGATCCTGGGCGCCCTCCTGGATGCCGGTCTGCCCATCGAGCGCCTGCGCGAGGAGGTCGCCAAACTGAACCTGTCCCACTATGCGCTGGATGTCGCCAAGGTGGTCAAAAAGGGAATCGGCGGCTCCCAGGCACAGATTGTCATCGATCAGGACCATCACGACCACCATCACCGCCATCTGTCCCACATCAGGGAAATCATTGCCACAAGCGATCTGGACGACGCGATCAAAACCCGGAGTATCGATATCTTCGTGAGGCTGGCCGAGGCCGAAGCCCGGGTCCACCGATCGACGGTGGAAGCGGTCCACTTTCACGAGGTGGGCGCCATGGACGCCATCATCGACGTGGTGGGGGCGGTGGTCGGCTTGCATGTCCTGGAAATCGACAAGGTTTTCTGCTCGCCCCTGCATGTCGGCAGCGGCACCATCGAATGCGCCCACGGCACCTTGCCGGTGCCGGCCCCGGCCACGGCGGAACTGATCAAAGGGCGGCCGGCCTATTCCACCGGGGTTGCCGGCGAGTTGCTGACCCCCACCGGGGCGGCCATCCTGACCACGCTGGCTGCGGGATTCGGGCCCATGCCGGCCATGACCGTCGGGCAGGTCGGTTACGGCGCGGGAACGGCCGATCCGGGCATTCCCAACCTTTTGCGGGTGGCCATCGGCGAGGCCCGCGACGACGTTGGCGATTACGAGGTGGAGCAGACCGCCCTGATCGAAACCAACATCGACGACATGAACCCCCAGCTTTACGATCATCTGATGGGACGGCTGCTCGACGAGGGGGCCCTGGATGTCTTTCTGACCGCGGTGCAGATGAAAAAGAACCGTCCCGGCACCCTGCTTTCGGTGATCTGCCGGTCCAATGCGGTGGGTAAGCTGGCCGACATCCTGATGCGGGAGACCACGACGATTGGCCTGCGCTGGCGCGTGGAAAACCGCATCATGGCGGCGCGCGAGATTCGGCGCATTGACACCGTGCACGGCCCCGTAGCGGTCAAGCTGGCCCGCAGCAACGGCCGGATCATCAACCTGACCCCGGAGTATGATGACTGCAAGCGGGTCGCACTGGAAAAAGGGCTGCCGCTCAAGAAGGTGCTGGATGAGGTCCGGGCGGCGGCACTCCAGGCCATTGATGACGGAGACACCTTGAAGGCCGCACCCGATTGAAATGGATGACAACCGGCGGCCGGACGGGCAATCCCCCTTGCCAGCGGACGTCGTCATGATGTAGAACACCATGATTGAATCACTTAGTGTTAATCCAGAAATGGGAGATTTTGGTTCAAGTCAAGGCCGCAGTGATTTTGAAACCGACGGCGTAGCCGTCGTCGCGAAGCGACGCGTAGCGCTGCTACGTCGAGGATTTCAAAAGAGCGAGAACGCTGGCCTGGGCCGAAAGATGCCTTTTATGGTTAGAAACTAATTAACGGTCACGTCTCGTTTCGCCGCGACCCTGGCAAACGCGGTGCGGACGCAAGACGGCGACGCTCATGCCAAAAAGGAGGTAAGATCATTATGGACAAAATTTTACGCATCAACATGGGGGCCGACGGCGGTCCGAGCATTTCGGAAGGACCAGTGGGCGACTATGCCGGCTTCGGTGGACGGGCATTGACCTCGATGATCGTGGGCCAGGAAGTGCCGCCCACCTGCCATCCCTTGGGCGAAGACAACAAGTTGGTGATTGCACCGGGCTTGCTGAGCGGAACCGCGGCGGCCATGTCGGGCCGGATTTCGGTGGGCTGCAAGAGCCCGCTGACCGGCACGATCAAGGAGTCCAACTCAGGCGGCCAGGCCGCCCAGGTGATGGCCCGCTTGGGCTATGCCGCCATCGTCCTGGAGGGCAAACCCCAAGGTGACGACCTTTACAAGGTTTTCGTCAACAAGGACGGCGCCAAGATCGAGGCGGCCAATGAACTGAAGATGCTCGGCAACTACGATACGGTCGACAAACTGCGCACTGAATTCGGCGAGAAGGTTGCCTGCATTTCCATCGGCCAGGCCGGTGAAATGAAAATGGGAGCCGCTTCGATCGCCTTCTCGGACATGGAGCAGCGCCCCACGCGCCATGCCGGCCGGGGCGGCGTCGGGGCCGTCATGGGCGCCAAGGGCGTCAAGGCCATCGTGCTGGACGACGCCGGCCAGAAGATGCGCAAGCCCAAGGATCCGGACAAATTCAAGGCCGCCAACAAGGAATTCGTGGCCGGTCTGCGCAAGCACCCGGTGACCGGGGAAGGGCTGCCCGCCTACGGCACCAACGTGCTGACCAACGTGCTGAGCGAAGCCGGGGGCTACCCCACGCGCAACTTCAGCAGCGGTACCTTCGAGGGCGCGGGCAAGATCAGCGGCGAAACCCAGGCCGCTCTGGAAAACGAGCGCGGCGGTGAAGGGTCCGCCACCCATGGCTGCCACCGGGGCTGCGTGATCCGCTGCTCGGGCACGTTCTATGACAAGAACGGTAATTTTCTCTCGAAACAACCCGAGTACGAGACGGTTTGGGCCCATGGCGGCAACTGCGGCATCGACGATCTGGATGCCATCGCGCAGATGGATCGCATGGACGATGACTTCGGGCTGGACACCATC
>JASJED010000119.1 GCA_030065585.1 Desulfobacterales bacterium | reverse complement strand
CAAAACCGTGCTCGCCCAGAAAGTCCATCCGACCGATGTTGTTGTCGCACAGGATCTGAATCGTGGTCGCTGTCATGCGCACCTCCCTTCCGTCCAGAACTTTGGGCCGGTTCCCGAGAGCTGTCAATCGACAATTTTCGCGGGGTTTGTTATTCTTTCCCCATATCCGCCAATCAGTATGCACCCAGGGCCTGGCCACGGCCGGGTACTTTTGCGCTATCGTCGGTTTCTTATCATGGAAGGGGGCCTCGGCCAGTGAAAACCCGCATCCTTATTGTTGAAGATGAACCCGCCATCGTCGACAACCTGGTGTACGCCTTGGAGACGGAGGGGTTTGAGACCGTCCGCAGTGCCACTGGCGGTGAGGTGCCGAGATTGCTGGAAAGCGAAACCATCGACCTGATTATTCTCGATATCGGTCTGCCGGATGTGAACGGGCTAGAGCTCTGCAAGCAGATTCGACAAAGCCACAGCATTCCGGTCATTTTTCTCACGGCCCGGGCGGAGGAGGTCGACCGGGTCGTGGGGCTTGAGATTGGGGGCGATGACTACGTCGTCAAACCATTCAGCCCCCGGGAACTCTGTGCCCGGGTCAAAGCGGTGCTGCGTCGCACGCAATATCAACCGGCCACACCTTTTTCGGCGCCGCCCCTGGAGGTCGTGGACCACAAGCGTTGCATCCGCTGTTTCGGCCAGCCCTTGGAACTCTCCCGCTACGAATACGAACTGCTCAAGATCCTTATTGCCCGTCCCGGACAGGTTTTCTCGCGCGAGCATTTGATGGCCCGCGTCTGGGACGACCCCCTGGCCAGTATGGACCGCACCGTGGACGCCCACATCAAGAACATCCGCAAAAAGATCAAAGCCGTCAAGCCCGCATTCGACCCGATTGTCACCCATCGCGGCGTCGGCTACGCTCTGAAGGAAATCGCATGAAGATCAAGACACGCATTTTCCTGAGCTATCTGCTGGTTTTCGGTACCGGCTTTTATTTCCTCGTCTATTGGGTCCTCGGGGACCTGCGGCTGCGCTATCTGGAAAGCGTCGAGGAGGTTCTGGTGGACCAATCCCATCTCTGGGCGGAGGTCACCGGCCATCTCCTGGCCAGCGGCGCCCTGGATACGGACTGGCTGCACCGGATATACGATGCGGCCTATGCGCGCAAGTTTGCGGCGGATATCTATGGATTTCGCAAGAGCGCCGTCGACGCGGGCCTCTACATCACCGACCACAACGGTCAGGTGATCTTCGATGCCCGGCAGCGAGGCAATGAAGGGGCGGATTTTTCCCGGTGGCGCGATGTTCACTTGACGCTCAAAGGGGCGTATGGTGCCCGCTCAACGCGCCTCGACCGGCACGACCCACTTTCCAATGTGCTTCATGTCGCCGCCCCTGTCATCGTAGACGGCGAAACCCGCGGGGTCCTGACCATCCTTAAATCCACCCGCAGCATCAATCGATTCATGCAGTCCGCCAAGGCCGATGTCATCCGTGTCGGCCTGATGGCCGCCGTGGCCGTGATGATCGTCAGCTATCTCGCCGTTTCCTGGCTGACCCACCCCATTGCCCGGCTGACGCAGTATGCCAACGACGTGCGTGAAGGTCGACGTGCCGCCCTCCCGCCAATGGACAACAGCGAGATCGGTGCAATGGGCCGCGCCTTCGAGAATATGCGCGAAGCCCTTGAGGGCCGCCGTTATGTGGAACAGTATATTCAAACTTTCACCCATGAAATCAAGAGCCCCCTGTCCGCCATCCAAGGGGCGGCCGAATTACTGGAAGAACCCATGACCGAGGCGCAGCGCCAGCGTTTCGTAGCCAACATCCGCAATGAAAGCGGGCGCATCGAGCGCATCGTCGAACGCCTGTTGCAACTGGCGGCGGTGGAAAACCTGAAAACCCTCGAGCAGGTGGAGCGCTTCGCGCTAAAACCGATGGTCGACGACCTGCTCGAAGGGCTGCGGGCCCTGACGCTCAAGAAAAAACTGCAAGTCCGCAACCGGATTCCCGCGCCTCTGACCGTCAGCGGCGACCGGTTCCTCCTGAAACAGGGCTGCGCCAATTTACTGCAAAATGCAGTCGACTTTTCGCCTACCGGCGGGAGACTCCAGGTCGCCGGCCGACGGCAGGGGGACTGGATCGAGATCCGGATCGACGACGACGGGCCAGGCGTTCCCGATTATGCCCGCCACAAAATCTTCAATCGCTTTTTTTCGCTGCCCCGGCCGGAAACCGATAAGAAGAGCACCGGGCTGGGTCTCAATTTCGTGAAGGAAGTGGCCGCCCTCCACCAGGGACGCATCCAACTGCTCAATCGGGACCCGGAGGGTTGCCGCAGCATATTCCGCCTTCCGGCCTGAATCAGCGGCGTCTGATATCCCAGTGCTGCCGGTTGCGCCGGCACACGCCGCGGTAACGATTTCACATCGAATTCACACATATTTCACCAGCCCTTCAAGCAGATCCCGTACCGTCATCGCATGGTCCTGAGGATTGAATCCAGGGACCTCAACCCACCAAGGAGGCGATGATGCATCTGGTCATTCTGGTCGTTCTGATGCTGTTTAATGGATCGGTTTGCGCGGCCGCCAATGTGGCGCTGCCCTGGGAAGAACTCAAACAACTCTACCGCGAAAAGATCGTACGGGAGATGACGGCGGCACCGGAGGAGGAAACCCCGGTCTACAGCCTGGCATCGGCCCATTATCATCTGAAGATCACTTCCGATACCGTCCTGGGGACGATGAAGCTCAACGGGACCGTGCTCAACGGCAAGGTCGACCAAATCCCGATTTTCAGCGGACCGCTGGCCATTCAGACAATCGACCACGTCGCGGGCGGACACCTGGTCGTGGATCCAACGCCCACCCCCCGTGTTTTCTTCCGACCCTCCGGCATCGAACCGTTTGAAATTCACCTGGCCTTTCTGTCGCCGGTTCGGGAGCGGTCTGACGGACACATCGTTGAAGTGCCGATTCCGACGGCCCTGAAGAACACCCTCCAAATCGAATCGGCGGGCGATGTCGAGTTGATCGAGGTGCCTGGTATCCGCAATCCGCAAGGCCTTTACCATTTTACCACGCGCAGTCTTTTGCAGGTCCGGTTCGGGGACGCTCAGATGGTTGCCCGCCACCGGCGCCCTTTGATCGACATGCTCTCGGAGATATCCTTTCGCGACGATCGCCTGCGGTTACGCTGTCTTTTGACGGCCCCCCGGGGTTTTCCCGAATCCTTCCGGATAATCGTGCCCCCGGGGTTTGACTTCGTCGGGGCCGCCGAGGAGCGCATCGGGGTCAGTGTTCATCCGGATCAGAGCCTATCCGTGCGACCGCAGCATTCCGACACGAAGGTTCTATCGCTGCTGTTCGCGGAAGACCGCGCTATGCCAAGGGATATGAAAACCTTGCGGCTGCCGCGCATTCACGGAAATGAAGGCCTCGAGGGGCATTTTACCCTTGCCTCGCCCGGCAATGCCCTCCTGACCCTCGATGCGGGGGATGCCTATCTCCCGGTATCCGCAGCGCGTCTCCCCACCGGCTTGCGTGCGGTTGCGGCGGTCGCCGACCAGGTTTTCAAGACGGAAGCGCAAACCCCCGTCAAAATCAGGATTCAGATCCTGGCACCGGCGGCGGCCGCCCCGCTGGTGCTGGACCGCATCACCTACTTTGCGGCCTTCGAGGAAAACGGCAGCAACCTGGCCGTCATGGTACTGGAATTACCGGCCCAGGCTGGCGCGCACCTTACCATCCAGTCCGTCCCCGATGCCGATATCTGGTCGCTCAAAGTAAACGGCACTCATCGGGAGGTTTATACCGATCCGCAGGGCCAATGGCTCGTCCCCCTGCCGACCGGGGAACCCGCCCACATCGCGCTGGCTATTCTGCGCAAGGGACCGCGGCTAAGACTGAGTGGCCGTGTGGAGCTCCAGGTGCCGGCCCTGGGTTTTG
Organism: Desulfobacterales bacterium; assembly: GCA_030065585.1. Taxonomy (GTDB): domain Bacteria; phylum Desulfobacterota; class Desulfobacteria; order Desulfobacterales; family UBA5852; genus JABZFP01. Next base: position 8,525 of record JASJED010000119.1, on the reverse strand, counting down.
CCTGTCGGGAACTGCAAATCGGAATAGCGCTGCCCGCGCGCGTAGAACTGATCTCGCTAGAGGGGCCGGCAAGCCCTTTCCCCGGCGGCGTGGCCGATCCGCCCAAGGAGTTTATCGGCCAGCCCTATTACTTCCAGCGGGCGTTTTATCCCGGTGAGGGCATGAACCTGGCCTTCATGTATCGGGAGCCGGCGCAACCCGCCCCCTGAGTTCATTCGCAAAATACCATTCAAAGGAGCGCTAACATGAGTGTCAAACGTATCCTTGCCGTTGTAATTATCTTTCTGGTCGCTGGCGCCGGGTGGTGGATCCTGGGGATTGCGACCGCGTTCCGTTCGGATACCCTTTCCAGCCGTCTCGGCCCTCAAGTGGCGGCCCTGTGGGGGGCGCGTCTGGTGCAGGCGGCCCCGGCCTTCAAGGTCCAGATTCCCGGCAGTCATCGCTTAATCCCGGTATTGCCGGCCAGCAGCGACGTCCACGTTGTGCTGGAGGCCGACCACCGCCGCAAGGGGCTGATCTGGTATCCCACTTACAACTGTGCATTCGAGGCCATCTATCGCCTCCAGGGCGATCAGCCGGTGGAACAGCGGGTGCGTCTGCATTTTGACTTCCCGGCCCCGCAAGCGACCTATGATGCTTTCAGTTTCCAAGTGGACGGTCAAGCGGTCGACACCGCCATGGGGACCGAGGCCGGCATCGACCATATCATCGCCATCCCACCGGGTCAGACCCGCACCGTCAGGATTTACTACCGCACCCGGGGAATTGAAACCTGGCGCTACCGCTTCGATCCGGAACGGGGCCATGTCCGCAATCTGAAGATGGTGGTCGAGACCGGTTTTGATAATGTCGACTATCCGGCCGGTTGCCTTTCGCCTATGCTGGCGGAGCCAACCGCAAGCGGGATGCGACTAGTCTGGCAGGCCTCGGACCTGATCTCACGCGCGGATATCGGCGTGGTCATCCCGGAGAAGTTGAACCCGGGACCGCTGAGCGCCCGTATCACCTTTTTTGCCCCGGTGGGTCTACTCTTCTTTTTTGTCCTGATTGCGGCTATCAATGTGGTCTATCGTCTGCCGATCCACCCCATGCACTATCTTTTTGTGGCGGCCGGCTTTTTTGCTTTTCATCTCCTGTTAGCCTATCTGGTCGGGCTCATCCACATTCATCTGGCCCTACCGCTGGCGGCCCTGATTTCGATAGCCCTGGTGACCGGTTATCTGCGAGCGGCCCTGAAGGGGCGATTCCCCTGGAAAATGGCCATCGTCGGCCAGATTTTTTTCTTGGTTATGTTCTCCTATAGCTTTTTTATCAAAGGGTTTACCGGGCTGACCGTGGCAATCGGGTCCGTGGCCACGCTGGCGATTCTCATGAAAGTCACGGCCGCGGTCGATTGGGAGGATGTTTTCAAGATGATCCGGCGCCCACGGCGCCAGGGCAAACCACCCGTGACCGTCCCGCAGGAGGATCCGGTTTCATGAGGGTGCGGATTGGCCTTCTCGGACGTTGGGCCGCACCGGTTGTGGCCGCCATGCTACTCTATTACCATAATTCGCCCGTGGCCTATGCCTGGCGGTCAATCGAAATGCTCTTGTTTCTGCTTCTGATTGCCTATGATCCGGATCAGTATTATCGTGCCATGGGCGCCGTATTGCACGCCGATGCCGACGGGCGACTCGACCGTCGGATGTTGTACCGCAGTGCCGGGCGGCTGGATCGAATGCTGGCTTGGCTGGGGCGGCGATCAGCGCCGGCGTCAGACGGCAGCGCTTTTACAACCGGGTTCAAAGTGGTAAGCTGATCCGCCCGGTGCAACGTTTCTCCAAAAGCTTATCCATTCGAAAGGTGGCGTGCATGAACGATTACGATGTCGTGGTGGTGGGTTCCGGTTCCGGTGGCCAGACGGCCGCCTATACCCTTTGCGAGTACGGCCTCAAGGTGGCTGTGGTGGAGAACAGCCCGACACCTGGAGGCATCTGTGCCCTGGCCGGCTGCCAGGCCAAGAAGTATTTTTACGAGGCCACCGAGACCGTGGCCCGTTCCCGCCATCTGGCCGGTAAAGGGATTGCGACGCCGGCCGAGGCGGACTGGGCAGCCGTGCTGGCCCAGAAGAACGCTTTTACGGACCCGATTCCGGCGGGTACCCGCACAGGGCTTGCGGGATCGGGCATCGATTTTATCGACGGCACGGCCGCTTTCCAGGACCCTGAAACGCTGACCGTCGGGGAGCAGACCCTCAAGGCCCGTTTTTTCATCCTGGCCACCGGGGCCCGTCCCATGCCGCTGCCGTTTGCCGGGGCCGACCAGCTTACGACCAGCACCGAATTCCTGGCGCGCAGCCATCTGCCGGCCCGGGTGGTTTTCGTGGGCGGCGGGTTCATCTCCTTCGAGTTTGCCCATTTTGCCGCCCGTCTCGGACCGGCGGCCAGCACGACGATTCTGGAAGTGGCGCCCCGTCCGCTGGGGCCTTTCGACAGCGAGATGGTCGCGGCCCTGGTGGCGGCCTCCCAGGCGGAAGGGATCGCGATCCACACCGACGTCAATATCGCCGCCGTCGAAAAAAGCGGGGATGGTTGGATTGTGAAGACCGCTGGGGCCGATTTCGAGGCCGATCTGGTGGTGCACGGGGCCGGACGGGTGGCCGCCATCGACGATCTCGACCTCGCGGCGGGGGAGGTGGCTTTCACGCGCCTGGGCATTGCGGTCGACAGTGAAATGCGTTCTTCCAACCCGCGGGTCTTTGCCGTGGGCGATTGCGCCGCCACGCTCCAGTTGGCCCGGGTAGCGGATTACGAGGGCTATGTGGCCGCCAAGAACATCCTGGCCGCCGTGGAAGGCGGCGAGGGGGCCCGCATCGATCATCGCCACGTGCCCACAGTACTGTTCACCTATCCTCAATATGCCATGGTGGGCGCCACCGAGGATACACTGCGCAGCGAGGGGGTGCGATACTACAAGAACAGCGATCAAAAGGTCGGCTGGCCGACCTACAAGCGGGTCGGACTTGCCCACGCCGCCTTCAAGATACTGGTGGATGAAAACAATCATCTCCTGGGGGCGCACGTCATTTCCGACAATGCTTCAGGACTGATCAACACTTTCAAACAGGCCATGATCGACGGGCGCACGGTGGAGGAGCTCTTCTGGGACAATGTCATGAGCCCCTATCCCTCGCGGGAGAGCGATATCATTTACATGCTCAAGCCTTTTTTTGAAGACGATCTGCTGGAGGGCCTTTAGGACGCCGTGGATATCGGCGTGGTTGGTCACGGCAACGCCGCCGGATGATGTTGGCAGATGGTCCCCTCGGATTAAATCGCGAAGCGGGTTGCTTTCCGGAAGATTTAACGGCATTAGGGGCACTAGTTTTTTAAACGGCAATCGACTTGCAAACGTTTTCCCGGGTTGAGGCCCATGACCACAACGCCTGAAAACTTGGATGGTGTCGCCCCCCGGACGACAATATTGCTCCGTAACGGCCTGGTGGTGGACGGCACCGGGCGGCCCGGCCGCCGCGGCGATGTCTTGATCCGGGGCGCCAAAATCGAGGCCTTGGGGGGGCATCTGCTGGCGCCGCCCGACGCTGACCTGATCGACTGCCGCGGCGCGGTCATCGCCCCGGGATTCATCGACGTGCATTCGCACAATGACTGGTTCATGGCGGCTCCGGATCATTCCGCCGCCACGCGGCCCTTCCTGCGCCAGGGCATTACCACTTTCGTAACCGGCAATTGCGGGTTCAGCGCCGCGGGATTCGATCCGTCCCGTCCCCACCCGGGACGGATTCGTGACCTGGTGTTCAAAGCCACCGGCTTGAAGCCCGACTGGCACACGGTAGACGATTATTTTACCATTCTCGAAAACAATGGCCTGACCCACAATCTACTGCTTCTGGCCGGACACGGTACGGTGCGCACGGCGATCCGGGACTTCCAACCCGGAGCGCTGGACCGGGATGAACAGCGTCAGATGTATCATGATCTGGAAGTCGCCCTGGAACAGGGGGCCGCCGGCGTCTCCCTGGGGCTGCAGTATGAGCCGGGTATATTCTCGCCGCCGGCCGAACTCGCGTCCGTGGCCCGTTTGGTCCGCCGGCACGACAAGATCCTCACGGTCCATCCCCGGGCCTTTTCGACCCTCTCGACCGCCTATCCCCTCAATCCCTGGGGAGCGCCGCACAACCTGCGGGCGATCGAGGAGATGTTGACCCTTACCCGCCAAACCGGTGTGCGCCTGCAGATGTCGCACCTCATTTTCTTCGGCGCCCGCACATGGCGGACCGCGGACCGTGCGCTGGCCCTGTTCGACCGTGCCCACCGTGAAGGGTCCGATCTGCGGTTCGATACCTTTTTTCATCATTGCGGTGCTTCGGTAATCCACGTGCTGCTGCCAAGGTGGTTCCTGGAGCACGTTCCCGGGGCCTACACCAACCGGGCCCTGCTACTGCGACTACAGGCTGAATTGACCGCCATGAAATACTTGCTGGGGTTTGATTTCAGCGACATTGTCATTGCCGATGCCGTTCACCCCAAATTCATGCCCTACAATGGTATGACGGTGGCCGCCATCGCTCGGCGGCTGGGGAAACCGCTCTTCAAGACCTTCATGCGGCTGGTCGCCGCCAGTCGGGGGCGAGCGCGGGTGCTGATGCACAAATACAGTTCGGACGCCATCGTCAGAGACCTCATGCGCCACCCGGCCGCGCACTTCATGACCGATGCCTGGGTGGAGCCGGCCGGTATCCAAAACCCGGGGGCGTTCGGGGCTTTCCCAGGATTCCTGCAAGCCGTTAGGGAAGATAAGACGATCCGGCTGGAAGAGGCGATTCACAAAATGACCGGTGCGAATGCCGAGCGCTTCGGCTTGAAAGATCGCGGCCGGCTGGCCCGCGGCAAGGCCGCCGACATCACGGTTTTCGATCCGCAGCTGATTCGCGACAACACCACCCCGCAGCACAACGACCGTCGGCCGGAAGGCATCCGGCAGGTGTTTATCAATGGCGTCTGCGCCCTCAAGGACGGTGAACCGCTTTCCGGTGTGAAAGCCGGGGCGGTGGTCCGCCTCTAATTTGAATCCGGACCCACCGCCGATGTGTTGGCCGAGGCTGGCCGTTTCGCTGGGCGAGATCTGCTTGGCGGTCTTCATGGGGAGACCCGGCGGCCGCCGATCCTGATACACGCTCCCGCTGGCCGGCACGCCGTGATGGCTGCCGAGAAATCAAGTGAAATCCTGAAGATGACTTTACCGTTTTCATCCGACTGGAGGGCCGCGACAATCATGCAACCACAGATCAAATCTGCCATGTTGGCCTTGATGATGATGGTCTTTTTACTCCCGGTCGGCACCTGGGCCGCCGATCCGGAAGCGAGTCCCCAAGAAGCACCGACCATCGGCCTTTCCGAGGAGATGGGCGATGCCATGCTGCGGCAGGCCACCGAGGTGCGCGACGATCTCACCCGGGATGCCCGGTCGCTTTTCGAGCGCGAGCCCTTGGGGTGGGATCTGGGGACCCTGACCACGATCTACCGTTGGGCCCTCGATTTTCCGGCACACATCGCCACCCTGGTCGGCATGGTGATCCAGCACAGCCGGGTGTTGGGGGCCGCCGGTTCGCTGCTCATGCTGGTTTTCATCGTGGCCGTTCTCTACAGCCTGATCGGTCAGCGCCGGGTGCTGCAACGCATGGCCCGGCGTCTGGAGCCCTATCGCGAAAAAATGCCCGAAACGGTCTATCCCTTCGTGCTCTCGGGCCTGCGGATCGTCGTGGCGGCCCTGATTCCCCTGTGCCTGCTGGCGGCCTACGGCTTGGTGGACGCCCTCGTGCGCTACGAGGCGGCTTGGTTCGTGATTCTGGGCCGGTTGCTGATCCTGTGGGCCGTGGGGGCCCTGGTGCTCAACCTGCTGCGCGAATCCCTGACGCGGGATCTCTTCGAGGTGACCACCAAATACGGCCGTCCCATCTATCGTTTGGTGCGGCTGGTGCTGTTTTACTCCCTGGCGGGTATCGCCATTTTCTGGAGCGCCGAAGCCCTCCGGTTGCCGGCCGACATCCTGGCCTTTGCCCGTTTCGTAATCTCGCTGTCGATCGTCGTGGTCCTTTTCCTGCTGCATCTTCAGAAAAAGGCGCTGCTCTCCTTTTTGCCCTCGTTTCCCTATCCTTTCTACCAGGCTTTCCTGCGATTTCTGGAACGCTATTTCTATATCGTGATCGGGGTGGTGCTCGTGGCGGCCCTGCTGTGGTGTTTCGGCTACGCCAATCTGGGCCGCGTCGTGATCGTCAAGATCTGGTCCTCGGGAGCGGCTTTTGTCTTGATCATGCTGATCTACCATTTTGCCCGCACGGCGCTGAGGCGCCGCAGCAGCCGCCTGGCGCGGGACGACGAGGCTGGCCACACGGTGCTGAATTCCCTGAACAGCCTGCTGCTTTATGCCACCGTGCTGGCCACGGCCACGGTCGTATTGAATCTCCTGGGGCTTCTGGCGATCCTGCGGCGAGTGATGTCGATCCCCGTATTATCGCTGGGAGGGGCGGTCATCACCCTCTGGACTATTGTCAGCGCCGTGGTCATCCTGCTGGCCTTTTTCTTTGCCTCCCGGCTTTTCCGCGCCTATCTGGATTACCGGATCTTTCCGCGTCTGGGGATCGACCAGGGGCTGGGCTACGTTCTCAACACCCTGTTCAATTACATTTTTTTGGCCATCGGCTTTCTGATCTCCCTGCGAATCGTGGGCATCGATCTGCGCTTTCTACTGGTGTTTGCCGGCGCCGTGGGTATCGGGGTGGGTTTAGGGCTCCAGAGCCTAGCCGCCAATATCATCAGCGGATTCAGCATCATTTTCGGGGGCAAGGTCCGCAAGGGCGACTGGATTGAGGTGGGCGGCACCCTGGGGGAGGTGACCGATATCTTCCTGGGGTCGGCCAAAATCCGCACGCGCGACAATGTCGAATACCTGATCCCCAATGCCGATCTGGTGACCAGTACCATCGTCAACTATTCGTTGTCATCCGCGTTCATCCGCATGGATCTGCTCGTGGGGGTCGGCTACGACGCCGACCCGCGCGAGGTGGAGCAAATCCTCCTGGACGTGGCCGCGGCCGAACCGCTGGTCACCGACTACCGCGCACCCGCGGTGCGTTTCGTGGAATACGGCGACAACAGCATCAATTTCGAACTGCTCTTCTGGATCGATGTTCGCAAGACCGCCCGGCGCCGGGTGCGCAGCGCCCTTTATTTTGCAATCTTCGAGGCCCTCAAGAAAGCCGACATCGAGATTCCCTTTCCCCAGAGGGATCTGCACATCCGCAGCGGGCTGCCGCAGCCCGCGCCAGTTAGCGAATGACGCGGCCCGGTGCTTCCCCAAGGAGGATGCGCATGAATCCACCCAAGCCGCCCGGATACCGCTGGGTGGTCTTTGGCCTTCTGGCCTTCGGCTACCTGCTGGTCTATTTTCACCGGCTGTGCCCGGCGGTGGTGGCCGTGGACATGCAGACCGATCTCGCGACCGGCGGCGCCCTGCTGGGGTTTCTGGCGGCCGCCTATTTCTATCCGTATGCCCTGATGCAGATCCCGTCAGGTTTGCTCTCCGACTCCTGGGGGCCGCGCAAGACCATCACCGTCTTCTTCACCCTGGCCGGCGCCGCTTCAATTTTGCTGGGTTTGGTCGATTCCGCGGGTTGGGCCATTCTGTCCCGGGGGCTGGTGGGGCTGGGCGTGGCCATGCTCTTCGTGCCCACCATGAAGGTGCTGACCCACTGGTTCCCCACGGCCCAATTCGCGCGGATGACCGGTATCCTCATGGCGGTGGGCGGCGTAGGGGCCTACAGCGCGTCCCGGCCCCTGGCCTGGCTCAGCGATCAGATCGGTTGGCGGGGCAGCTTCGTGGCCATCGGGGTTGCCACCCTGTTGATGGCGGCGGCTATCTGGCTCCTGGTGCGCAACACACCCGAAGACATGGGGCTTCCACCGGTCAACCCGCCGGAGGGCGACAACACCGGGGAGCCCCCCGCCATCGGGCTGGCCCGGGGCATGCGGATGGTGCTCTTCTCGGGGGCCTTCTGGGTGCTGGCGGCCTGGTTTTTCTTCTCTTTCGGGATTTTTTTCAGCTTCGGCGGGCTGTGGGGCGGGCCCTACCTGATGCAGGTCTACGGGCTCGACAAGGCCGAGGCCGGCAACATCCTGGGCATGCTGGCCCTGGCCATGATCGTGGGCGGGCCGTTTCTCAGCTGGCTGTCGGACAAGGTCTTCCGCTCGCGCAAGAAAGTCATCGTCCTGGCCTCGCTCATTACGCTGGGGCTCACCGCCATGCTGGCCTTCTTTACGGCGGCCTTGAGCCGGCCGGTGCTTTATCTCCTGTGCTTCCTGATGGGGATGTTCAACAGCGCCGTTGTGGTGGTGGCCTTCACCTCGGTCAAGGAGCTTTTTCCGGTGGCGATCGCCGGCACCTCGGTGGGCCTGGTGAACCTGTTTCCCTTCCTGGGCGGTGCGGTGGCGCCGCCGGTTCTGGGGGCCATTCTGGAATCCCAT
>JASJED010000118.1 GCA_030065585.1 Desulfobacterales bacterium | reverse complement strand
AGGTTGGCACCCAGCCACTGGCCGTAAGGCTGCTGCTCGGCGATGCGGGCCTTGATTTCCTCGTCTTCGACGATGCGCCCCTCGGCGGTGTCTACCAGAAACATGCGCCCAGGCTGCAGCCGGCCTTTGGCGGCGATGTTGTCGGCAGCGATGGGCACCACCCCGGTCTCGGAGGCCATGATCACCCGCCCGTCTTGGGTCACGGTATAGCGAGAGGGCCGCAGCCCGTTGCGGTCAAGCACGGCCCCCACACGGATGCCGTCGGTAAAGGGGATCGAGGCCGGACCGTCCCAGGGCTCCATCAGACAGGCATGGTAGGCATAGAAGTCCTTTTTGGCGCGGCTCATCTCACGATGTTCCTGCCAGGCCTCGGGGATCAGCATCATGATGGCGTGGGGCAGGGAGCGGCCGGTGTGGTAGAGAAGTTCCAGGGCGTTGTCCAGTATCGCGGAATCGCTGGCCCCCGGTGTGGCGATCGGAAAGAGCTTGGAAAGGTCCGCGCCGAAAAGATCGGTGTCGAACAGCGCCTGACGGGCGTTCATCCAGTTGATATTGCCCCGCAGGGTGTTGATCTCGCCGTTGTGGCACAGGAAGCGAAACGGCTGGGCCAGATCCCAGGCCGGAAAGGTATTGGTGCTGTAGCGTTGGTGCACGATGGCCAGCGCGCTGGCCAGATCCGGGGCCGCCAGATCCGGGTAGTAGGGGCCGAGTTGATCGGCCACGAACATGCCCTTGTAAACCATGGTACGGGCGGAGAGACTGGGAATATGGCCGTAGCCTTTCTGGGACAGATCCGATGCCCGCAAGGCCCGCTCGGTGAGTTTGCGGATCAGGTAGAGCTTGCGCTCGAAAGCGCGGGCGTCGGCAAGCCCCGGGCCGCGGCCGATGAAAACCTGTCGGATGACGGGTTCCACCGCGCGTGCCAGCCCCCCGATGACATCGCTGGAGACCGGCACCGACCGCCAGCCGATCAGTTCCTGGCCCTGGGTCCGGACGGTGTCGGCGAGCATGGTCTCACATCGTTCCCGCTGGTCGGGGTCCGGCGGCAGGAAGACCAGCCCGGTCCCGTAGTCCCCTGCATCGGGCAGCCTGAACCCCAGATCGCCGCAGATCCGCCGCAGGAAAACATCCGGCAGCTGCAGCAGGATACCGGCACCGTCGCCGGTGGTGGCATCACAACCGCAGGCGCCGCGGTGGGTCAGGTTGACGGCCATCTGCAAGGCTGTCTGGACGATATCGTGGGACTTCTGCCCCTTGATGTTGCAGATCATGCCGACACCGCAGGCGTCGTGTTCCAGTTGGGGATCGTAGAGCCCCCGACGCGGCGGTGGGGGGCAGATGGTCTCCGGCAGGGATGCTGTCTTCATATCGTTTTCCGTAAAGGGCTCCGGCGGCGCGGCAGCGGTTCGGCGCATGTTGTTCGACGCCGAGCGGTCGACGGCGGTTCGCCTGAGGCCCCATGCTTTCTTCAAATCTTCGGCATCGCGCTTTGGCAATCTGTACGAAAATAGCAAGCACTGTGCCACGCCCCGAATGATAGCGCAATAACGCGGACCGCTGTGCGCAGACGCTGATACCAACGCATATAGAGGCGCCAGGAACGCGGGCGGGTTACCACGGCCGCAAAGGGCGGCGATGACATCTATCACAAAAATGTCGCCAAATCGATGACTGTCCGACAAAACTGTTGTTATTCGATCCGGGTGCCCTTTTCAGGTGGATTGCCCCAATGGTTTTCTTAGCCGTGCCGCTCAATCCGAATCGATCCTATCGCCATCGGCCCGTCGCATTCGCCATCCCGAAAAGAGGAACCAGACCATGGCCATGGCCTGCAACCCCAGCATCAGCCCGAAGCCGGCCTGATAGCCGACAACCGCGTACCCCGTGCGGGTACTTGGCCAGATATCGATAACCGCACCGATGCCCCACTGGGCCGTAAAGGCCACGATGAATACCAGAAGATTGAGCCCGGTGTTCACCCGTCCGGCCAGCCGCGAGGCAAACCGCTGGGACAAATCGGCATAGCACAGAATGCCGCTGGTGCCGAAAAAGCCGAACAGCATCCAGACCAGGCGTGCATTTGACACCCGGCCGCTGACGATCCAGGCCTGGACCAGCATGAACACCAGCATCCCTGCGGCCGCCACCCCCAATGGGCTCCAGCCGGCACGGCTGAGGCGGTTGGCCACGATCCCCAGAAGAAGGTAGCCGGCCGTCATGGCGACCGCCACCAGCAGCAGAATCTGGGCGATGTCCGCGCGATCATACCCGGCCGCATCGCGAAGCCAGGGCCCGGACCACAATCCCTGGATCGCCAGATAAGCCGCCTGGGACAGGGTGGCCCAGGGAGCGATGCGCCAGAAAACCGGGCTGGTAAAAACCGCCCTGATGCCCGCCATTTGCTCGCGCAGCGAATCCGGAGGCTTGGTCTCTTTTTTATCCGGCACCACCAGAAAGACGATCAGGGCGACCGCCAGGGTCGCCAGGGCCAGGGTCAGGAAGACCGCCCGCCAGCCCATGAGTCCCAGGAGGAACTCCACCGGTGCGGTGGCCGACAGAGCGCCCAGGCCGCCGGAGGTCATCTGGATGCCGTTGATCAGCGGCAGTTGCGGGGCCGGAAACCACATTGCAAAGGCCTTGAAAGCCGCCATCAGGCAGGCCGACACACCGAATCCGATAAACGCGCGCCCCACGACCAGGCCGGTCAAGGTCTCGCTGCGCGAAAAAACAAAGGCGCCGGTGGCGGCAAACAAAAGCAGCAGCGCTTCGATCCGGCGGGAACCGAAACGGTCCAGCAGCACCCCCAGGGGCAGTTGGGAAGACGCAAAGGCGATAAAATAGGCCGCCGTCAGAAGCCCCAGCCCCGAAGGGTCCACCCCGATGTCGGCCGCCAGGTTGGGGGCGATGACGGCGTTGACCGTGCGGTAGAGGTAGGAGAGAAAATAGCCCAAGGCAAAGGGCAAGAAAATACGGATGGTCAGGAGCGGAGACAATTTCATCTCGGATTGGCCGGCAGGAAGGACTGACCCAGCGGCACATAAAGCCCCTGGCCCATATAAACCCCCAGGCCCATGAAGCGGCCGGACGGGTCGTAGAATTCGGCCACATCGCCATGGGTCCGCAGGGGGTCGTGGTATTGCGGCCGGCAGGTGGCCAGGGTGTTGTGATAGATCCTTATGCGGTGCTGTACCGGACCGCGCGGCGTCTGTGAAGTGATGGTCTTGATCTCGCTTTGCCAGAGGTAGAATTTGGGATACACGACACAATCCGGCCACAGGGCGTCGCATAAAGCGAAGAGCGGCGCCAGGGGAATGCACTGATCGTCAAGGGTCGGCAGACAATCCCAGGCCGGCGTCTGATCGAGCCGGTTTTGGGCGACCTGCAGACAGTCCCCCGAAGGATCATCGGCCGAAGGCGCGGCTCCTGCACAGCCGGCGATGCCCGCCATGGCCATCAGGATGCCAAGTCCAACCGTCATGAATTTAATATTGCCATAGGATCTCAAGGCCGTTCTCCCGATGCCGGTTCCAATTGTCGCCCCCCGGTGTTCTTCCCCTTGGGCCGGTACACGAGCGCGTTTTTCACTTGACCATGCTTCACGTTGCCGCTATGGCAAACATTAAGCAATAGTAACCATTCCTATTAGAAGCACCTCCAATCCCGCAACAAGAGGTGATACCATGAAAATACAGGACCGCCATTATCCCCCATCGGCCCCTGGCCCCGACGAGGTGGAGCGACTGAGCCGACGGGTCTTCCTCAAACGCAATACCGGCCTGGCCCTGTGGACGGCCGCCTTGTGCTGTGGTATCAAGCTGCCCCGTCCGGCCGGCGCCGCTGAAATTCCCGACATCGCCGTGGTCCGGGGGGAGCGCGGCGCGGCCACCCGGGCGGCCGTCGATCTTCTGGGTGGGATGCAGCGCTTTGTCCAGCCCGGACATAAGGTCATCGTCAAACCCAACATGAGCTTCGCCGGGAGACCCGAAGATGCCACCGACACCCACCCAGACGTCGTACGCGAAATCGTGACCATGTGCAAGGAGGCCGGGGCCCGTCGCATCCGCGTCCTGGACCATCCCCTGCGCCGGGGGGAGCGCTGCATCGAAGGCATCCGGGAAGCCTGCGAGGTTCACGGCGAGAACATCGTCCAGGCCGTCTCCAACAAACGTTTTTATCAAACGGCCAAGATCGATCAGGGCCGCCAGATGAAATCGACCGATGTCATCTGGGAGGTGCTCGAAGCCGACGTCCTGATCGCGGCCCCGGTGGCCAAGTCCCATTCGAGTGCCGGTGTCAGCCTCTCCATGAAGGGCATGATGGGGCTTATCTGGAACCGGGGCATCATGCACAGCCGCTACGACCTGCATGAATCGATCGTCGACCTGGCCAGCCTGCTGAAGCCTGACCTGGTGGTAGTGGACGCTTCCCGCGTGCTGAGCACCAACGGGCCCGGTGGTCCGGGGCGCGTGCTCAGGCCGGACACGATCATCGCCTCGCCAGACATGGTGGCCGCCGATGCCCAGGCCGTGGCCATGTTCGAATGGTACGGCCGCAAATTAAGCCCCCGCAACGTCAAGCACATCCGCATCGCCCACGACCGCGGGCTGGGCCGTATGGATCTGGACAACCTGCGTGTGAAGCAAATCCAGCTCGGATGACGCTTCAGCGCACGGTTCAAATTGCCTGCCTGACCCTCTTCCTGGGGCTGCTGACCAGCGCGGCCTTCCGATTCGTGGGATGGCTGCCCCATGACCTGTTCCTCCGGCTGGACCCGGCAGCGGCCCTGCTGACCGGGATCTCGGCCCGGATCTGGCTGGGCAGCTTCGCGGCGGCCTTGGCGGTTCTGGCCGTCACTATTTTTCTGGGTCGCTTTTTCTGCGGCTACCTTTGCCCCCTGGGCACCTTCATCGAGGGTGTCGATGCCTGTATTTGCCGACCCGTTGCGGTGCAAAGCCCGATTCCCGCCAACTGGCCGCGCTGGAAATACGGTGTTCTGGTTTTTGTGGTCGTCGCGGCCCTGATGGGATTATCGCTGGCATTCCTCTTCGCCCCGATCCCCGCGATGAGCCGGTTTTTCGCGCTGGTGGTGCTGCCGCTTCTCCAACCGGCCCTCGACTTGCTGCTGCAACTGGCCGCCCCCTTGGCCGACAAGTTCGATCTCACCGGCCTGCTCTACCTGCAACTGCCGCTGCCGCGATTCGATAATCAGTGGCTGATGCTTATCCTGATGCTGCTGATCCTGGCCGGCGGTCGCTGGCATTCCCGGTTATGGTGCCGCTGCCTCTGTCCGGCCGGGGCCCTGATGGCGCTGTGCGCCCGACGCCCGCTGATCCGCCGCCGCGTGACGGAAGCCTGCGTCGAATGCAAGCTTTGCGCCCTTCACTGCCCCGCAGGCGCCATCGGCGCCGATCCCCGATCGACATCCCACGCCGAATGTATCGTCTGCCAGACCTGCCGGCGGGTGTGCCCCACCCAGGCCGTCGGCTTCTCCACCGGCCACGCCGGCGAGACGGCCGGGCATCCCGGCTTTGCCCGCTACCGCCGGATGCTGTTGCTCTCCGGTGCCTGCGGTCTGGGCACCGCGGCCCTCACCCTTTCCGGTGCGCGGCATCTGATGGGCGATACCGGCACCCGGCGCATAACGCCCCCGGAGCTGATCCGCCCCCCGGGGGCCCGGCCGGAGGACAGCTTCCTCCGGCGCTGCTATCGCTGCGGCGCCTGTCTGCAGGCCTGTCCCACCAACACCTTGCAGCCTTTCGGCCTGGCAACCGGTCTGCCCGGCTGGCTGACGCCGGCGATCACGCCTCAGCTCGGCCCCTGCGACCCGACCTGCATGATCTGCGGCCAAATCTGCCCCACCCAGGCCATCCGCGAACTGAGCCCCGGCGAGCGCATCTGGGCCAAGGTCGGCACCGCCCAGGTCCTGCGGCATAAATGCCTGGCCTGGGAGTTCGACCGCAAGTGCCTGGTCTGCGACGAGGTCTGCCCCTATGATGCCATCGAGCTGAAACGCGTGCCCGAGCGCAAGGCGGCAGTCCCGTTCGTCGACGAGAAGCGCTGCAGTGGTTGCGGCTTCTGCGAGCATCACTGTCCGGTGGAAGCCGTGCCCGCCATCGTGGTGGAGCCCATGGAAGCGTTGCGCCTGGAATCCGGTTCCCTGCGCACCAAGGCCCGCGCCATCGGCCTGGACTTGCAAATCCGGCGATCACGCCCCCGGCCGGCCGCGTCCGATCAAGGTCCGTATGATGCGCAAAACGATGCGCTGCCCCCCGGGTTTTCCGAATGAGGTGCCGCTTCAGCGCTTGGTCAGTCGCGCTAGCGCCGTGCGCACGATGGCATTCATCTCCTCGATACCGGCCAGCCGGGCGCCGGCGACCATCATCACGGTGCCCAGCGCACCCACCAGCATGGCGACCAGCAGGTTGCCGCCCATGGTCGTAAGGTCGATAGCGGCCAGCGCGAAATGTTTGAAGGCCACCAGCACGAGAAAGAGGGGCACGGCCAGAGCGATCATCTTGGCATAGAAGCCATAGACCGCGAAGCTTTCACGGTTTTGGGCCTGACGGTTCCAGACCATGTAGATCCACAGGACCTGGGCCACGGCCGAGAAGGCAATGGCCACGCCGATCCCACGGGCCCCCATGGTGCGCATCCCCACCAAATAGACGGGCAGACTGATCAGGACGGCCAGACTTCCATAGATCGTGGGCAGGATGGTATTCTGGCGGGCATAAAAGCCGCGGTTGACGATGGTTTGCCCGGCAAATCCGACGGCCCCGAGCAGCAGAAAACCCAGAATATCGGCCGTGGCGGCCGTATCGGCGGCGGTAAAGCGCATGCGCTGGTAGACCAGGAAGACCAGTTCGTGTCGGACGGCCGCGGCCACCGCCGCAAAGGGGATTACCAGGCCGATATGGCGCAGGGCCTGGTTGAGCAGGCGGTTCATCTCCGGCAACCGGTCGCCGGCGGCAAACCGGGCCAGGAAAGGGTAGACCGCTACGCCGGCGGCCTGCCCGAAGAACGCCACCAGCGCCATCATGATGCGGATGGCATACTCGATCCGGGCGATATTGCCGGCCGGCAGATAACTGCCGAAAAGCTTGGCGAAGATTTCCATGGAAAAGGTCATGGTCAGGCCGAACATCAGGGGCAGGGTTAGCAGGATATAGCGGCGCAGATCGGGATGACGCCAATCCCAGCGCGGGCGATACCGCATTCCCACGGAGCGCGCGCCGTAATACTGCAGCAGGCAGTTGCCCGCCAGGGCGCCGGCCAGGACCCCCCAGGCAAAGCCTTCCATGCCCAGCCGGCCTCCCAGCAGCACGCCTCCCAGAATGATGCCCAGGTTGTAGACCAGGGGGGCCAGGGCCGGAATGAAGAAGCGCTCCCGGGTAAATTGCACCGCGGCAAACAGCCCGCCGGCAAAGAAGAAAAGCTGGGCGGGCATGATGATGCGGGTCATCCGCACGGCCAGGGATTTAAACAGGGGATCGTCGCGGCCGGGGGCCAGCAGGTCGATCAACTGCGGGGCGGCGAGTATGGCGACGCCGATCAACACCACCAGCAGGCTGCCGAAGATGGTCAGCACGATGGACATGACCCGCCAGCCCTCGGCCTCCCGACGGTCGGACAGGTAGCGGGTGAAAATGGGAATGAAGGTGACCGAGAGGAAGCCGCTGGCCAAAATGTGATTCAATATTTCAGGGACAATGAATGCTACTTTGTAGGCATCCACGGCCACATCGGTACCGGCGACGGCGGCAATCACGCTTTCCCGCACCAGCCCCATGATGCGGCTCAGGAAAATGGATCCCATCATGATGAGGGCGGCCAGGCCCACTTTGCGGCCAACAGCCGTGGGGCGCTCCGGATCGTGGCCCGGCGTGGCGGGGATTGCGGTCATGCCACTTGTATAGGGGGGATCACCGGGTTTGTCCACCCGATTTGACGTCGATTACCGGCATTGCGGCCAGGCCCTGCGCGCGATCCACTGCCGCCACGGCTTGCACTCTGGGGCCAGCGGAAATACCATGGAGCGCCACTCACCGGTCCGGCAAGGAGCTCCCCGGTGCTTTTTCCTTTTCAACCCGGTCGGATGAGGGTAATTAGGCATTGATTGCACATCAACTGCGCGCTCGTCGGATTAAGCCTTGCCTGATCAGCGCTCATGATGTTTGGCCACAGTTTGTTTGAGGAAAAGACGGTCTCATAAGTCTTCATCAGAAGGTTTCGAAAGAAGTTCGAGAGACGGCATTAGATGCCCGAGGTATGGATCGTACTGACGGTACGCTGCACTGACGAGGGCTGAAGCGTAACGCCGCCATCGGACTTTTTACGGGACCGTCAGGAAAAAGAAGCCCGTGAAACCCAAAGCGGTTATATTCGATCTGGACGGTACGCTGCTGGACACCCTGGACGACATCGCCGATGCCGTCAACCGTGTCCTGTCGGCGCAAGGGCTTCCGACCCACCACCGGGAAGCCTACCGCTGGTTCATCGGCGATGGCTCCCGCATCCTGGTCACCCGGGCGCTGCCCGAATACCGCCGCGGGGAGGAGGACATCGACACCTGTCTGGCCGCCTTCAAACAGGACTACAGCCGCAACTGGCATGTCAAGACCCGCCCCTTCGATGGCATTCCGCGCCTGGTGGCCATGCTTCAGGCCGCCGGCACCCGGATGGCGGTGGTCTCCAACAAACCGCATGCTTTTACCGAAAGCTGCTGCCGGCATTACTTCCCCGACCAGCCCTTTGATTTCGTCATCGGCCAGCAAGACGACCGTCCGGTGAAGCCGGACCCCTATCCGGCCCTGCAGGCCGCAACCCACCTGCGAATGCCGCCGTCCGACTGCCTTTTTTTAGGCGACAGCGGTGTCGATATGGAAACCGGCTGTCGGGCGGGGATGCTCCCGGTGGGAGCGCTGTGGGGTTTCCGCTGGCAGGACGAACTGGAAGCCGCTGGTGCGGCTGCCTGCATCCGCCATCCGCGGGACCTACTGAAATTATTGGATGACTGATTTAGCCCCCGATATCGTCGCCGCAGCATTGAAGGGCTTCAGGGCTTATCGCGATCGTTTTGCGGCGCTGACCGCCCGCGCCGAAGCGCGATTTCGTACGGCCGACTGGCGCGGCCTTCAGGCGGACTCCTCCGACCGGCTGGATGTCTACCAGCAGTGCCTGGAGGCGGTCGTCAGCGACCTGACCGCACAACATCCCGATCTGCCCCACGCTCACGACATGTGGCGCCAGGCCAAGACCGAATTTGAACGCCAGGCGCTGCGCACATCCGATCCGGACCTGGCGGAGACCTTTTTCAATTCCGTGTCCCGCCGAATCCTTCAGACGGCCGGTGTCGACCCCACGGTGGAATTCGTGCGGTTTCAGGCACCGCCGCTGGCGCCCCCGCGACGGCCGCAGGACTATCGCGTTTACCCCTTGGCGGAGGGATCGGCCGAGATCGTCTTCCGTAAGATATTGCAGGACTCCCGACTGGCCCCGATCCTCGCGGATCCAGGGGAAGATGCCCGCCGCATCGACCACGCGTTGAAACGCCGGAATATCGAAAGCCCACCGGACGCGCATCTTGAGGTCCTCACGACCATCTTCTACCGCGGCATGGGCGCGTACCTGATCGGGCGTTTGATGGCGGCCGATGGCGCGACCCGACCGCTGGCGGTGGCGTTTGTGCACCAGGGCGGACGGGTGGCGGCCGACGGACTGATTACCGACGAGCGCGGCATTCGGATTCTTTTCAGCTATACCCACTCCTATTTTTTGGCGGCCACCGAAAACATCGGCGGTCTGATCGGATTTCTGCAGACGCTCATGCCCCGACGTCGGCGAGCGGAGCTTTTCATCTCCCTGGGCTACAACCGCCACGGCAAGACCGAACTCTATCGCGATCTGACCGAACACCAGAACGCCTGCCGCGACATTTTCGTGATCTCCCCCGGCAAGAAAGGGATGGTCATGGCCGTTTTCAACATGCCCAGCGACAACCTCGTATTCAAGGTGATCCGCGACCGGTTTGCCAAACCCAAACGCACCACCCGGCGTGAGGTGATCGCCAAATACGACTATATCTTCCGCCACGATCGCACCGGCCGCCTGCCCGATACGCAGAACTTCGAGCATCTCAAATTCGACCGCGGCTGTTTCCACCCCGAACTCGTTGCGGAACTTCTGCAAAGCACCGCCGACTCGGTGGTTGTCGACGGCGATGAACTTATCCTCCGGTTCGTGTACGTGGAACGCCGCGTAACACCGCTGGATGTCTACCTGCAGACGGCTTCGGCGGAAGCGGCCCGCGCCGCGGTGATCGATTTCGGCCAGGCCATCAAGGACATGGCGGCCAGCAACATCTTTCCCGGCGACATGCTGATCAAGAATTTCGGCGTGACGGAACTGGGTCGGGTGATCTTCTACGACTTCGACGAGGTTTGCCCGCTGACCGCCTGCCGCTTCCGGCGACAGCCCCGCGCCTATTCCTACGAGGACGAACTGGCCGCGCAGCCATGGTATCTCGTGGAAGAAAACGATATCTTCCCGGAAGAATTTGTTTCCTTCCTGGGTCTCAAGGCTGAGCTGCGCAATGTTATGATGGGCCACCACGCCGATATTTTCACACCTGACTTCTGGCAGGCCCACCAGGACCGGATCCAATCCAACAACCTGGCGCACGTCTTTCCCTACCGGCGCTTCAACGCCGACTGATCGCCTGCGGCCGACCAGGCTGGCACCGCCGCCCAAGACCGCTTGCAACGATCCCGCGCGTTGCCTACCAGACCCCAACACACAGGTGCGTTGAACACCGCCCTTGCCGCGAACCGCGGTTTAGCCATCATTGAAAATCCTCTTGTCAAAACGCGCTCCCGTTATTAACGTATCTGCCATCAAAGGCATCCATCCGCCGATCAACGCAGGCCATGCACCCGGCCATCATGATAGGGGCCATTTCCCGGATCGCCGGGCGGCATGCATGAACAGCTCTGACGGCTACCCAACGCGTACCCCATACCCATTATTCGTCTTACACTAAGGAGACCCATGCTCATGGACACAACCCCGAACGCCGCAGGCATCGAAGTGCTGGCCCCTGTGCCGGATTCCCTGGCCCCCATATTGACCCCTGAAGCCCTTGGATTTGCGGCCTCTTTGGCCCGGGAGTTCGAAGATCGACGCCGGCAGCTGCTCGAGCGCCGCGTGAGCGTCCAGGAGGCCATCAATGCCGGTGAGCTTCCGGACTTTCTGGAAGAAACCCGGGAAATTCGTGAAGCGGATTGGCAAATCGCCCCCGTTCCCCGGGATCTGCAGGACCGGCGCGTGGAGATTACCGGCCCGGTGGACCGCAAGATGGTCATCAATGCCCTCAATTCGGGGGCCAAGACCTATATGGCCGATTTCGAAGATTCCCATGCGCCCACCTGGGAGGCCACCATCCAGGGGCAGCAGAACCTGGTGGACGCCGTCCGGGGCACCATCACCTTCGAAGGCCCCACCGGCAAGCGCTACGAACTCCGCGACGATCCGGCCGTCTTGATCGTGCGCCCGCGGGGTTGGCACCTGCCCGAAAAACACGTCAGCGTGGACGGGCGCCCCATTTCGGGCAGCCTGTTTGACTTCGCCCTTTTCTTTTACCACAATGCCCGCACGCTGATCGCCAACGGCAGCGGCCCCTACTTCTACCTGCCCAAGCTGGAAAGTCATCGGGAGGCGCGTCTGTGGAACGATGTCTTCAAACGCGCCCAGGAGTTGCTGGGAATCCCTCAGGGCACGATCAAGGCCACGGTACTGATCGAAACCCTCCTGGCGGCCTTCGAAACCGAAGAAATCCTCTACGAACTCAAAGATCACATGGCCGGCCTCAACTGCGGCCGCTGGGACTACATCTTCAGCTTCATCAAAAAGTTCAATCAGCAGCCAGAATACATCTTCCCGGACCGGGCGCAGGTCACCATGACACGCCACTGCATGCGTTCCTATTCACTGCAGGTCATCAAGACCTGTCATCGCCGGGGTGCGCATGCCATGGGCGGCATGGCCGCCCAGATCCCGATCAAGAACGATCCCGCGCTGAACGAAGAAGCCCTGGGGCGGGTGCGCGACGACAAGATTCGCGAGGCCACCGACGGCCACGACGGCACCTGGGTCGCCCACCCCGGCCTGGTGACCATCGCCATGGAAGAGTTCGATCGGGCCATGCCCCGGGCCAATCAAATCGACAAGCTGCGCACGGACGTATCAATCCTAACGGCCGACCTGCTCAAACGACCGTCGGGCACGATCACCGAAGCGGGGCTGCGCAGCAATATCAGTGTTGGGGTTCAGTACATGGCCAGCTGGCTCAGCGGCAACGGGTGCGTCCCCCTCTACAACCTGATGGAGGATGCCGCCACGGCCGAAATCTCCCGCACCCAGGTCTGGCAGTGGGTCCATCACCCTCGGGGCATTCTGGAAGACGGCCGCCACGTGGACGTCGATCTCTTTAAAACCGTGATGCAGGAGGAGATGG
>JASJED010000005.1 GCA_030065585.1 Desulfobacterales bacterium | reverse complement strand
CAAGCGGGCCACGGGCGTCTTCTTTTGGTTCGTTTTCTTCCACGTGGAAGAAAATGAACAAATGAAATAGGAAAAATTCCCCCGGCCCAAAACATATGGGCGTGTTCAGATAACCTGAATAGCGTCCCCAAGCGAAACATTGCCGGAAAACAGATATAAAATTACTCGTTATCGCGGAGGTTTATCACCATGCGGAAATTATTCACGCTAGTACTCCTAATTGCAATGGCCTTGACTTCCCCGGTCACAGCCGAAGAAAAGCTAACCCTCATGCTGGACTGGTTTCCCAACGTGGATCATCTGCCGATCTACGTGGCCCAGGAAAAGGGCTACTTTCGCGAGGCCGGTGTCGAGGTGAAAATCCTGAGCCCCTCGGACACCTCCGATGCCCTCAAACTGGCGGTGGCCGGCCAGGTGGACCTGGCCGTCTCCTACCAGCCCCAGACGATCATCGCCGCAGCCGGGGGGCTTGATGTGCGAGTGGTGGGCCGCCTGGTCGAACACCCCTTGACCACTCTGCTGTTTTTAAAGGACAAGGGCTTCAAGACCCCTTCTGAGTTGAGCGGAAGCACCATTGGCTATACTGTGCCCGGCCTGATGGACGTCCTCATGCAGGCTTTTGCCCGCATCAACGACATTCAGGATTTTCGATTGGTGAACGTGGGCTTCACCATCGTGCCGGCTCTGACCTCGGGCCAGGTGGACGCGGTAATGGGGCCCTTCAAGACCTATGAAACCGTGACCATGGCAGCCAAGGGCATCGAGGCGGCATACTTCGAGCTGGAGAAGTGGGGCATTCCGGACTACGACGAGCTGATCTTTATTTGCGGACCCAAAACCCTGCAGAAGAAAAAGACGACCATCCAGGCCTTTGCCCTGGCGGTAACGAAGGGGATTGCCTTCCAGCGCGAAAATCCCGAGGCGTCCCTGGCCCTTTACTTCCAGGCCGTGCCCGATGCCGACCGCGACACCGAAACGGCGGCTTACAAACTGACGCGACCTTATTTTGCGGCAAATCAGACGCTTGAGATGGAACGCTGGCAGAGTTTTGCCGACTTTGCTTTGAAGCACGGCCTGATTTCCCAGGCCGTGGACGTGAGGCCGCTGCTGGTGAAATGGGAGAAGTTCTGATCTAAACAGCCACCTCGAGTGGAGGACCCAGAGAAGTTTTGCCGATCCGGGGTATTGTTTTATTGATAGGTTTGTTCATTCTTTCACGGGAAAAAAAAGATGCCTTTCATGGATGGACACTAAAATAGGAAAGGGCACAACTTTTTCAAGGACAACTATTTATTCCGCTCTACGCTTTGCGCTCGATGATCCATTCGCAATGCGCGTCGCCTCGAACCATGTTCTTGGTGAGGGTGAATTTGAAATTCGGATTCAGGGATTCTACCACACTTTCACCCAATGCCTGGTGGCCTGGGCCGCAGGCATCAAAATCAACACCTAACTCTTTGATGGATGTTTGGCGTTGTGCCCTTCAAAAATTGTTGCGATGGCTTTGCTGTCCAATATGCTGTTATCAGATAATGGTGCGATAATTGTAAGTTTAATGCTAAAAAAAATAGGGCCGCGACTATCGAAGTCAAAAGATAAAGCGGCTTGTCCTGATCGCCTGCATCGGAAAGATAGTCGTGTTTTTATCGCGTTGAAACGCCCGTTTTGGCATTTAGGCCTCCTCAGCCCGCCAGCCGTAGACGGCTTTGCGCAACCGGCAGCGGTCCTCGACGGCGAAGAAGTCGCCGTAGGCCGAGAAGGCACGGCCGATGCAGCCGGCGCGGCACCGGCCGTAGTCGGGGCAGCCCTGGCAGGCATCCATGCTGGTCCGCCGGGAACGGTTGATTTGGGTCAGGCGGGACCAGGCCGCGATCTTCTCGGCGATAGCGGTGGTGAGGGGGCGTGCATAGACGCCCTCGGCGGCGTAGTCGTCCGCGTGCAGCATGACACAGGGGTAGAGGCGCCCCTCGGCGGTGACGTAGGGGGTTTCGATGAAATCGCAGCAGATATTGGCGCCTTCGGCCGTTTCCTCGCGCCATTCCAGGGCGGCGACGTTGCCGATGCGCCGATAGCGCTCGCGAAACGCCTCGTCGCGCCGGTAGCGTGCGAGCAGGCGCTCATACTGCTCGGGCGTGGGCGGCAGCAGCCCAAGGGATTGCATGGCCCGTCCGCCGCGCACCAGGGTGCCGGATACGAACTGGCCGATGCCCATCTTTGCGGTCAGGGCCAGGAGAACGGGAAGTTCCTCGAAATTGTGCTGCATCTCCGTGAAGGTGATGCAAATCTGCGGGGCCAGCCCGCTTTCTGCCAGCAGGCGCAGCCCCTGCAGGGTTTGCGCGAAGCTGCCCTCGCCCCGCACGCGGTCGTGGGCCGGCGGCGAGGCCCCCTCGAGGCTCGTCTGAATGATCAGCCCCCTGTCCTTTAGGGTCAGGAGCGCCGCCACCTCGGCCGGGCTGATCAGGATGGCGTTGGTCTGCAGGCGCACCTCGATCACACCCGGCAGGTCGCAGGCAAAGGTCAGCAGCTCGACCCAGTCGGGATGGGTCAGGGGTTCGCCGCCGGTGAGGACGATTTTCGTCGCGCCCAGAGCCGCGAACCCGCCCATCACGTCCAGCACCTGTTGCCGGGGTACCACCGAAGCCTTTTGGTCGGGTCCGCTGAGGGGCCAGCAGTGTTGGCAGCTCAGGTTGCACTGGTTGGTGACGGCCAGGGTCACGCTGCGAGGCGGCTTCAGCCCGGCCGCGGCCAACTGCCGGAGGATATCCGTTTCTTTCGGGCTCACATCGTGGGACCTCGTAAATCGGCGGTCAGTGCCGCCTGCCCGTCAGCCCGCCGGCTGGCTGATCATCGTAAAGAGCGCAATGTCGACAGGCTCCGCCAACATGTCTTCGGCCTTGGCGATCAGATCCTTCAGATACGGCATGGCCAGATGCTCATCCAGATCCTGCTTGCTGGTCCAGTTTTCGTAGAGCATGAAAACGGACGGGTTGTCGTTGGACTGGTGCAGGTCATAGTTGATGCAGCCGGGTTCAGCCCGGGTCGGCCCAATCACGGCTTCGACGGCGCCCCGGACGGTGTCCTCCATGCCGGGTTTGGCTTTCAATGTCGCGACTACGGTGACTTTTTCCTGAGCCATGGGTAACCTCCCTCCTGGTTGACGGTTTCGTAAAATGCCCGCTATCGGCGTTACGCGTAGCCCTCGTCACTGCGGCGTATGTCAAATACGCCTCGTTCCTCGGGCTTCGCAGGCCTTGATTGCGAACATTTTACGAAACCGTCTGATAGATTATCGGTTTTGTCCTATGCTTACCTCTGCTCTGCGCAGCGCCAAGGGAATTATAGACTACATTCTTGGCACCTATGCCAAGCTGCCCGCCAGTGGCCACCTGATGCCTTAAGTTCTGCGGATTGCGTCTTACCCTTCCGCGCTGGTCGGATCGATGATGCGCCGGACCTGCGAGATTTTATTGGCCGGGAAACCGCCTTCCTGGGCGTGCTTAGCGACCATCTCCTTGTTGGGGGCGATATAGACGCAGTAGATTTTGTCATCGGTCACAAAGCTTTCGACCCACTGAATCTGGGGTCCCAGCTCACTGAGCACCTGACAGGACTTCTGTGAAATTCCCTGAACCTCGCTGTCGCCAAGATTACCGGCGCCGGGCAACTCGCGTTCGATGATGTACTTGGGCATGGCATTTCTCCTTGTGTAGAAGTAGTCGTTTTGATCTAAACCCCCCACCTCTGATGGAGGACCCGGAGCGGTACGAACGATCCGGTATATTGATAAATTGTTAAATTTGTTCATTTTCTTTCCCGGGAAAGAAAACGAACCAAAAGAAACCGCCCGTGTCCCGCTTAATCCTGCGCGTCGCCACGCCGGTCGGCGCGCGCGGAAACTCGCTTCGCTCAGACAAGTCCGCGCGCTGATTCCGCCCGCCGTGTCGATGCTCGGCGCGGGACAAAGGGGAAAAACTGAACTCTCAACAGATTGGTCAAGCGCCCCTCTGGGGGCTACCTGAGGCCTCCCGCTCTGCGGATGGCGCCTTACTGATTGGTCCTGCTAAACATGGCGGCGCTTTGGCTTCTGTCCAGAGCAGCGCTGTAAAAAAAGTGCTATCTGAAATATTTGTTCAGACCCATGCGGTGGTGCATCGCCACAAACCGCCGCTGCCCCATTTTTGGCAGCAGGCCCAGATAGGTCCAGCCTTCAAAGGGCAGGCTGTAGCGTTCCAGCCCCGGTTCGGTGCAGTGGCGGCATTCCGGAAACCGGCCGACCTGCCGCCGGATAGTCGCCGCCACCGGTGAAGCCAGCAGTTCCTCGATCGGCACATCCGACACATTCCCGGGGCTTAGATCGATCATCGGGCAGGGAAAGAGCGCCCCCTGGCTGCGGATGAAAAAATAATTGAATCCACAAGTGCATGGTTTCTGCATCCGACCGCCTTCCAGATAGCGTACCAGACACACTTCGTGAAAGGACCAACTCGAGGCCGCTTTGCTAAAAAAACGGGCCATGGCCCGGCGCTGGTCTGGCTTGAAGGCCAGGTCGGCCGCCCGGTCGACATTCAGGTAGCGTCCCCGGGTGACGATACAGGGGGAGATAATCGTAAACAGCCCCCGTTTGGCGGCGTATTGGACGATGGCCTCGAGTTCACCAACGGTATCCGGCAGGATCGTGGTCTTCAGTCCGATGACCAGATTGGGGAACTCGGTTCGAAGGCTCATAAGGCCCGCGATGGTTTGATCGGCACGACGCCATCCCCCGGGATAGCCCCGGATCGCATCGTGCGCTTCGCCCACGGCATCCATGGCGCAGACCATGACGAGATCGATCCCCGCACGCCGGGCCGCCGGCAGAATGCGGCGGCAGGCCGCCAGAACGCGGCGGGTCAAAAAACCGTTGGTGGTCACGGCAATGGATCTGAGCGATCGAAGGCGGCTATGGGGCATTGCGCACACCGCGGTCAGCATATCGTCCAGATCGTCGCGCAGAAAAGGCTCCCCCCCGGTGATGTCCAGCTCCACCAGGTCGTGGAAAAGATCGCGTTTCAGCAGCGCCAGCCAATCCGCGGTCGATAGTTCCGGTGCCTTGCGGGGGCTCTGCCAGATATTGCACATGCGGCAGCGGGCGACGCAGCGCTGGGTCACCTCGATACTGACGGCCTGGGGTTTGGCCATGCGACCGACCGCGCGCAGTCTGCGAAAACGGAAGCCGTTTAAGAGCAGCTGCGGGACCAGTCTCGTCATAGAATCCGCCATAGGGTCACCTCGGCGGCGCGGTGCCGAGCCGGTGCACCGCCCTGGTTTTAGATGCGTTTGTGGATTACCCGCGGCAGCACCGGGTTGAAGTTGAGCCGGCGGATGCAGGCCCACCAGACACCGCTCTGATAGGAGGCCTGCTCGAGCGTGAAGAAGAAAACAAACGCGAGCGGGTTCAGGCGCGGTTGCTTGACGCTGAATTCCACCAGCCCGGCCATCAGGTGCATGCCGCCCATGATCGCGGCAGCCAGCGGCGACAGCGGCGTGAGCAGGGGAACGGCGATCAGGTAATAGCGGGACACGAAGCTGCAGCAGTGATAGACGAAGGCCAGGTACCCGCGGATGATGGCCGTGTAAGTCTCGCGGCGGGTCACCGGCACCTGCCGGGTTTGGAGTCGGCGGTGCTTGCGGATGCCGTCCACCAGCAGCATGATCCCGCCCGCGGCCAGTGGCAGAAGGCTCTGTGCCACGATTGCCAGGACGGCCGTCAGCCAGAAAAGGGTTTCGGACCAAGGCAGAAAAAGGGTCTTGACGCGCGCGCGGTGCAGCGATTGGAGCACGGGCTCGGAGGTGCCGTAGTCGAAACGCCGGGCGCAAAAAGCCCCCAGACGGTTGCGGTGCTTGTGGGCCACGCGGCCCAAGGGGCGGTATTCCAACGAGTAGCCCGCATCTTGCAGCCGCCAGCAGAAATCGACATCCTCCCCTACGTGCAGGGACTCCCGGAAGCCACCGACCTCTTGGAAGGCGTCGCGGCGCACCAGGAAATTGCAGGCCGGCACATAGAAAAACCGTTCGGCCTGCTCCGAGCGTTTGAACCAGGAGCCCATCTTCAAGGCCGATTTGACCTTCTCGTAGCGGTCCAGGCCGTTGTCCTCGAAGGCGGCATCGACCCAGCCGCCCAGGGCCCCCAGGGAGTCGTCCCGAAAAGCGGGGACCAGTTCCTTGAGCCAGGTGGGATCAGCCAGGCAATCCGAGTCGATGAAGGCCAGGATGTTCCCCCGGGCCGCCTCGGCGGCCCGGTTGCGGCAGAAAGCGGCCTGGCGGTGCTGGGTCATGCGGATCAGGCGCACCACCGGGAATTGTTCGACCACCGCGGGGGTGTCGTCCCGGGAGGCGTCGTCCACCACGATGATTTCCCGTTTGGCGGCCGGATAGTCAAGCCGGGTCAGCGACGCGAGGCATTCCTGGATTTCCTGCGGGCGGTCCCGTACCGGAATGATCACCGATACCGACGGATATTCGGATGCGGCCAGCCGGGGAAACCCCGCCTGGGCCAGGTAGCCCTTACGGATCAGGGTGTTCAGAAAGCTTTCCAGGGCCTCGGCCGGCAGATCGGGCATGGCGGCGGCAATCCGCTCCCGGGGGACCCAATCGCCACCCGCCAGACAGGCCAGGGCCGGGTGCCATTCCGCGTGAACGAACAGCGCCCTGAGGGGGTAGCCCAGCACCAGGGCGCCCCCGCCGTTTGCAAGACGATCAAAGCGGGCAGCGGGTCTTAGCCGGTAGGCCAGGGGGAGGCTATTCGTCGCTGCGGTCCGATTCGAGGAAGCCATTGGTTTTCAAGAATGCGAGGATGCCCTCGACCTGGGATTCGGGGGTGCCGGTGAGCATCTCGCCCTTTTTTTCCACCGTGCTGCCGGTGAGAAGCTGCATGATGCGATCGTAGGCATGCTGGCGGCTGTCTGGGGCCGGAATCAATTTCGGGCGCGGACGTGGCTGAAAGCGATGCTTGCACACGAGTCGGGGCGGCGCACTTTCACCATCGCGTTCCACC
Organism: Desulfobacterales bacterium; assembly: GCA_030065585.1. Lineage (GTDB taxonomy): Bacteria > Desulfobacterota > Desulfobacteria > Desulfobacterales > UBA5852 > JABZFP01. The sequence goes on along the minus strand of JASJED010000005.1, from coordinate 10,752 downwards.
GGCCGGGGGGGATATTCTTCGGCCCATTGCCGCCGTTTGAGACTGGGAAGGCGCAGATCAACACCCAGGTCAACACTGAAAACCGCCGGCATTTGGCAGGCGATGATCTCACGAACGCCTCGGCCGGCGCTGCGCTGCACCCGAACCTGGCCATCGGATTCGGCCAAGTTCAGGTCGGTGATCGCCGACACGAAAGGCCGCGCCAGCCTGTTCGCCAGCAAGGCCCCCACCTGACCGTTGCCCTTGTCGAGGGATTCCTTCCCGCACAGCACCAGATCGGCCTCGAGGGATTTGGCGGCCCGGGCCAGGCGATCGGATTTCTCCCAGGGATCGGGTTGATCGAAGGGCTCCAAATCGGGGTTGTGCTCGTCGTTGCCGTCGATCTGGTAGAGGTTGTCGGCGCCCGTGGCCAGACAGCGTCGCAATTCGTTTTCGGCGATCATGGGGCCCATGGTCAGCAGGCTTACGGTGACCCCCTCGTGTTTATCCTTCAGGCGCAGGGCCAGTTCCAGGGCCGCCTCGTCGTGGGGGTTGACCCGGTAGACCCCGTCCCAGTCCTCGATATAGTGGGTGTCCGGGGAGGTTCCGGTTCGTGCGTAGGTGTGTCGAATTTGTTTGGCACAGACGATGATATGCATGTCATCCTCGATGGGTCACGAATTGATAGAGGCTACCCCAGAGCGTCGGCCACGATGTCGATGACGTCGGCCACCTTGGGGGTTTTTTCCATTTCCAGAGATTTTACACCGTCGTCCAGCATGACGAGACAATAGGGGCAGGCCGTACCGATCAAGTCAGCTTCGGTGGCGGCGATCTCCTGGGCGCGGACCACATTGATGTTTTCACCGATATTCTCGTGCAGCCACATGCGCCCGCCGCCGCCGCCGCAGCAAAAGCCCTTTTCCTGGTTGCGTTCGGTCTCTTCGAGCGCAGCGCCCGGAACGGCCCGGCAGATATCCCGGGGCGGCTGGTAGACTTGATTGTAGCGTCCCAGATAACAGGCATCGTGAAGGGTGATCTTGTCGGCTACCGGATACTTCAAGGTGATGCGCTTATCGCGGATCAGCTCCGTCACCATTTCGGTGGCATGCACCACTTCCAGCTGGCAGCCCAGCTCGGGGTATTCGTTTTTAAGCGTATTCAGGCAGTGCGGGCAGAGGGTCACGATTTTTTTGACCTGGTGTTGCTCGAACTTGATAATGTTCTGGCGGGCCAGCCGGCGGAAGAGCGCCTCGTCACCCAGCCGCCGCGCCGGGTCGCCGCAGCAGCATTCCTCGCTTCCCAGAATGGCGAAACGTATGCCGGCGGCCTTGAGGATCTTGGCCATGGCCCGGCTGGTCTCCTGATTGCGGGGATGGAAAGCCCCCGAGCAGCCGACATAGAGGAGAACGTCCACATCGGCGGCTTCCGGGTTGGCGCTGCGGCCGAGTTCGGGAATATCCCGGTGCATGGCCCAGTCGGCCCGATAGGCAGCACCCTTGCCCTGCACGTCGCCATAGATTTCCAGATCCCGGAGCATGGGGCGGGCCTCGGACGGTAGATGGGCCTTGCCCATGACCTGGTAGCGCCGCATGTCGATGATCTTGTCCAGAGGCTCGATGGCCACCGGGCAATGCTCGACACAGGCCATACAGGAAGTGCAGGCCCACATTTCATCGGCCGTGACGTCATTTTCGAGCAACGGCAGCGCCGCCCCGTTCCCGGAAGGCTTGCCTTGGGTCTGAACCGTTTCCAGCTGTTCCCGGATCGTGCGGATGACCTTGCGGGGTGAGAGGGGTTTGCCGGAGATGGTTGCCGGACAGTTTTCGTCACAGCGGCCGCAGGCCACACAGGCCTCGGCGTCCAGCATCTGCTTCCAGGAGAGGTCCTTTACGGTGCGCGCACCGACGGCCCCTCTTTCGAGGGCCGGCTGGGTCAACGCGGCCCGGGGACCCTGTTTGCGGTAGAACACGTTCAGGGGCGAGGCCACGGCATGACGCATGAAAGTATAGGGAATCGCGGCGATCAACAGCAGCACGGCCAGGAAATGCAGACGGATCATCATCTGCATGAAGACCGGCGAGGCCGGCGCGATCAGAGAGAATAGCCATCCGAACGGCGAAGACCACGGAAAGCCGCCGGTTTCGAGAATGCTCATGCGCGCGCCGGCGGCCAGATAGCCGGAGATCACGATGACCAACAGCAAAATGATGGGTAGCAGCGTGCGCGCGGGCCCCTCGGTTTCCTCCCGGCCGAGACGCCGCACCAGCAGGTAGACGGTGCCGATCAGCAGGGCCGCGCCGGCCAGGTCCTGAATCAGCGAGAGCAGCCGGGCCGGGGCCTGGGGGATGATGAAACCGAATTGGGCCACGATGATCACGAGCAGGGGGATCACAACACCCCAGAAGGCGCCCAGATGGCCCAGCCCCACCGCGGGGCGATCGAGGATCCCCCGATGGGCCAGAACCGATGCCATCAGGCCTTGCCAGTTGCCGGCAATGCCGGCGGGTTTATTTTCCCGCCACAGGGCCCAGCGCCGGGCCAAACCGAGGCCCATGATCAGAAACGCCAGGGCGATCACTAAGAGGTCGAATGATGTCAACAATGCCTTCAAGGCTGAAACTCCTCGCTAACGGATTTATTGTGGGGATTGACCCGTGTTGCCGTCCGGTTCGCCCTGCCGGGAACGCGCCCGGGTGCGCGACCTGAAAAATCCAACCACCAGTGCCGCCAGCCCACCGACGATGAAGACCTGATAGAGTGATGCGGCGGCGAAAATGACCGGTTGGGTTTGGCGGTCCGCCACGGGGTGCATTTCCCCCCAGAGGGCGCCGGTCGCGTCCTGGTCATAATGGCATTTGTAACAGGTCTCGTCGTTGATCGGCTCGGATTCGCCGTGGGCCCCGTCCCCCTGATGGCAGCCGAGGCAATTGTCCCCCTCGTAGGCGGTGCCGAAATCGCCCTTGGCGTGGGAAGCGATCTGAAATGACGGAAACCAGGAAAAATAGTCTTCGTCACCGGTCGCGGCCGGATGGCATTCACCGCAGGTGACCGGCAGCCGATCCGGATGGACGGCCGAGGCCGGATCGGTCTTGGTGCGCATGTTGTGTTTAGGGTGGCACTCGTGGCATTGGAGCGGCGCATCCTCCGGGCCGTGGGCGTTCTCTTGCTCGTGGCAGTCGCTGCAGTCCACGGCGCCGGAGCCTTCCTCGCTCTGGTGGCTATCGTCGACCACGCCGCTGTGGCAGTCCTGGCAGGTGAGGTCCTCCTGGGCGTGAATCGAGGCCTGGTAGGCATCGACATCCATGTGCAGGTCGCTTTCCTCGCTGCCCGTGCGGTGGCATTCGATGCAGGCTTCGTCCGTATATTCCGTATCGCCCTCGGTTTCGGAGGCTTTGGCAGGGGAGGCCACCAGCAAGGCCACGGCTAGAGCGCCGGCCCAAATGGATTTGACTAAGTATGGCTTCATTTGTGTTCCTCGATTCGGGAGATCAACAGGGGCAGGATTTCATGCACGTCGCCGACGACACCCAGGTCGGCGAATCGGAACATCCGTACCCGCGGGTTGCTATCGATGGCGATGACCTGCTGGGCTTTTTCCATGCCGGCCGTATACTCGTTGGCCCCCGAGATACCAAGGTTGATGATCAGGCGAGGGGCCACATATTTGCCGGTCTGGCCGATCTGGCGCTCGTATTCCAAAAGGCCCCAGTCGATGATCGGCCGGGTGGCCCCCACCGAGCCGCCGATGGCCTTGGCCAGCGCCTGGACGTTGCCGAAGGTCTCCCCCTTGCCGATGCCCCGTCCGGCGGCCACAATAATGTCGGCCTCTTCCAGGTCGAGGTCTTCGGGGGCGGCCTCGATGACCTCGACGGTGCGGGTTTTGAGATCGTCCGCCGCGGTCTGGAACGCAACAGCGCTGACCGCGGCGGCGGTTTCCTGCGACGGGGCCGTGTCCAGCAGCACGGCCGGCAGGAAAAGTACGATCGGCGCCGGGCTGGCATCGAGTTCGAGATCCTCGAAAAGATAGCCGTTGGCCACCGGGCGGATGGCCAGGGCCTTGCCCTCGGTGGTCAGATTGAAATCCATGGCCCGGGTCACCAGGGCCGTAGCACAGATGGCCGCCACGCGTTGGGCCAGGTCTTCGGTTTCCGCCGTCTGGGCCATGAGCAGACACGCCGGGTTTTCCTGTTGAACGACTTGGATCAGGGCCTGCGCGAAGACTTCGCCCTGGTAACGCTCCATGCCGTCCGCATTCACGTGCAGCACGCGCTCCACACCGTAGTGGCCCAATGTCTCCAGGACCGATTCGGATACGGGGCCCAGGGCCACACCGGTGATCCGCCCGGTTTGATCGAGTTCATCCAGGAGACGCTTGGCTTCAACGGTCAAGCTGAAGGTCGTCTCCTCGATCTCGTCCTCGCGGTGATTGACGTATATCCAGATATCCACGATGGTCCTCCTAAATGGCTCTGCCGATGCGGTGGCCCTCGATGATGGCCATGTCCGCCTTGCGCGGCGCCACGCAGTCACCGACGCGGTGTAGGGTATCCACTTTGCCTTTCAATTCGTGGTACAAATCGTCGCTGGCGAAATTGCCCGCCGCCAAAACGACCGTATCGTAGCCGTCGAAGTCGATCATCTCGTTGGAGTAGACATTCAGCCCCTTGACCAGGGTGCCCTGGATTTCGAGCACGGCGATGTCGGGGGTGAAGGTGACCCCTTTCTTGGCCAGACGGTTGCGGGTCAGGTAGAGATCCTGCAGGGGTCCCAGCGCCGATCCGATGAAAAGCGCCGCCGTGATCATGTGCACCTTTTTGCCGCGATCCGCCAGAAGTTCGGCCGTGCCGGTGGCCTGATGGTGGCCGTCCAGATCGATCAGCAGCACCTTGTCGCCGGTATCGACCTCGTCGGTGAGCACCTGTACCGTGGTGACGACCTGGGGCGGGCCGTACTCGCCCGGAAAGGGGTTGGTTTTGGGCTGGGACCCGGTGGCAATCACCACCACGTCCGGGGCTTCGGCCAGGACCATATCGGCCGTGGCCTCCACCCCTAAGCGGATGTCCAGATCGAGTTTGTTCAGCTGACTCACCAGCCAGCGGGTGACCCCGGTAATCTCCTGGCGGCCGGCGGCCTTGCCGGCCAGGATGTTCTGCCCGCCGACATCCTCGCCCTTTTCGATCAGGGTGACGCGGTGTTTGCGCAGGGTGGCCACCCGGGCCACCTCGAGACCCGCCGGGCCCGCCCCCACCACCACGACCTTCTTGGGCTCCTCGGCCGGTTTGAGGGTGCCGATGCCGAGTTTCTCCTCCTTGCCGGCGGCCGGGTTGTGAAGGCATCCCAGATGATACCCCAGCCCCATGCGGGCGATGCATCCCTGGTTGCAGGCGATGCAGTTGCGGATGTCGTCCATGCGGCCTTCCATGGCTTTGTTGGGCAGCTCCGGATCGCAGATCAGGGCCCGGACCATGCCGATGATGTCGGCCTGGCCGTCGGCGAGGATCTTCTCGGCCAGATGCGGGTCGTTGATCCGGTTGGTGCAGAAGACCGGCAGGTCGACCACCGAACGCATGCCGGCGGACAGCGGCGCGGTGTAGGCCAAGGGGGTGTGCATGGAGCCTTCCACCAGGTAGAGGTTGTAGAAGGTGCCCAGGCTGAGATCCAGGAAGTCGAGCTGGCCGGAGGCTTCCAGGCGTACGGCCACCTTTTTGGCATCCTCGTGGGTGAGCCCTCCCCGGGGATGCATTTCATCGGCGTTGAGCCGCACCCCCAATGTGAAATCGGGCCCTACGGCCTTGCGCACCGCATCGATCACTTCGAGGGCGAAGCGGCAGCGGTTCTCCATGCTGCCGCCGTATTCGTCCTCCCGGTGATTGGTGAGCGGCGAGAGGAACTGACGGATCAAGGAGCTGTGCCCCAGCTGCAGTTCGATGCCGTCGAAGTCGCCTTCCACGGAATTCTTGGCGCACAGGGCGAAATATTCGATGCACTCCTGGATATCCTCGAGTTCCATGGCCTTGCAGGTCTCCCGGAAGATGGGATCCTTGCCGGTCGAGGGCCCCCAGACCGGGAGGCGGGAAATCTTGCCGTCGCCCTGCATGCCGTTGTGATTGAGCTGGGCGAAGATCTTGGTGTCGTATTCGTGAATCGCGGCGCACAGGCGTTTAAAGCCCGGAATCACCTCGGAATGATAGACATCGACCAATTTGGCGTAGGGGTGGTCCGTGGGGTGGATGCCCATTTCCTCGGTGGTGATCAGCCCCACGCCGCCCTTGGCCCGTTCCTGGTAATAATGGATATGCCGGTCGCTGATCAGGTTGTCTTCGGCATAGTTGGTCATGTGGGCGGCGAAATGAATGCGGTTGGGCACCACAGTGGCGCCGATTTTAAGGGGTGAAAAAAGATATTTGAATTCACTCACAGCAGTTCTCCTACTTTGCGGCCTTCGATGATGGCCATGTCGATCCCCCGGGGGGCGACGCAGTCGCCGCTGCGGTAGACCTCGGCGACCTGGCCCTTGAGCTGGTGGTAAAGCTCGTCCTCGACCCGGTTGCCGATGTCCAGGACGACCGTATCGTAATCCTCGAAGAGGATGGTTTCGTTGGTGTAGTTATCCCGGGCCGTGACCCGGATGACGTCATCTTGCGCATCGATCTTGAGAATGTCCAGGTCGGTGCGAAAGGTGGCGCCCTTTTGCAGCAGGCGTTGGCGCCCCAGATAGAGCTCGCCGCGGGGGGCCAGCTCGATGCCGATGAATAGATCGCTGGTCACCATGTCCACCTGTTTACCCTGCTCGGCCAGAAGCTCCGCTGTGGCCATGGCGTGGTGTCCTCCGTCTTCGTCGACCAGGAGGACTTTCTGGCCCACCGGATGCGCGCCCTGGATCACGTCCCATCCGTCCAGCACGGCCGGCGGCCCATAGGTGCCGGGATAGGGATTCTCTAGCGGTACGGAACCCGTGGCCACCACCACCGCGTCCGGAGCCTGCTCCAGGATCATCTCGGGGGTGACCGTAACGCCGGTCTTGATGGGGACCTCGTGTTTGGTGAGCTGGCGCTCGAGATAGCGGATGACGCCCTGCATGGCGCCGCGCCCGGGTCGTTTGCCGATGAGCTTGACCTGCCCGCCCACTTTATCGGCCTTGTCGTAGATCGTTACGTCGTGACCACGTTCGTGGGCCACGCGCGCGGCTTCCATGCCGGAGGGGCCCGCTCCAATGACGATGACCTTCTTCTTCTTTTCGATCGGCGGCCAGGATTCATCGCCGTCGAGCGGCTCGTAGCCCACGTCTGGATTCTGGATGCAGCCCAGGGCTTTGGACTGGTTGAGGCGTCCGACGCAGCCCTTGTTGTCCTTGACACAGAAGCAGATATCCTCCAGGCGGCCTTCTCGGGTCTTGACGACCATGTCGGGGTCGCTCAGAAGGGCGCGCATGTACCCCACCATGTCGGCCTTGCCCTCGGCGATCAGTTGTTCGGCCTGGGCCGGGTAGCCGATCTGGTGGCTGGCGATTACGGGCAGCCCGATGCCGGCTTTGATCTGCTCGGCGGCCTCGATCGTAAACCCCATGGGAATGTGCATGGAGGGCATGATCAGGTGGAGATTATAATAGGTGCCCAGGGCCACGTTGATGAAATCCACGGCACCGGTGGCTTCCAGGGTTTGCGCCATCTGGACGGATTCTTCGGTGGTGATGCCCCCCCAGAATTTCTCGTCCGCGCACAGGCAGACGCCCACGATGAAATCCGGCCCCACGGCCTCGCGCACGGCCGCCACGACCTCCAGCGGAAAACGCATGCGATTTTCCAGGCTGCCGCCGTATTCATCGCCGCGGTGGTTGCTGATGGGCGATAGAAACTGGCGCAGAAGCGACTCGGGGCCCATGTCGATTTCGATACCGTCGAAGCCGCCTTGCTGGACATGGCGTGCGGATTGCCGGTAGGCCTCGACCATTTCGGTCATGTCCTCGGGTTCCATGGGTTTACAGGTTTCCCCGAAGACGACGTCGGCCACGGCCGAGGGGCCCAAAATCGCCTTGCGGGTCACGTAGCCGCTGCTTTGAAATCCATGGTGGTTGAGCTGGGCCATGATCAGGGTGTCGAACGCGTGGACGGCCCCGGTGAGCCGTTGAAAGCCGTCGACCACCTCCGGATGATAGGCCTCGATGAGGGTCTCCCACGGGCGGTCATCCGGATGCACCGTCAACTCGCCGACGATGATCAGACCGCACCCGCCCTGGGCCCGGCGTCGATAGTGGGCGATATGGCGATCGGTTATGCGCCCGGATCTGCCGTAATTGGTGCGGTGGGCCAAAAAACAGGTGCGGTTCGGCAGCTCGATGCCCCTGATTTTCAATGGGCTGAATAAATTTTCATGCATTTTCGGCTTCACTTTTGCAAATGGATTGAGTGATGGTCCTGGTGGACGCATGTTCCGGGTGTCATTTGATGGCAGCAAAAGCAACTTGTGTGCCACAGAACGAATGTGCCACCGTCCGAAACACAGGAACGCCGGCCCGTGTGAGGAGGCGGATTGTCTAAATCTTTTGCTAACATAACCTTAGGCCTTGCGGAAAACGTTACGGAGACCAAAGGATCGATGCCAATCCAGGGGCAGGACCAGAAAAACCCGTGGAATGCCGGGGCGGCGCATGTCCAATTTTGGGACAATCAGCCCCACCCCTACTTTATGCGCGCTGCGATTGCCCAAAGTTGCGGGAGGTGGGCCGTTCTGGTCCGGGAGGACGGCCATCCCTTCAGGTTCCGTGGGGATAATGATGGTAACTAGTTGGATTTCCATAGTTCTTGACATAGTCGTGCGGTTCCGGATACGAATCCTACCGGCCGCAAGGAGGCATCAGACGCCCTATGCAATGCACTGAAGACCATCTGCTTAAATTCGATATTCCGGAAATCATTTATGGACCGGAGGCCCTGACCGGCATCGGGCATTGCGCCGCGCGGCTGGGTGGGGAGAAGATTTTCCTGGTCACCGACCCGGGTATCATTGCCGCCGGCTGGGTGGATCGGACCATCCACCACCTCAAACAGGAAGGCCTCGATTACGTGGTCTACGACAACGTGGTCAGCAATCCGCGGGATTTCCAGGTAACCCAGGGTGTCCAGCTCTATCACCAGAAAAGCTGCGACGTCATTCTGGCGGTGGGCGGCGGTAGCCCCATCGATACGGCCAAAGGGATTGCCGTGCTGGCCACCAACTACGGCAAACTCGAGGAATTCGTAGGCTGCAATCGCGTCACGCATCCGATCCCGCCTTTGATCTGCGCGCCCACGACGGCGGGCACCGGTGCGGATGTCAGCCAATTTGCCGTGGTACTGGACAGCCGCCAAAAAATGAAGCTGTGCATTCTGAGCCGTGCTATCATGCCGGATATTTCGATCATCGATCCCACCCTGCTCCAAACCAAGTCGGCGGAGCTCATCGCGGCCACGGGCATGGATACCCTGACCCACGCCATCGAAGCCTATGTTTCCTCGCTGTCCTGGCCGATGACCGATCCGCACGCCATCCATGCCATCGAACTGGTCCACCAGCACCTGGTGCGGGCCACGAAAACCAAGGATCCGGCCGCTCTGGAAGGCATGGCCGTGGCCTGCCTGGAGGCCGGCATGGCCTTTTCGAACGCCATCCTGGGAGCCGTCCATGCCCTGGCGCATCCCCTGGGAGGCCTCTACGATCTGCACCACGGCATTGTCAATTCGGTCATGCTGCCGGCCGTGGTGCGCCGCAATCTCAGTCACGAAACGGATAAATTTGCGTGCATGGCACGCGCCCTGGGGGTTGAAACCCGGGGTATGCGCCCGTCAGAGGCGGCCCAAGAGGTGCCCGCGCAGATCGAGACCCTGATCGATGATTTGGAACTCCCCCGGCGTCTGTCGCAATTGGGCGTATCGGCCGACGATCTGCCGGCGATGGCGGCGATGGCCCAGGAGGACATTTGCATGCTCACTAATCCTTGTACCTATTCAACCGGCGATATCGAGGCCATGTATCGCGAAGTCTGGTAGTGGAGGCCCAGGACATGGACGACAAACGGATTCCCGCAGAACTGGATTTCAAGGGGCTGCGCCATTCCAAGATCGGCTATTTCAAGGAGGTGCGCGCCAAGATCAAGGAGCTCGAAAAACTCAATCTGCAGCTGGCGCAGCGCCACAACCGCCTGGACGCGATTTTCAACAGCATGAGTGACGGGGTTACGATTCTGAATCGTGATCTGAACGTCGTTTTTACCAACCGGGTACAGCGCGAGATGTTTCCCGACATTGCGGATTCGCCCAAGCACTGTCACCAGATCTTCTATCAACGTGACGCGCGCTGCCCCGATTGTCCGGCGCTAAAAACCATGGCCAGCGGCGAAATGCTGCGCGGCGAGCACATGTTCAAAAAAGGTCATCTGGCCAACCGTTTTTATGAGTGGACCACCTCGCCCATCGCCGGCCCCCGGGGACAGGTTGATGAGATTATCCTCATCATGCGCGACATTACGGAGAGAAAAGAGTATGAATTTCGCGCCATGCAGGACGACCGCATGGTCTCGATCGGTTTCCTGGCCACGAGCCTGGCACATGAAATCAACAACCCGCTGACGTCGATCGCCGGTTTTTCCGAGGGTTTGCTCAAGCGGCTCAAAAACCAGGATTGGAGGGACGACGGCCGGCTGTTGGAGGCCTTCAAGGAATATCTGGAGATCATCAACAGCGAGGCCTATCGCTGCAAGGATATCATCCAGAATCTGCGGGAATTCAGCAGCAA
>JASJED010000113.1 GCA_030065585.1 Desulfobacterales bacterium | reverse complement strand
AGGCCGTTGGCCGCCACCCACCACATAATCATGTCCGAACCCGCCTCGGAGCCGCCGGCATAGAACCCCCAGCCAAACAGCATTATGATGATCGCCGGGATGATCCATTTGAGCGAACCGGCCAGCAGACTTCGGGGCGGCAGGACATCCAGGGCGGCCAGATCGATATCCTGCGCCCAGCAGGCTTTGATGCCGGGAACGTGTCCGGCCCCGACCACCGCTACAATTTTTTCGCCCGGCGCCGATTTGATGCGCTGCGCCAGATAACGGTCGCGCTCATCGATCAGAATCTCGCGGATGGCCGGCTGGGAAGCACCGATTTCGTTTAAAAGAGCGTTGAGGACGTCCTCCTGCTTCATGCGCTCAATGTCCTCTTCCTTCAGGTCGTCCACTTCGCCCAGCGAGAGCAGGAGCTGGAAAAGCAGCTTGACCTTGCCCCACAGCGTCATGCTGCGCCAGGTGCGGGCCAGGGTGGTGCGGATATCGCGATCGGCCAGCCAGGTTCGGGCGCCGACCGCATCGGCCGTTTCGATGGCCGTGATCATCTCCTGCCCCGGTTGGATGTCCATTTTATCGGCAATGCGTCGCTGAAACGAGGCCAGAATCAGGTTGGACAGCAAGAGAAAGGCCTTCTTTTCCTTGACCACCTTGACGATGTCCATTTCGCGCCAGCGCGATTTTTGTTGAATGGATTGCCAGCGGGATTCGCACAGCTCCACACAGACCGTGTCGGGTTTTTCGGTTTCAATGGTGGTGCGCACCAGATCGGCGCTTTCCTTTGAAACATGGGCCGTGCCGATCAGGATGATCTCGCGGCCGTCGTGGGTCAGTCGATGAATGTTGTCGTGATCCGTCATGGTTAAATACGCATTCCGATGATGATTTTAGCGCTGGATCGCCTAGCACAATCGTTTTTACAGCAGCCGGTCGAGTTAGTATAAGAAAAATAAGATATTACATTATCGATCACGGTGCAATACGAATCGCGCCAGGCGGTTCTTTTCAAACGGCCTAAAATGCGATAGACACCACCATCCATGATCGGTGTTTTCGAATCGTCCGCGGGTGTTATCCCGTTGGATGGGAGGTCGCGGCATGCATGATGCAGTTCAACCTCGGGTCGCGCAATATATCGACACGCAACCCTATTACCTGAGCAGCGGCGATGAAACCGCCCTGTTCGAGGCGGCTTTCGGGGCCCGCTTGCCGGTGATGCTCAAAGGGCCCACGGGCTGCGGCAAAACCCGCTTCGTGGAATACATGGCCTGGCGCCTGAAGCGGCCGCTGGTTACGGTTTCCTGCCATGAAGACCTGTTTGCCTCGGATCTGGTGGGCCGCTACCTCCTGCGCGATGAGCAGACCGTGTGGACCGACGGTCCCCTGACCGCGGCCGTGCGCGCGGGGGCCATCTGCTATCTGGACGAAATCGTCGAAGCCCGCAAGGACACCACGGTGGTGATCCACCCCCTGACGGACAACCGCCGCCTGCTGTCCATCGATAAAAAAGGCGAAGTCATCCGTGCCCATCCGGATTTCATGATGGTCATTTCCTTCAATCCGGGCTACCAGTCCGTGCTCAAGGATCTCAAGCAAAGCACCCGCCAGCGTTTCGTCGGCCTGGTGTTCGACTACCCGGAGGCGGAAAAGGAAGCCGCGATCGTGGCCCACGAAGGGGGTGTGGACGAGGCGCTCGCGCGCCGCCTGGTGGCGCTGGCCGCCAAGATCCGCAATATTCGCGAGCACGGTCTGACCGAAGGGGCCAGCACGCGCCTGTTGATCTATGCCGCCCAACTGATTCGGGGGGGCATCGATCCGTCCCGGGCCTGCCGCACCGCCATCTGTCAGCCCCTGACCGACGATGCGCGGCTGCTGGAAACCCTGGAAGAACTGATCGGCGATATTTTCTGATATGGCAGATCCCTGTGAGGCCTTCGCCCCCCTCGAAAACCTGGATCCGGAATTGGCCCGCCGTCTGCATACAGCCTGCCGTCGGGCGGCCACACCCCCGCCCGACGGGCTTTGCCGGGAAATCGTGGCGACCCTGATCGAATGCTTCGGCCGTGAAGTGCATTTCGGGCAGGCCGTGGCCGACGGTTACTGTGATCTGCTGGCCCTGGCCCCACCGGAGGCTCTATCGGTCTACGGGGAAGCCGTGCGCCGTGACGGCCGTCACGGGGCGGGACGGGGGCGGGCTACGGCCGTTTTTATGGTGCCCGTCCTGCTGACCGACGACGCGTCCCTGCTAGCGGCCTATCGCCGAACCGTGGATGTTTTGCTGGCCAAAGGGGCCTACCTGCTGCCGGCCCCGCTGGAGGGGCTTCGCTGGCTTCTGGCGCAAAAGGACCGGCTGGCGGCCGACGCGTACCTGACCCTGCTACAAGACGTTTTTGACCGCCATCTCAGCTACAATCGCTGCCAGTATCTGGGCAACCTGCTGCCGCGGGCGCTGCGTCGCATGCCCCCGCGGCGGCGCGGTGGGCAGCTGCGTCAACTGGCGCGGGTCGCTGCGGCGGATCTCCGGCTGCTCGAGCCCTTCCTGGAGGGTCTGGATCGGGGTTTGTCCCTGTTGAGCGCTCAGACCCTGGAGCGGTTCAGCGATCAGGCCTTGACCCTGGCCCAGACGCATTTCGAGCGGGCCGTGCGCTTCATCGCCCTGCGCTCGGAGCGTGGCCGTGAAAGCTGCCAGGGGCTCCAGACGGCCGTACCGCTGACACGGGTCATGGCCGGCCTGAACCGTTATCTTCAGGCGCGCACCGGTGGTCCTGTCAGCCTGAAACCGTTGGCCACCCTGCCCGGGATCACGGATGCCGAACGCCTGGGTGGGCCGCGATGCGCCTGCGACGGCATCGCCGTCTACCTGCCGGATGAGATCGAGCGGTATGCGAGCCGTGAGGAGAATGCCCGCCTTTTCAGGCTTATGGCCAAATTCGAGGTCGCTCTGATCGAGTACGGCACCTTCCGGTTCGACCTGGAGAGGGCCCGCGATTTGGGGCTGACTGAATCGATGCCGATGGTACCCGACCGCGATGACGCGCCGGCAGCGGGCGGCGATCTGGCGTATTTTCTGGACGGATTTGGCCACCGCCGGCTGGCCCTCGACCTGCTGACCCTCTTCGAGCACGCCCGCCTGCGCGTCCGGCTGGCGATCGACTATCCGGGCCTGGTGCGCCAGGGGTTGCCGGTCTTTCAGGAGGAATACCGCGCACGCCAAGCCGCACGCCGCGATCCGCATTTTCTTGAGGGGGCCTATGCGCACTTGGCCCTGACCCTACCCCTCGAAGATGTCCGTTTCGACCTGTCGGACGGGGTGCCGCTGCTGCGGCGCATGCAGGCGGCTTTTAGGGCGGCGGCCCCATCACGCATGCCGGTCGAGGCCAGCGCCGGTCTCGCGGCGGATTTCTATCCAACCGTGGCGGATAGACTCGCCGTGGGCCGGCATCCCTTCCGTCCTCTCGGCGCGCCTTTTCGCCAACCCATCGATACCGCCGCTTACGCCAAGGCCTTCGGCGAACAGGTGCCGCGCGCGGCGGTCATCGCCCGGCGCCTGGCGGCCCGGGGGTTCAAACTCTACCAGGCCGATCTGCGCCAGGCCCTGCAGCGCAACGCCGGAAGGCTGGATGATGAGGACCTGCGGGAGCTTGTGCGGCAGGCCCGGGAAACCGATCACTCGGGGGGCTTGCCGCCTGCCGCGGTGGCCGGCCTTGAACCGGCGGACTGGGAGGCGCTCGACCCCGCCGGCGCCGAGGCGGCGATCGACGACCCCGAGGATGTGGAAGCCGTGGTCTGGCTGCGGGAATGGAACCAGCTTATCGGTGACTATCTGCACGATCACGTGCGGGTGCGCGACCGGCGTCTGGCAGCGGCCTCCAACGGATTCTACGCCGCCGTGCTGGAGCGCCACCAGGGACTCGTGCGCCGCCTGAAATACGCGTTCGAACTCCTGCGGCCCGAGGGGCTCAAGCTCCTGCGGCAGTGGGTGGAGGGGGATGATTTCGATTATCGGGCCCTTCTGGACTATGCCATGGACCGTCGGGCCGGCATCATGCCCTCGGATCGCCTCTACCTCAAACGCATCAAACAACGCCGCGACGTGGCCGTGCTGCTGTTGGTTGACCTCTCACGCTCCACGTCCAATATTGTGGATGGATCATCGGCTAGCGTGCTGGATGTCGAAAAGGAAGCCATCGTGCTGTTCAGCCAGGCCTTGGAGGTGGTCGGTGACCGATACGCCATTGCAGGCTTTTCGGGAACGGGGCGTCTGGGGGTCGATTATTTCCGCATCAAGGATTTCGATGCCCCTCTCTCGGAGGCCGTCCGCGGCGGTATCGGCCGGCTTCGTCCCCAGCGCAGTACCCGGATGGGGGCGGCCGTGCGGCGGGCCGCGCGGGATCTGCTGGCGCTGGATGCCCGTGTGAGGCTGCTGATCGTCATCGGCGACGGTTTTCCCAACGACTTGGCATACAAGCAGGATTATGCCATTGCCGATACACGCCAGGCCATCGGCGAGGCCCGGGCCCAACGGATCTTCACCCACGCCATAACGGTCAATCTGCCGGCCAGCCCGCGTCTGGACGATCTCTACGGCCATGTCCATCACACCGTGATATCGGACGTTCAGGAGCTGCCGGATCAACTCCTGCGGATCTACAGTGCCTTGACGCGCGGCTGAAAGACGGACGCCATGGTCATCTATGACGATATTTTCGAATGGGAGGGCTGGGGCGGCAAACTCAAGCTGGCCCGGGGGCGCTGCCGGCTGCGGATCTTCGACCTCAATCGGAGCGACACCGGAGGGTTGGTGCATATCCGCCCTTTCGTGGTCGTGGCCTCTGATTTGCCCCGCGAAGGCATGATGAAGGGTGAGGTTTCGGTGCGCAGCGCCAGCAGCCATATCGCCACGGTGGTCTGCCGGCGTTTCGGGATCGATCCCCAGCGCATGCAGTTCGTGGAATACACCCCGGCCGAAACCTACGGTAAACAGGGGGAGTATGTGATTCAGGCCGCTTTCGATGCCGTGGCCTTTACCTGGAAAGACGGTCTGGCGCTCTTTCCCAAGAGCCAGCCCCTGGAACCGCCCCTGCTGGGCATTCTCCGCGATTTGATGGCCCGCTGCGAAAACCCGCCCCCGGCATCGGCCTGAAGGCGCCTGCCGGCCGATCTTGTCAATCCACGTAAAAGCAATAACAGAGGACCGCCGACCCCGTTTCTTGAGGTAACGTACAATCTAAATATGGAGACGCATCCCTGTCGACGCGGACATTCTCTGCGACGGCTGATGGTGTCCCGGCACGACCCCGCCTCCCTTGACTGCCATGGGCGGGTAATTAGTTTTGTATATGGTGCCTGTTTGCGGCACCTGCATCGAATACCGGTCAAATGACAATGTGCCGTTTCGAACCTGCTGCCGACGCTAGGTGCTGCTGCTCGCTTCCCCATCTGATCTGCGGTCCAACTGCTCTCGCCACCGATCCCGCATCGACACCCTCGTTATTCTGATCGCGATCCCGCCGGCATTCTGCCGTCCTGTGTCACGCCCGACCCGAGAAAGGAGGATTCCCATGCAAGTCAAAGTCAAACCGGTGGCCCAGATTGTCGAGGAACAGGTCCGCAGCTGGCATTTCAGTCGCGCCGAACCCAAGCAGGCCGAAAAAAGCATTCCGCTGATAACGATTTCGCGTGAACCCGGAAGCGGCGGACGGATTATCGGTGAGAAGCTCTCCGAGCGGCTGGGGTTCGATCTTTTTCATCAGGAGGTCCTGCATGAAATGGCGCGCAGCGCCAAGGTGAGTGCCCAACTGCTTCAAACTTTGGATGAAAAGGGGCTAAACGTGCTGGACGAATGGATTGCCTCGCTGGTGGATACCCGCCATCTGTGGCCGGACCAGTATCTGAAACACCTCATGAAGGTGATCGGTACCATCGGCCGTCATGGCCGCGCCATACTGATCGGCCGGGGTGCCAATTTCATCCTTCCGGCCGAGCGCCGCCTGAGCGTGCGGATCATCGCCCCGCTGGAAATGCGCGCCCGGAAGGTGGCCGAGGCTTTCGGCCTTGGGTTTGAGGAGGCCCGTCGACGGGTGGTCAAAACCGACTCGCAGCGCAAGGCAGCCATCCGCAAGTACTTCCATGCCGACATTGCCGACCCGCTGAACTATGACCTGACCGTGAATACCGGCAGCATGTCCCTGGACGAGGCCGTGGATGTCGTCTGTGCGACGCTGGAGGTCTGCCGCATGCAATGCAAGATCGACGAGGGGGCCAAGGAGAAAACGTCCGCTACAGCCTAACCTGTTGACCCTCGGGGGTGCGGCCGCTTTCAGAATCGCCGTTTCCGCGGCGCCGGGCCGTATCCCTTAGACATCAAAGGACAGCTCGTCGGGCCATTCCCGCAAATGCCCGTCCGAGGCATCTTTTCGACAGGCATCCACGACACAGCGATCGTGATCAAAGTGGATGTCCCTTCCGGGGTCCGTGTTGTTGAACAGCTTCCACAACACCAGCGAATTGTCTTCGAGGTCGATATCGGCGTCATAGAGTAACATCAGCCGGAACCCTTCCAGCGCTTCGAGATTCAGCAACTGGCGGGCATAATCTCTGCCCGCCCGGTCCCCGGGTTTAATGACCTTGACCATCAGAAGCGGTGTCCCCTTGGGGACAGCGGCAGGGTCGTCGGGAAAGACGCGCAGGCCGACGATGCCCGGAACTTTTTCAATGACTTCTTTTTCGAAATTTTCCAGCGAAGATATTACCGGGTCCGCCTGGGCCGCGACTTCGCGCCGCGGGGGCTCGCCGGCGACCCGCGCCGTTAGGTCCACGCCCAGCTTGCTGCCGTGAATCGGTGTCGGCGATGAATGGTCGAGCACGTCCAGAACGCCACGGGAGTGGGTTAGATCGGCACTGACATCGAGATGGATCAGCAGCTGGGTGAGGACCTGGGCCGGGTCCTGAGGATTTACGTCGCGGTCCACCACCACGATGATCTTGCAGAAGCTCATCTGGCCTTGGCCCCAGAGGCCGGACATGATCTGCTGAGCGTGCATCGGGTAGGCTTTGTCGATGGCCACCACGACGATGTTGTGAAAAACGCCCTCCCAGGGCAGCCAATAATCTTCGATTTCGGGAAAGGCCGCCTGCAGCAGCGGCAGAAAAAGACGCTCGGTGGCCTTGGCCAGGTAGCAGTCCTCCATGGGAGGCCGCCCCACCAGGGTGGCGCAATAGACCGGTGTCCGCCGGTGGGTGATGGCCGTGACGTGAAAGACCGGGTAGTCGTCCGCCAGCGAATAGTAGCCGGTATGATCTCCGAAGGGTCCCTCGCGCCGCAGTTCGTCGGGTTCCACAAAGCCTTCCAGGACGAATTCGGCTTCGGCCGGCACCTCCATGTCTACGGTGAGGCAGGGTGCCATGGTGACCGGGCGGTTGCGGATAAAACCGGCCAGCATCATTTCGTCCAGGTTGCGCGGCAGCGGGGCGGTGGCCGCATAGACCGTGGCGGGGTCGGCCCCGATGGCCACGGCCACGGGCATGCGCCGCCCGGCCCGCCGGTACTCGTTGTAGTAATTCGAGCCGTCTTTGTGGATGTGCCAGTGCATTCCGGTGGTGTTGCGGTCGAATACCTGCAGCCGGTACATCCCGACGTTGCGGACGCCAGTTTTGAGGCTGCGGGTGAAAACCAGCGGCAGGGTGACGAAAGGACCGGCGTCCTTGGGCCAGCAATGCAGCACCGGCAGCCTTCCCAGGTCCACATCGGCCCCCCGCAGGACGACCTCCTGGCAGGGTGGCGTCTGACCGCGGAAGCGCCGTGGGAAAAAGCGTGTCACCGACAAGGCCGTGGGCAGCAGCCCCAGCATGTCGCGGAAACTACCGGGGGGTGAAATTTCCATCAGGCCGCGCACGCGTTCCCCCAACTGGTCGAGATGGTTCACCCCGAGCGCCATGGCGATGCGCCGGGGGCTGCCGAAGAGATTGGTGGCGGCCGGAAAGGCCGACCCCGCCACCTTTTCGAAGAAGAGCGCCTGCCCGCCCTCAGGGCTTTTAGACTCGGCGTCGGTCAGACGACTGATCTCCAGGTGCGCTGAAACCGGCCGGCGAACCCGTTTCAATTCACCGGCCCGCTCCAGGGCCGCGATGAATTCGCCAAGGTTTTTATACGATGCCGTCGGTCGGAGCATTTATTGTCCCCCATTCGTTGAGCAGGTCATGTGGGATGCCGAGGTGATCCAGCACGCGGGCCACCACGAAGTTTACCAGATCATCAATGGTCGACGGCCGGTGGTAGAATCCGGGCGCCGGCGGCAGGATGATGCCGCCGGCCTTGGTGACGCGCAGCATATTTTCGAGATGCAGGCGGCTAAGTGGTGTCTCCCGGGGTACGAGCACCAGCGGGCGGCGCTCCTTGAGGCAGATGTCGGCCGCCCGGGTCAGCAGGTTGCCGGCCAGGCCCGAGGCCACCGCCGCCAGGGTCTTCATGGAGCAGGGCAGCACGACCATCCCGTCATGGCGGAACGACCCGCTGGCCGGGGCGGCAAAGTAGTTGTCCGCTTCGTGCTCCACCAGCCGGGCCTGGGGATGTCGCTCGGCCCCGAAATGCGCCTCGAGTATCGCGGCCATCCGGCCTTCCTGCGCCATCTCGTGGGCGGCGACCTTGCGCCCGTCGCGCGTCATGATCAAATGAACCTCCAGGGGCTGGCGAATCAGGGCCCGCAGCAGGTTCAGGGCGTAGACGATGCCGGACGCGCCCGTGATGCCCACAATGATGCGACGTTTCATGTTTGACTCCATTTTAATGCGATAGGGATACCGATTCCGACCCCGAATGGTTTTTCACTCGGAGCGCTATGTGGACCAATGTTACGGCCCCCTGCGGTTTGACCGATTTGACCTATTGGTAAACCAGGATATCCGTCAGGATACCGATAAATAAAATGATCCCGATCAGGCTGTTGACATGGAAAAAAGCCAGCTGAATTTGACGCAGGTCATGCGGGCGCACCAGGCGATGCTCCACAACCAGCAGGCTGCCGATCAGGATGACGGCTGCAAGGTATACCGCCCCCATGTTGAAAACAAGATGGATCAGGAAAAAAAAGACAAAGGCCGTCAGGTGCAGCAGGGCCGAGACGTGAAAGGCCACGATGGGGCCCCAGCGGGCCGGTATCGAGAAAAGGCCGGCCTGGCGGTCGAATTCGGTGTCCTGGCAGGCGTAGAGAATATCGAAGCCGGCGATATAGGTCAGCAGGGCCAGACACAGGATCATCACCGGCCAGTCGAAGCGGCCGGTCACGGCGATCCAGGCGCCCAGCGGGGCCAGGGCGATGGCCAGGCCCAGATAGAGATGCGACAGGGCCGTGAAGCGCTTGGTGTAGGAATAGAGAAAAAGGACCGCCAGAACCGGCGGGGCCAGGATTAGGCACAGGCGGCTCAGCATGGCGGCCGCCAGCAAGAATAATAAAGAGGAGACCACGACGAAAATCACGGCCGCCTGCATGCTCAAACGGCCGGAGGGGATTTCGCGGGCGGCCGTGCGGGGATTGTCGCGGTCGTAGCGGGCATCCACGATGCGGTTGAAACCCATGGCGGCCGAGCGGGCACCCACCATGGCCGCCAGAATCCAGAACAAGTGATGGAGCGTCACCGGATGGGTCCGGTGGGCCAGGACCACGGCGGCCAGGGCGAACGGCAGGGCGAAAATGGTGTGGCTGAACTTGATCATGCGCCCGTAGACCTGGATCGTGTCGGCGAGGTCGCCGGTAGCCGCCCGGCGGACGTCGCGTCGTCCGGTCGTATGGCCTTTCCAGGCACACACCGTGCGCTCCAGATAGTTGAAGCTTTCGTAAAACAGCACGCCCAGCAGGCTCATGCCGATGATCCCTACGAACATCTGCGGGTAGGCGAAGCGCCCCCAGGCATCCATGATGAAATAGCCCAGACCCTGGGCGGTGGCGAAGGACTCCACGAAAAAGAGGACCGCAATGCCTGTGCCGGTACCGATCCTAAGGGCGGTAAAGCCGTGGGGCAGGGCGGCCGGCAGGATGACATGGCGCAGCAGAGCGCCCGTGTGCGGGCTCAGGGAGCGAAAGGAGTCCACATATTTGCGATCGAGGGCCTGCACCCCGTCGCGGGTGGCCACCAGGATCTGGAAGCCGATGATCAGCGCGATCATGAAGACCTTGGCGGCGTCGCCCAGCCCGAAGAGCACCAGGAAAACCGGCAGTAGAACAATTTTGGGAATCGGGTAGGTTAGAAACACGAAGGGCGAAAGGTAGCGGTCGGCCTGCCGGTGATAACCCAGCAGCACCCCGGCCGGAAAGGCCACCAGCCAGGCCAGGGCCATGGCGCATCCGACCCGGTAGGCGCTGGCACTGAAATGGCGCCAGAAGGTCGGGGTTTTGACCGCCTGCCCGAAGGCCATCAGGGCATCCTCGGGGGCCGGCAGCATGTGGGAGGACAGCGCGAGGGCGGCTACCTTCCAGACCGCCAGCAGCAGTCCGCCGGCCACCATGTAGCGCCCGATGACACCCATCTCAGCCCTCCATCACCCGGCGGACCTCGCGGATCCGGTCGAAGAAACAATTTTTGAAACGCAGATCGGCGGTCCCGAAGCTGGGATTGTCGATCAGGGCCTTGACGCGCGTCGGTCGATCGGTCAGAACGGCGATCCGTCGTCCCAGGAAAACGGCTTCCTCCACACTGTGGGTGACGATGATGTAGCCCAGCCCCTTGCGCTGCCACATGTCCACCATGGTGTTCTGCAGATGCTCACGCGTCAGGGCATCCAGAGAAGAAAAAGGTTCGTCCATCAGGATCAAATCCGGTTCGGTGGCCAGCGCGCGGGCGATGGCCACCCGCTGTTTCTGGCCCCCGCTGAGCTGGACCGGATATCGCTGACCCAGGCCCTCCAGGCCGAGTTCGGTCAGGAGGGTTTCAGCGACCTTGTGACGGCTGGCGGCATTGGCGCCTTTAAGCTCGAGTGCCAGGGCAATGTTCTGGGCCGCGGTCTTCCAGGGGAAGAGACCGAAGTCCTGGAGAATAAATGCGGTGTGACCCCGACCGCGGCGGCCGCCGATGTTCACTTTTCCGGCCGAGGCCGCACTCAGACCAGCCAGAATATAGAGCAGGGTGGTCTTGCCGCAGCCTGAAGGACCGATGACGGCCAGGGTCTCTCCGGCGGGCAGTTCGAACGAAAGTCCATCCAGAACGGCGCCATCTTCCGGGTTGAAGGTTTTGCTGAGCTGGTGGACGGCGATCATGGTGATGCGGTTCCCGATGGAAAGCGTGCCGCCGGGCTAAGGCTGATCGACCCGGACAATGGCGTCATAGGCCAGACGGGTATCGATCAGGCCGTTTTGTTGCAGCCAGTCCTGAACCGCCGCGACGTCTTCGGGGGATGGCGGCTGCGGGTCGGGGAAAACCGGCACCCGGAAGCGTTCTTTAACCGGCATGGGAAAGCGCGTGCGTTCGACCAGCAGGGTCTTGTAGGCTTCGGGGTCGCGGTTGATGCGGTCCACCGCCTGGCGGTAGGCCGCCAGAAAGCGGGCGGCCAGGGTCGCATCCCCGGTTATCCGGCCGGCATCGAGGGCCAGGATGGTTTCACTGGTATCCAGCCGGCGGTCGTCGGCCACCACACGGGCGCCCTTGGATTCGGCCAGGGTCAGCAGGGGCTCGGGCAAGAGCGCCGCCGGCACCTGGTCGGCCAGCAGCATCTGAAGGCGGACGGGAATTTTCTTGATCTCCAGTTTGGCCACGTGATCCGGGCCATAGCCTTCGGCGGCCAAGATGCGCTCCAGGAGATATTCGATGATGGTGGCCCGCGATATCGCCACCTGGCGCCCCTTGAGATCGGCGGGCGACGAGGCGCCGCTGCCCGGTGCGGTTACGATGCCGAACATCCGGTGCCGGGGGTGGGTGTGGAAGGCCGTGGCCACGATCTTGAGCTTCTGGCCCGAGCGGATCAGCAGGACGGTGTTGAGCAGATCGCCGAAATAGCCGTCCAGTTTGCCGGACTGGAGAGCGGCATCCCGCTCGAGGGCGCTCTGGAAGGGCGTCAGCTCCACCTGCAGGCCCTGTTCGCTGAAGAGATTTTCCGTTTGTCCCACCAAGAGCGGCAGCGTGTCCACCACCGGCAGGGTGCCGATGCGCAGGGTGTCCGCGGCCGCAGCATGTCCAAAAGAGGCGGCCAGGATCAAGATGACCGTCGTCCAGGCCCAACACATCGTTCTCAAGCGAGACAGGATGTTCGGCATTCTTCCCCCTCCACGTTGTTCATCCCGGGTATTGCCGCCGGCGCCCGCAGCGCCGTTTACCGCAGGCCCCG
>JASJED010000112.1 GCA_030065585.1 Desulfobacterales bacterium | reverse complement strand
TGCTCACCGAGGGGGCCCGCCGCCAGGAGCATGGCGGCCGGCAGACCGGAAAACGTCATCAGCATCGGGTCCAGACCGGCTTCGCGCAATAATTGCAGATAAAAGTCGATCTGCGTTTTGGTCATCGCCGCGCTCAATACCTTGGGGGCACCGCCGTTGCCGGCCATCTGGAAGTCCATGGCAAGCGCATCGATCGCAACCGGCAGGGTGGCTTCCAACTCGAGGGGCAGGATCTGGCGCACCTTGCGCCGATCGCGGAAGGGAACGTTCAGGCAACGCGCGAACAGGCCGCGGCCCTCAATGGCCGCAATACACTTCAATCCCGGGGACGCGATGGCATCGCGCAAACCCTTCAGGGCAGCAACGGCACCGGGTTTTTCGGCATCTTCAAGGCGACAGACGAGTTGGCCGGATTTTTCAATCGTCACCTTGCGAAGTCCGGCGCGAAGCAGAACCCAATCTATACCGTGCGCCTTGATATCGAGTGCCAGGGTATGTTTGGCCATCAATCCCTCACGTTACCGCAGCGAGCGCATTTTCGCCGGTAATACGCCTTAAACCTGCCGTTAATCAGAATGCCTTGCCGATGTGACGGTAATCTATCATAAATTATTGATTTTATGAATAGCTTCCCATTTTTTTACGCCTCATGACATTTCCCATGAGAGAATACGGCAGACCCATCCTTTACCATCGGTCGCCTGGAGGCGTTCGACAACGGCGCTCACCGCGCGTTGAAAACCATTCCAAGTGGCGGTTGCCTGGATACGGAAGATATTCGAGGAAAGGGTCGTGATGTCTTCACTCAAATCCAGGTCGGCTGCGCCGGGAACGTCCTGGTACCAGTTGCTGCTCTCCAGCACGAGGGCCTCGGCTTCGTCGCGATATTGGACGAAGGCCTCGGCCAGGTCGCTGGATTCGGGCGGCATCAGGGCTGCCAGGACCGCCTGGGGGGCGGTGTTCAGGTTGACCTCGCCTTTAAACGTGAAACTGCCCTCATCCGTCGACGATGCGCCATAGACGGTCATCAGGTCGCGGAGCCCGGTGGCGTCCTCGCTACCCTGGAAAAGCTCGGGCGAAATGCCCTTGACACGGGCCAGCTCGCCGATGTGGATCATCGGACCATTGCGGGCCGCGTAAGGCGGGTCCAGGTCCTGGTAATAGTCGGATTCGGCGCCGTTCAGACCGGTGATGGCCTCGTCGTCGCCGGTGTCTAGCCAATCCTTGATGGCATTCACCATATCGGTCGCACTGAGGTCGCCCTGCACTTCGAGCGCGCTGCGCACCTGATCGATCGCCCGTTCCATGATCTGTTGCTGATCGGGACTGAAGTTTTGGCTCTGGGGAAAGTCGACCAGGGCATTGATCTGGATGCGGGCCATTTCATCCGCGATATGCACCTCCAGACGGCCGTCTTCGAAGCTGACATCCTCGAGGGCTTCCTGGAGTTTTTCCGGATCGGCCCAGGTCTCCTTGAGATGATCGGTTTCGGACGCATAGCGATCCTGAATCAGAATGGCCATGGCGCCATGGATGCCGGCGGTCGCCATCTGCCCCGCCACCAATCGGGCACGGGCGGCATCGGTCGATTCGATGGATAGGCGTGCCTGGCGGTTGGTTTCCACGGCGATGCTGATGGCCAGCGTGATGAAAGCCAGGGTCATGAGCAGCGCGATACCGCGCTCGTTTTTTATTCGGGTGGCGGCCATGGGTTTAGACCTTCCCGCTCGCCGGCCGCCAGAGGGGCAGCGAAACCACAGTTTGGAAAACCGTCGGGCCTGCCGGAGAGGCCAGTTCGAGGCGAATACGAACGGCCCTTGGGGTGGCATACTGATAGTCGGCGGAAGACGAATCCCACACCTCCGAGGACTCGCCCTCGGCATTGAGGTATGTCATTTTGAGCGAGCGGATGTTTTCGCACAGGATCGGGTCGTTGGCGAGTTCCGGCAGTGGGCCGGCGTCCGAGAGCCAATCCGCGCGCCGCAGCCGCCAGAGCGGATCGATCCCCTCGTCCATGGCCTCGAGATAATAGCGAATGATCGCGATGCCCTGCCGCTTGGCGGCACTGAGATCCACATGGGCGAGGCTGGCAAACTGCAGGCGGACGGCCTCCGCGGCGCTGTTCGACCGATCGGTGGCCACAAAGCGATAGCGCGGAGGGTCCTGCATGGTTTCGGGTTCTTTGAAAAATGGCGGTTTTTCCACGTAGGCGTTGTTCAGGTCCGTGGCCATGCGCAGCAGGCAGCTGCGCGCCATGGCGTTGTTGACCCGCTCGATGGCCAGCTCTTCGGTGTGGGAAAAGACCCCGCTGAACGAGCCCATGACAATCGAAACCAGCAGGGCGAAAATGGCGATCGCAATCAGAATCTCCGCCAGCGTAAAGCCGCAAATGTGCTTCCCTCGCTGAGGGTTAGGATTCGATACGGTCAAGGCGATAGGTCCTTAACGTGAAAAGGTCTTCGTCGCGGTTCAGATGCACCCGGAGGTCGATCTGCTTGAGCAGTGACCGCCCCTCGGGATCGGTGAAATTTTCAACGTCGGTTGTTTGCAGGGTCCATGTATAACCAGGAAAATCGTCCCCAAAGTCGCCGCTGTCGGTGTCCGGCAGGTCCGCGCCCTGAAATTCGATTTCAGCCACCAGCTGTTGGGCCAAAAGGGGCGCCTGGGTGTGAAACTGGGCGATGCGTTCCATGCTAATGGACTGCATCTGCAGGCGGTAGACCGCCACGAGCACGATGGCGACGATGCCCAAAGCCACCATCACCTCGAGGAGGGTGACGCCCCGCTGGCGCTCCCCCCGTAAAACCACCCGGGCCCGGACGCTTTCCGGCCAACCTCGTTTGTCGAAATCCGGCATTGAGCACTTTGAGGGTGTTGTTTCCATCATGGTTTCCAACAGCATCAAGGGCCAACATCAAACCTAATCTTAAAATTGAGATAGGTTTTAGAAGACCGCTGCGCCCTCCTCTTCAGCAATCAGGGCCATTGGCAGAAATGCCTCGACGATCAGGTCGATGGTCATGTCCGCATCATCAGTCAAGCGGATGACCGCGCGGTCCGAATAGCCCTGGGGGTAGAACGCGATTTCCACCGTTCCCGAGCGAACTTCGCGATTATCGGCAAAGCGCACCTGCGCGATCCGGATGTCACCCGGCAGGATTCGCTCCGATTGCCGGGGCGGTGCCGCCTCGTCATCTGGGGCGGCCTTTTCTTCGTGCGTCACCCAAATGCGGTTTTGATTTAGGTCCAAATGAAGCCTGTGGATGCTTTGACGGTTGAGGGCGGCAATTTTAAGTTTTTTGACAGCGTGGGCCAGCTCGCGGGCCACGCTGTCAGGCGATTCGCCGACATTGCCGGCCTGGAAGGCGGGGATCGCAAAACCCAGGAGAATGCTCAGCAGCAGGATCACGACGATGAGCTCAAGGAGGGTAAAGCCAGCCGTCGGAAGCACGCGCCGGCTTTCCTCGGCGCGCGCGGCGCGATTCGGGCGCCGTTTCTTCCCCAGGCCGGCGGTATCGTGTTGGTCCAGGACCGCAAGACCGGCGCCGGATTGTCCTGCGACGCAGGAGGCGACGCGACGCGGGGGCGCCTTGGCCGACCGGTGGACGGCAAGCGGCATTATTCGATTTCCCAGTTGTTGATATCGCTGTTTTTCGCTTCCCCGCCGCTGACGCCGTCCGCACCGTAGGAGGCGATGTCATATTCGCCGTGCACCCCGGGGCTGAGATACACAAAGCTGTTGCCCCAGGGATCTTTGGGCACCCGGCCTTTCTCCAAATAACCGCCGTCGCGCCATTTACGGGGCACCGGCGGGGTATCCGGCCTGGCGACCAGTGCTTCCAGGCCCTGATCGGTGCTCGGGTAACTGCCGTTGTCGAGCTTGTAGAGCTTGAGCGCGGTTTCGATGCTTTCGATCTGCATTTTGGCCTTGAGCTGTTTGGCCTCGTCCGGCCGCCCCATGATGCGGGGCACGATGAGACCGGCCAGAATGCCGAGAATCACGATGACGACCATCAGTTCGATCAGGGTAAACCCGCTGGATCGATTTAGACAATAGGGTTTCAGGCGTTTCATACTTCCTCCGGGCGATGGGTTACATTGGCTATTTAAATGATCAGCTGGTTCATTTCAAAAATGGGCAGGCAGATGGAAAGCACGATAAAGCCGATGATCAGCCCCATCACAACGATCATCAGGGGCTCCATCAGGGAAGTCAGCCCCAGGAGTTGGTCTTCAAGCTGACGTTCGTAAAAGTCAGCGACTTTGGCCAGCATCTTCTCCAACTCCCCGCTTTGTTCGCCCACTTCGATCATTTGAACGGCGAGGGGCGGGATCAGTTCAACACCCCTCAGGGTTTGCGCCAGGCCCTGGCCCTTGCTGACGTCGTCGGCGGCCTTGTCGATGGCGTCGCCAAACAACCGGTTGTCGGTGATACCGCGCACGACCTGCAAGGCGTTCAGCATGGGGATGCCATTCTCGATCAGCGAGCCAAGCATCTGGGCAAAGCGCGCGGCCGAGAGTTTTTTCAGGATCCCGCTGATGACGGGCAGTTTGAAAAGCGCCTGGTCGAAGACCCGCCGTCCTTTTTCGGTTTTGTGCAGTTGTCGGAGCCCGATGGCCAGGACCGGCAGAACCAGAATAATGATAACCAAATAGTTCTGCAGGAAATTGCTGATATCGATCAGGATGCGCGTCGGGGTTGGCAGACTGCGCTGCATCTCGGTAAAGATCCCGGTGATGTTGGGTACCACATGGGTCATTAGGAAAAACAAGATCGCCGAGCCGAGCAGCAGCATGAGGATGGGGTAGGTCATTGCCGCCCGGATGCGGCTTTTCATGGCTTCCTGCTTTTCGCTGATATCCGCCAGGCGCTCCATGACCAGCTCGAGGGTCCCGGAGGCCTCGCCGGCCCTGATCATATTGATGTAGACCGCAGAAAAAACACCGGGGTAGGCCTGCAGGGCCTCCGCCAGGCTCTGGCCCTCGACGATCTTCTCCCGCAGTTGGGCCAATACGGTTTTTAGGCGTGCGCTTTCGGTCTGCGAAATAACGGCCTCCAGGGCCGATACCAGCGGAAAACCGGCCCCCATCAATGTGGCCAACTGGCGGGTCATCATCCCGAGTTCGGCCGGCCGGATACGCCTCAGGGGGTTGAATACCTTGAATCGGCGCATGTTCTGCGGCGTATGGATTTCACGGGATTCCTCGATCGTGACGGGAAAGAGCCCTTGGCCCTGCAGTTTCTGACGGGCGCCCAGTCGGCTGTCGGCATCGACAATCCCGGCGATGGTCTTGGCCTGGCCGTCTAACGCTTTGTAATCGTAAACCGGCATGGGGTATCCATCCCTTGAAAAGGTCGCCTGGCGGAATCCAGTTCCGGCGCGGAAAGCTTTCTAATGCGCTTCAGTTGGGGTTGAATGACCGGCATTTTACGCTTTCCCAGCGGGATAGGCAAGGGGTTGGCCTTCGAATACGGCATTGTTCCAAATCAAATTTGACCTCTCCAACAAGTTCGGCGCATAGCCAAGGCAGGATTGATAGGCACTGCGGGTTTGGTTGGCGGCCTCGAGAGGATTATGAGGGTGATGGAGTTTTATTTTATGAATTATTTCAGCGGGGTTCCAACAGCAACATGCCCTCGCCGGTGTTGACGTCCATACGAAAGTTCCCCAAATAGTTCATCCCCAGCAGGCCTACCTCGGGTTGGCCCGGTAAATCCACCACCAGGGCTCGTACGTTCTCGACCACCCAGCCGTCCAGTTCGATATAGGGGAGGGTGACCTCGACGGCATTTTGGACCCCGGTGGCCGAGTAGAACAACCGCCGGGGAAGATTGTTGGTGATATCGATGCCCAACCGGCGCACCGCAGTCGTGGGCACGGTAACGAGGGAGGCCCCGGTGTCGACAATAAAACGCTGGTTCAGGTTGCGATCCAGCCGGGCCACGACGGGAATCGTTCGTGATCCGGGCTGAAAACGGACGACAATCCTGCCTTCCTCGGATTTCAGTCCGGAAATCTCCTGCTGCAGGCGGCTTACCGCGTCCCTCCACTCGAGGGGATAGTCACGGGACCTTAATCGTCTTTCGGCCAGCGCCCAGTCCTGTTCCTGCAAGGCCAGTTTGACGCCGGCCAGGTGAATTCCGGGGTCTTGGGGAAAACGGTCGCTGGCTTCCTGATAAATTTCCAGGGCCGTGTATTGATCGCCTTCAGCGAGGAGACGGCCCAGCCAGCCCTGGTATAGCGAGACCTGCAGCGCCTGAAGCTTCTCAGGTTGTCCCGGCAGCTCGGCGTTGATCTCCTGAAACGCTGCGACTACCTCGAGGGCATAAGGGTAGGCCCCCGTGTCCATGGCGATCTTGACCAGGTCGAAGGCCAGAGACGGGTTGTCGACGGCCAAAACCATGGACACATCGAACAATTCCAGAACGTCTACCGCCCTGTCCTGATTTCCCAGGCGGGCGATCAGATCGCGCATGTCCGCGTGGATGGCCGCGGGGAGGATATGGGCGGGTGTTTCGGATGGTGTCAAGCGCGGTTCCAGCCGATGGGCCGCGGCCAAGGCTTCCAGCCGCCGGAAAGCGGTGAGGTTTTCATTGGCGAGCGCCAGGAGAAAGGCCTCTTCGCGGCCGCCGGCAAATGTCAGGCGGTAATAATCATCGGTATAAAATTCGGCCGTGAGGTCGTTGCCGGGGGTGCCGGTCCAGAGATAGCCACCCGGAAGCAATGCGCCGAAACTCCAACCCACCACCCGGCCGTTTTGCACAAAAACACCGGGGCCCTCTTCATCGATTTGAAAAGGGATACGGACAAAGTCGATTTGGTTTTCGGTATTGCGTACCTGGACACGCAGGCCCCCCTCCCCGCCGTCGAGGGGTTGCCAGGTCAGCGGCCGTTCCGGTGACCACGGCATCAGCTCGATTCGATCGGAGGAACCCGCTGCCGGCAGCTGCCACAATCCAACCGGGTCGGCGTTGTGAAGAATCCCGCCGCGGACCTCCAGCCGACGGCCGGAGGGTAGTTCGACCTGCCAGGTATAGGCCCCGATGCCGTGACGGGCCGGAAACGCGAACCAGCCCGGCGCCAGCAGCACGATCGGGGCGCTGAGTATCCGGCGGCCGTTTATGTCGGCCAGGATCAGTTCCGCTTGATCGATATTCAATGGTTGCGTCTCGAAGGTCGGCCCAATCTCCGGTGGGCGGTCATCAAGGCGCCGGTCCATGGCAAAACCTTGGGATTGATCGGCCGATGGCTGGCGGATGATCCCACGCCCGCGACCATACTGGAGTTGGACGTAGCCATAGGCACCCACAATCAATGCCAGCACCATGATTGCCGTGACTGTGAGGACCTTTCCCCCGCCACGATTGAGACTGGCACCGCAGTGGGGGCAGAAATTGGCCGGCACATCAAAAACAGCATGGCATTTGGAGCAAATCATGGTCTAAACGAGGGTGAATCGGTTTGAAAAGTGCTTTGAAGACCCCATCCAACGCCCGATGGCAGCGTTCCAGCTTTCTTCAAAATGCTCACATATTGTAATACGCTGCGCTTTTTCATCAAGCTGCGCCTATCCCTCGTGCGCGATCTGAGATCTTGAAACCGCTTTTTTCTTAATGGGCTGCCTTTGCTTTAAACACGTTGAGCATCGGCATAGATGGTTGTCGACCCATTCAAAGGGTTGGCAACGCGGCCCCAGATCATCATATGGGTCTATGTTTAGTGGCTTGATCGCGAAAGTTCAAGGAAATGGTGCGATGGCGACGCAACTTTTTATTGTCCAAAAAAACAAATACCTGTAATGAAATCTATATGGATGCCGACCTGAACAAGCGGGAACCCTTGCGGCGGATCCTGAGCCGCCGGGGAGCAATCCTGGCGGCGGCGAGCATCCAGGCGCTGGGCCGCAAGAAGTCGGGCAAGTACTACCGCCAGGAAGATATCAACCTGCTCAATACCCTGGCCAACCAGGGGGCCATTGCGATTGAAAATGCCCGCATGCTCAAACAGGTGATCGAAAAGGAGCGCATGGAGGAGGCACTCTCGATCGCCCATGACCTGCAGATGAGCATGCTGCCGGAGAAATGCCCCGAAATCGAGGGGGTCGACATGGCGGCCTTTTCCCAGCCGGCGCGTGAAGTGGGCGGCGATTTTTTCATAAACAGGAACTGATACTGCAATACATTAATGGGGATACCTTTCTCGATCCTAAGCTGAATGAGGGTTTTCATTCTAAAACGCGTTCGAGACCAGAAGGTCCTCAAATGTCATCAACTCCTCGTCACTCAGATTTATTGCCATCGAATGGATCTCTCCATAAAACGGAAGGAGCCGTGATTTATGAGAGACTTTTCCCCGCTTAATGACCTCCCGATGGTTCCAGCTGTATATGCACTCTGTAGCGGCACTAAACGCTCCAAACAGATAGCCTATATCGGCATAGCAAGTGTTCTTAGGAGAAGGGTTCGTCAACATCTCCTTCAACGCAGCAGTGGCGTTTCGACGGGAACATCGGCTGTGTCCCTGATGCCTGAGCACGTCACCGAACTATGGTGGTGGGAACACAAGGCTTTCTCAGTTGACGCAGTCCTGAAAGCTGCGGAACAGATCGCCGCCGAGGTGCTCAATCCAACATTGTATAGCCGTGGCAAGCTCGAGAAGGCATCGGAAAAAATGTTGCGGAACAAACGATTCATAAAAGGGATGGAGTTTCTATTTTCTGGGGAACCTACCGCCACGATCCAGTTTCCAACGCTGTCAGATGCGATGGACCGGATCCGTAGCCTGGAATCAAAAGTGGCGGATCTTCAGCGCCAGATCCAGGAACTGAAATGCATGAAGGAGGAACAATGAACGATCGGGCTGGTTGGGGTGGCGCATTGAGGTAGGTCAAATCCGATACACTTTTAAATTTTGAAGCAGGGTGGCGAGGTTTGGAACGAAGGGAAGGGGGGCCGTTATGATATCAAGCCAAATTGAGGTGATGAGGATTTCGCCAATCGAGATCTCAGCGGCATAAATTCAAATCAAACATGTTTAAGTAGGGCACAACTTTTTAGAATGAAGAAGCACCCCCAGATAGCCGTTGAGGCTGATGACAAAGTATGCTAAGTAGTCAAATTAACGGCATAATTTAAGGGGAATCGGACATGTACAATCGGTTTTGGGGGTTTAGGCAAAAGCCATTCAAGCTGGTGCCCAATCCCGATTTCTTATTCTTGAGCTCTACCCACGAGGAAGCCCTCGCCCATCTCAAATTCACCCTGAGCGAGGGAGAGGGTTTTCTCATGATTACGGGCGAAGTCGGCACCGGCAAAAGCACCTTGTGCCGTGCATTTCTTCAAGAGCTCGATTCCGCCGTTGCCTGTGCCTACATCTTCAACCCCAAACTGAATCCCCTCCAATTGCTCAAAAATATCAACACCGAGTTCGGGATTCCGGCCGATGCCGACACCGCCCAAGAGCTCGTCGAAGTACTGAATGCCTTCCTGATCGAGAAAAAAGCCGAAGATCAGAAGGTGGTGATCATCATCGACGAGGCCCAGAACCTGCCGGTGGAATCCCTCGAGCAGGTGCGGCTCTTGTCCAACCTGGAAACCACGCGCGACAAACTGCTGCAAATCGTGCTGGTGGGCCAGCCCGAGCTGGCTAAGATGATCGATTCCTTCGAACTCCGCCAGCTGGGGCAGCGCATCAGCCTGGCCTGCCAGCTCAAGCCGCTCTCCTATGACGAGACCGTGCAGTATATCCAGCATCGCCTCAACGTGGCTTCCGTGAAGCCTCAAATGCCCTTTGAAAAAGTTGCGTTAAACATCATCTACCGCTTTTCCGAGGGCATTCCACGCTTGATCAATACGGCCTGTGATCGCATGCTCCTGGCGGCCTGCCTCAAGGAACAAAACACGATTCGGTCGGGTTTGGCGAATGAAATCGTGGATGAGCTATCCCGTCAGGCCCCCCCGCAATCGTCCGGCTCGCCCTGGCTCAAATTCGGTCTGGCGACGAGTGCCGTGCTGCTACTGGTCATTTTAGCAGTTGGGTTATATTTTTTTCGCGCGCCCTTAAAAGATCTTTTCGACAATCGCCTATCAGCGGCCAACAGTCCGTCGCCGGAGGTCCGCGTCAAAATCGAGCCCGCCGATGCCGGGGCGGCAGACAACGTGAAACCCGTCCCCGACAACGTTCTGGAAGAACCGGAGGCGCCAGCCGCGACGGATGTGATGGCCGGTCTGACGGCATTGCCGGAAACCGATATCCCGCTGGAAGAATTGGTGGCCGCGTTTCGTGAAACCGATACCCGGCGGCAGGCCGTTGCGGCGGTGCTGCAGCAATGGGGCCTGGAACCCCAGGGGGATATGGATTTGGCCGGTGTTGAGGATCAAACCTATTTTGAGCTTATCGCCGAGCGTCACGGTCTTTTGATCCACACCGTCAAAGATGACCTGGATGAACTGGCGCGCCTCGACCTGCCGGCCATTATTCAACTGGATTTGCCGCAAATCGACGGCATTTACTATGCCGGACTCATCGGCATTCGGGAAGGCCGTTATCTGCTGGCATCCTACGATATCGGTGTCTATGCTCAGGTGGAAACCGACGAGCTTGAGCGGTTCTGGGGAGGCATCGCCATGGTGCCCTGGAAAAACTATCTGGGCTACCGGGGGGTCATTCCGGACGGCGCCCCGCGCGCATCGGTCGTCGTGCTCAAACAATTGTTGTGGGAGCTCGGCCATTCGCACCTGATCATCAATGACGACTATGATGCGCCGACACGCAATGCCGTAAGAGAAATCCAGGCGAAACACGGCCTCGTCGTTGACGGCTTGGTGGGGGATTTGACCAAGATCGTATTGTACAAGGAGAAACAGGGGCTGCCCATACCCCATTTGCGACGATGACGGCCTGCGGGTCGTATGGCCTATAACGGACTGTTGCAAAACGTCATGAACGCGCAGGTCAGACAGGGCATCATCCGACGAGAATGCGCAGTTTTATGGGCAATGCGCATTTGGGGAAGGCTTTGAACGCCGAATGGCCAAACGCAATCGTTTGGCAACAGTCTGCTGACACGAGGCGGATCTACCGGTGAGCACGATTCTGAATGCGCTGAAGCGGCTGGAGGACGAACGCCGCGCCGAAGCAGGGAAACAAATCCCTGCGTCGATGGCGGGGCGGACGAGCGTTTCGAGGAGAAATCGTCGATGGCGTCTCGTGTTCGTCCTGGCCGGTTTAGCCATGCTCGCGGGCGCCGCAGTTTTCTGGGTATACACGGATCGGTCGTCCAGCAAGAGTGCTCCCCTCGAGGCCGCCCAACCGGAACCACGAACGGAAACGGCCTCCCGCGAAAGCACCCGCGCCGCGCCAAGCGCCGCCCCAATTCCGTCAGGCCGACGCCCGGAAGTCATCCCGAAAACCACGGGCCGCCGTGGCCGGCGCGCATCGAAATCAACAACCCAAGCGCTGGTAAACGCCAAAGCCGACTTGACCGCCCCCACCTATGTACCCCCGGATCCCGAAGGGAAAAGCATTCAAGGGCGTTCACCGAAACCCACGCCGGAAGGGCCGGCTGTGATGGCGCGCCCAGGTCCCGCCGCACCGCCATCGCCCCAAGAGGATCTCTACGCCAACGCCGAAGTGCTTCCCAAGGATACCTTGCAGCTTCAAGCCATATCGTGGTCTGATATTCCCGGTGACCGTATCACGATCATTACCGGACAGATATTGCGGGAGGGCCAAGCCATCGAGGGTTACGGCGTGATCGCCATCCGGCCCGATGACGTCATTCTGGAAAAGGACGGTAAGCGGTGGAAGCTGGTCTACGGCAGCCACTAGTTAGTGCCCATCCCTGGCGTTCTGCCCTTAGCTTTCCCGGACAACCACTCCGATCGGCAAATGATCGCTATAGCCCGCCGGGCTTGCGGATGGGTCCTTGTCAAAGCGTATGGGGGCGCCCTTGGTATCCATCATCCCGGGAAACGCCACCACTTCGACGCTCGCCGGCAATACCCGCATGCCGGAGTTGCCGGTGACCAGCCCCTTGGAGACCAGGAACTGATCCAGGAAGTTGCGTTTACCGCTGTAATAGTATGTATAGCGGCCCTCGCCCATCTTGTCCCACATCATATTGAGAAATTTGGGGATCTTCGCGCGGGTGACCTGCGGCCGCGCCTGCATGGCCTGGGCATATTCCATTATCGACCGATTGAACGGTTCGTCGTTGAAATCCCCCAGGGCGACGATGGCCGCGTCCTTTCCCCGCAATTCTAAGATCCGCTGATGCCAGTAGGCCAGGGTTTCACCGGCGATGATGCGGTAGGGTTCCGACCCG
>JASJED010000115.1 GCA_030065585.1 Desulfobacterales bacterium | reverse complement strand
ATTTACAACGACGTCGAAGACTGCATCGATGCCATCATTCAAAAGGTCGGCAAGCGGATCGTGATGGCCCTGCCGCTGGGTCTGGGAAAGGCGTGCCGGATCACGAACGCCCTCTATCAGCGTGTCGCGGCGGACCCCGAACTGCATCTGATCATCGTGACGGCCCTTTCCTTGGAGCGTCCCACCGCCCGCAACGACCTGGAAAAGCGTTTTATCGATCCGCTGATGGACAGGGTTTTCGGGGACTATCCGGAATTGGCCTACCTGAAACCGCTCCGCACACGGTCACTTCCGGCCAACATCGAGATCCTGGAGTTCTTTGTTTCGCCCGGCAAGTCCCTGAACAACCCGATCGAGCAGCAGAACTACATCAGCAGCAATTACACCCACGTGGTCAGGGATCTCCTATCCATGGGGGTCAATGTCTGCGCCCAGATGGTCAGCCAGGAAATGATCGACGGGAAGATATGGTACAGCCTGAGCTGCAATCCCGACCTGACTCCGGATTTGGTGCCGCAGATGCGGGCCGCGGAAAAGCAGGGTCGCCGTGTGGCCGTCGTGGCCGAGATCAACGCAAATCTGCCCTTCATGGTCAACGACGCCATGATGGACCCTGCCGTCTTCGACATGGTGGTAGACAGTCCAGCCTGCACCTACACCCTGCCGGCCCCTCCCAATTTAGCGGTCGGCCAGGCGGACCATATGATCGGACTCTTGGCCAGCACCCTGACCCGGGACGGGGGTACGCTGCAGATCGGCATCGGTTCCCTGGGGGATGCGATTGCCTATGCCCTGCGGTTGCGGCACCAGGAGAACGCCGCCTACCGCGAGGTCTTGGCCGCCCTGGACATCGAGGCCAAGTTCGGCGACGCCATCACGGCGATGGGCGGTGTGGGCGTCTTCGATCTGGGGCTTTACGGTTCGAGCGAGATGTTCATCAACGGCTTTCTGGAGCTTTACCAGGCCGGTGTCCTGAAGCGGGAAGTCTACCCGGACAAGACGATCCAGCGCCTGGTGAATGAGAACAAGATAACACCGCGGATCGATAAACGAACCGTGGAAGCATTGTTGAAAACCGGCGCGATCTCTCCTCAACTGACCCGCCAGAATGTGGACTGGCTGCGGCAGTTCGGTATTTTTAAGGCAAGCGTCGGCTTCGAAGACAGTCTGATCCGGGTTAACCCGGATCTTCTCATCGGCGCCGACCTGACCCGGGGCGATGTCATGGACGCCGTTGTCCGGCACTGCCTGGGCGATCGCCTCAAGATGGGAATCGTCATGCATGGGGGATTCTTCCTCGGCCCGCGGAGCTTTTACGAGACCCTTCAAAACATGGATGCGGAGGAGCGGAAGAAATTTTGCATGACCAGCGTCATGTTCGTCAACCAGCTCTATGGAAATCCGACCCTGGCCGCCCTGCAGCGCACCGATGCCCGTTTCTTCAACACCTGCATGATGGCGACGCTGACCGGCGCGGCCTGTTCCGATGGATTGGAGGACGGCCGGGTGGTCAGCGGCGTCGGCGGGCAGTACAATTTCGTGGCCATGGCCCACGAACTGCCGGGGGCCCGCTCGATCCTCATGCTGCGCAGCACCCGCCGTAAGCAGGGCAAGACGTCATCGAACATCCTGGGCCACTACGGCCATATCACCATCCCCCGCCACCTGCGCGATGTGGTCGTCACTGAATACGGTATCGCCGACCTTCGCAGTCGCACCGACCAGGAGGTGATCGCCGCCCTGCTCAACATTGCCGACTCCCAATTCCAGGAGGCTTTGATGCAGGGCGCCCAAAAAAGCGGCAAACTGCCTAAAGATTACCGCATCCCGGATGCCTACCGTAACAATCGCCCGGAGCGTTTAGCGGAGCAACTTTCCGGCTTCAAATCCAAAGGACTCTTTCCGGCATTTCCCTTCGGCACTGACATGACGGATGTCGAGCTTATCCTTGGCAAAACCCTCCAAGCCCTTAAATCCAAACTGGGTTCGCCGGGCGGGGCCGCCAAGGCGGCGGCCCGATCGCTCGAAGTGCGCACGGTGCCCGATGCCGCGGTCCCCTATCTGGAGCGCATGGGATTGGCGACGCCAGGGAACCTCAAGGAGAAGATGGCGCGCAAAATGATTGTGGCCGAACTCATGGCCGGAGGCTATGTGTAACAGGCTGTTGAAAAACGTCATGAGCGCCGGGCAGACAAGGCAAAATCCGACGAGAAATCACAGTTTATTGAAATAAATGACCATCTTGAGGAGGATTTTAACGCCGTATGGCCAAGCGCAATAGTTTTTCAACAGCCTGTTAATGCCGATGGCGGGCCAAGCAGAGCCAGCATCGAACCTCCGATGGAATTAAGGTTTTATTGTTCAGGTCAGAGGATAGGTTTCAAGGTGTCAGTGCTCGGGTTACAGAAAAAACAGTAGATCAACTCGCATATTTGGTTGTCCTGACACCTGAAACCCGACACCCGTCACCTCATAAGCTAGAACGCGACAGCTCAAATCCTGAAAGCCGCACCCTGATAACACTACAAAAGCCGTCTGATCCTCTTATAGTTCACCGGGGATGGTTGGATGCCGCCCATACCCAATGGATACCTGGAGGTAATGCATGTATCAGGTCCTCGCCCTTCTGGCGCTTTTTACACTTCTCTACAGTTCCGTTGCTGGGAAGATCGAACGCACCTGGATCAGCGGTCCGATCATATTCACCGTCTTTGGCCTGCTGGTTGGCCCCGTCGGTTTCAACATCCTACCGCTCGATACCAATGGCGAAACCATGCGAACATTGGCTGAGCTGACCCTGGCCCTGGTTTTGTTTACCGA
This sequence comes from Desulfobacterales bacterium, assembly GCA_030065585.1. Classification (GTDB taxonomy): domain Bacteria; phylum Desulfobacterota; class Desulfobacteria; order Desulfobacterales; family UBA5852; genus JABZFP01. The sequence goes on along the minus strand of JASJED010000115.1, from coordinate 9,224 downwards.
TGCGGCCGGAGCCGATATTAACGTTTTGCGAAAAGCAAGAACCCTGCCCATCCGCCTGCTGATGATCGGCCTGCCGTTGACCATCCTGCTGGGTATCGGTATTGGCGTTCTCCTGATCGACAAACTGTCCCTATTCGAGATCGCCCTCCTCGCGACCCTGCTGGCGCCCACCGACGCCGCGCTGGGCAAAGCGGTGGTCACCAACGAAGCCGTGCCGGACGAGATTCGTCAGGGACTGAATGTGGAGAGCGGCCTGAACGACGGCATCTGCGTGCCGATCCTCTTCGTTTTCCTGGCCCTGGCAACAGGCCAAGCCGGTGAGGAGGGACCATGGCAGCTGGCCCTGATGCTGGTGGCCGAGGAGATCGGTATCGGCTTGGCTGTAGGGCTGGGGGTGACCCTTCTGGCGGCTATCCTGCTGAAACATGCCCGCAGGCATCAATGGCTCACCCACACCTGGATCCAGGTGCCGGTAGTCGTCCTGGCGTTCAGCTGTTTTGGTCTGGCCCAGTTAATCGGCGGCAGCGGTTTTATCGCAGCCTTTTCCGGCGGTCTTCTGTTTGCAGCGTTGGGAAAAGAGGTCCGGGATGAGTTTCTGCGCGCAGCCGAGGCGGCCGGGGATACCCTGGCACTGATCACCTGGGTGATCTTCGGCTCAGCCGTGGTAGGACAGGCCGCGGGACAATTTACCTGGCTGATCCTGCTTTATTCCGTTTTGACCCTGACCGTCATTCGCATGCTGCCGGTATTTATATCGCTAACTGGAACGGGCATGAGTACCGAAGGCAAGCTTTTCGCGGGCTGGTTCGGCCCTCGGGGCTTGGCGAGCATCGTATTCGCCATCATCGTCGTCAACGCCAAGCTGCCCAACAGCGGCCCCATCGCCATGACGGCGGTCTGCACCATCATCTTGAGCATTTTGGCGCACGGCATAAGCGCCAACCCCTGGGCGCAATCTTTCGGTCAGCGCCATTCGTAAAGCTTGAAAGGGGATGCGGCCGCGCGTCTTCGGATCAACCCGCACTGGACAGAGCGGTCATGATGATCGATATTGTCGAATCCAGCACCATCTGAATCTGTCGGAAAGGCGAAGAGGAGGATACTTCATGTCGTTTGACCAGTATATGACGATTGCCATCCTGCTTCGTCAAAATCGGGGTCCCATCGACCATCGTCGTGGGCATTGTCAACATGATCATTGCCCCAATGGTGTGGCCTTGTTGATGTCATGCCCTCCACCTGAGCCTTGATGAGATCCATCCATGTACTGGAAAAGAATCATAGGGATTGGTACTCTTCTGATCATCGCCCTGGTGGCGGGGATCTGGCTGCTGCTGGCGACCTACGATTACAACGAGATCAAGCCGCGGCTGGCTCGTATGGTGCAGGACGCCACCGGCCGCCAATTGCACCTGGGCGGTGACTTAAATCTTGCATTCGGTCTTCCGCCCTTACTGGAGGTGAGCGATGTGGCGCTGACGAACGTCTCCTGGGGTTCGCCGGGGGATATGATTAAAGTTGATCGTCTGCGGCTACAGGTCAGGCTGCTGCCGTTGTTGTTTAAAAATGTTCAACTGACGTTTATCGGTCTGGCAGGGGTGGAAGTACTGCTCGAGACCGATGCGAAGGGGCGACGCAACTGGGTTTTTACCGTGGCCGTCAAGTCCGGGAAGAAAATCGCCACGGTGTCCGAACCTGTAAAGCTGGAACTCGATCGTATCCGCATCGAGAATCTGACCCTCCTATACCGAAAAGGGAAGATTAAATCGGTCAAACGGTTTCATCTGAAACGCCTCGATCTGGCCCGTCAGGGAAACGGCGATATTCAGGCGGTCGATCTAAAAACCGAGATTAGGGGACAGCCGATGATCGTTACCGGCACGACCGGGGCGATCGAGCAGTTATGGGCTGGCCAGGCCTTTCCGATCAAGCTTTCCGGAACCTATGCCGGCGCCGCTGCTACGATCGACGGAAAGATCGACCAAGTGCTGCAATTCAAGGGGGTCGATCTCCACCTCAAGGCTTCTGGCAAGGAACTGGCGGACATGGTCCCGCTGGTTTCAGCGAACTTGCCCGCGATGGGCGCCTTCGATGCCCGCGGTCGTCTTACAGGTTCCGCTGAAGCACTTGCCATGCAGGCATTCGAGGCGCGCATCGATAAAAGCGACTTCAAGGGACACGCCAAGGTCGACTTGCACACGAAGCCGAAGATATTCCTGCGGCTGGAATCGTCGCTCGTGGATTTCAGCGCCCTGCTGGACCACCTGGAAAAGAATGCGCCCCAGCCGGCTAATGCAGAAACGCCGCACCGAGGCCTTTTCTCCGATACCCCCCTGCCGCTGGATGTCCTTAAGAAAGTGGACGCCGATATTGTGCTGAAGGCCGACCATATCCATGCCCGCGACGCGCGGTTCGACCTGGGTCATCTGGCGATCAAACTCGAAGACCGCGACTTTCGCATCGAGAAATTCGAGGCGACCTATAAAGAGACCCGGATTTCGGGTAATCTATCCATTCAGCATGGCGCACCGCCGCAAGTGGCTACCGACTTTCTGGTTCAAAACTTCAATCTGGGTGACTTTCTAAAAGAAACCGGGAAGAGCGATGAGGTGCGAGCCATCATCGATATCGCGGCGTATGGGAAAAGCAAGGGGAATTCGGTCCAGAGTCTGATGGCCAATCTCGACGGCGCAATCGGGTTCGTCATGGGCGAGGGCTACCTGACCCACTACCTCGATATGCTCGCGGGGGGTCTCTCCCAAAAAGTCATCGATTTCTGGCATCCTCCCAAAGCGGTCGATCAGATCAACTGTGCCGTCGTGCAGTTCGATATCCACAAGGGCGTGGCCGCCAGCCGGGCTTTTGAGTTCAATTCCCGGGTGGGTATTATCGCTGGGGCCGGCACAATCGAGCTGGGCACCGAAAAAATCGACTTTCTGCTCGTGCCCAAGTCCAAACATCCCGAGCTGCGCCTCAGGCCCAAACTCAAGGTCAGCGGCACGGTCACGGCACCCCAAGTGAGCGTGGCCAAGTTGTCCCTGTTGCGAAGCGGCGCAAGAGGTTTGAGCACCCTGGTGGTCGGCCCGGCCGGATTACTGGCACCGTTTGCGCACCTGGGCGCCAACGAGGCGCACCCCTGCGACGTCCAAGGTCACGGCCAAAGCGCGGCCGAAATTTCCGCCGCGGAAGAACTGCCGACCCCATGAATTCATCAGGATAGATGGTCCCTTGTTGGCGGGTATTCTATCCTGAGGTGCCTTGCGAAATACCTGATTAAGCCTATCATACGCACCTGTAGGCGACACAGGCGTCAGGATAATAACCGGTTCATGCGTACAGCGGACAGTCGAATCCCATGCGTATGATGATCCAGGCGCGGACGCTTTGTTTAACAAAGGAAACGTTAAATGCCCATGATTTCGGAATTCAGCCCAAGGCTTAACACTGCCATTGCTGTCGTTGCAGTGCTTTGGATGATCATATTTTTCCCCGACATTGCACCGCCCCAGGGCGACAAGTTCCATCCCGTAACGCTTAAGGTGGGCACCATGAAGGCCCCGCCTTTTGCCATGCAGACCGTTGCCGGTGATTGGGAGGGACTCAGCATCGAGCTTTGCCGGTGGATCTTCCGGGATTTGGGGATCGCGTATGATTTCACCTTCTACGACGATCTCGAGCGAATGAAGGCGGATTTAGAAAAAGGCGAACTGGATCTATTTATCGCCATGGCCGTCACCGCACCGCACGAGGCCGCTTTTGACATGAGCCACCCTTTCCTCACTTCAGGGTCGGCCATTGCCGTGCCGGCCGGAAAAAACCGTTACAGCCTGATCCACTTCGGCGGCCGCGTGATCGAACGGATTGCTTCCCTGGAATTTCTTCTGCTCATCGGATCGCTGATCCTGCTGGCGTTCGTTGCCGGTACCCTGGTGTGGTTGTTGGAAAACCGTCATCATCGGGATGACTTTTCGGATGAACCCATCAAAGGGCTCTGGCAAGGGCTGTGGTGGGCCATGGTCACCATGACCACGGTGGGCTACGGCGACAAAACGCCCAAAACGGTCGGAGGCCGTTTGGTGGCCTTAACGTGGATGTTTACGGGCATCATTCTGATGGCGGTTTTTACGGCGGCCGTCACCGCTTCGCTGACCGTCAGGGAACTGCACGGCAAGGTCAATGGCCTGAACGATCTTTACGGGGTCCGCGTGGGTTCCGTGACTCGGTCGGAAAGTCTTGGTTACCTTGACCGCCGTGCGATTAAGGCGCGCGGCTTGAAAAACCCGCAGGAAGGGCTCCAGGCACTGGCGGATGGGAAAATCGATGCTTTCGTTTTCAATGAACTCGTGCTGAAAAGTCTGTCCCGGACCGAGTTTTCCGGCCGGATCCGCGTTTTGCCCGAGATCTTCGATCATTATTACGTGAGTTTGGCCTTGCCGCCGGGAAGCGCCCTGCGTGAACCGCTCAACCGAGCCCTGCTGAAAATCATCGAAACCGACGAATGGATGCGGTTGAAGGCGCGTTATATCGGCGCAGGGGAGTAGCAGAGCCCGAAAGTTAATGGGTTGCAATCTTGCAAAGTGTGCAGGTTTACCGAACGGTCAGGAAAAGCTGGTAGGGTTAAATAAATGAGAAATTATACAATTTGCTTGGCGACTTTAACTTTTTTAATTGCCCTGCCAGCGTTTGCAGAAGAAGCCGGCCGTGATGGATCCGGCGGCGATATCGGCACCGTTAGGCTTTCATCAAAGTCTTCGAAAATCCCCCTGACCGAAGCGGAAAAGGAGTGGCTGGCAAGGCACCCCGTTATTCGGGTGCACAACGAGATGGACTGGCCGCCCTTCAACTATTTCGAATACGGCCGTCCCCGGGGCTTGTCCATCGATTATATGAACCTGGTGGCCGCCCGATTGGGCATCGAAGTCCAATACGTGACCGGGCCCAGCTGGAACGAATTTCTGGACATGGTGCAACGCCAAGAGCTGGATGTCATGCTCAACATCGTCAGGACCGAAGAACGCCAGCGATTTCTACTCTTTACCGACCCCTACGTCCAGAATCCCAACGTCATCGTCAGCACCATCGAAAAACCTTATGAAAACATTCAGGCGCTTTTCGGCAGGACCGTAGCGTTTCCCAGGGGCTTTTTCTTCGAGGAAGTCCTGGCCAAATCCTTCCCGCAGATCAAGCGCCTGCCGGTGGAGGATTCCCTGGCAAGCCTCAAGGCCGTCCTGTTCGGGCGGGCGGATGCCGCCCTGGCTGAAGCCGCCGTGGCTCGAACGTTGATCACCAAGAACCTTCTAACGGGTCTGCGCATCTCCGGCGAAGTCGACATCGGAAACCCGGACCTGACCAGCATGCGCATAGGGGTTCGAGGCGACTGGCCCCTGCTGCACACGGCGATCATGAAGGCCATGGCCGACGTGACCCTGGAAGAAATGACCCAGATCCGGCAGCGATGGATTGCCGATGAGGTCGATACCGCTGCGCTGCAAAGCGTTGTACAAGTCTCCTACGGCCGTTTGGTGGCCTACGGCCTGGCCGTTTTCGTGTTCCTGTGTCTGCTCACCTGGGTGCTGATCCGCGTGCTCAAAAGGGAACAGGTCGCGGTCCACTTCGGATCGCGCTGGTTCCGAGGGCTCGTGATCGCTGGTCTGAGTTTGTTCGTTGTCGTCGTCAGCCTGCTGGGATGGTTCGTGCTCGAGCGCAGCCGCACCAACGTATTGAACGGCGTCAGCGAGGACCTCACCGAAACGCTCAAGGTCGCCAACCAGAAACTCGACCTCTGGCTGGCCCAGGGGACATCCGCCCTGAGGCTGCTGGGGCGCGATCCGGATCTGGTGGTCCTGACCCAGCGGCTGGCAGCGGTGCCCGCCAACCGTCAGGCGCTGGCGGCTTCCACGGCCCTGCGTGGCCTCCGCAGATTTTTCGAGACCCACGAAGAAATGTTCGCCAACAGCGGATTTTACATCTTCGATCGTGACAACATCACGATCGGCGCCCTGCAGGATACCGATCTCGGCGGGCGCAACCTGATCGCGCGGAAGCGGCCGGATCTGCTCCAGCGGGCTTTCGCGGGCGAACTGCTGTTTGTCCCCCCCATCACCGCGGACAGCCGTCAGACATCCGGGCCGGCAATTGGTGCCTCCGGCGATCAATCCCCGACCTTTTTCATGGGACCTATCCGGGAGCCGGGCGGGCGCGTCCTGGCGGTGATGGCCCTGGGGGTCGACCCGTCCGAAGACCTGTTGCGATTGTTGCCCTTTGCCAGGACGCGGGAGACCGGCGAGACCTATGCCTTCAGCGCCGAGGGTCATCTTCTGTCGGAAAGCCGGTTCGAAGCCCAACTGCGCCGGATCGGACTGATCGGCGAAGATCAAACAAGCGTCCTGAACGTGGCCCTGAAAGATCCCGGCGTCAATCTGTTAGACGGCCTGACGCCGGCGGTCGATCGCGCAGAACAACCCTTGACCCGTATGGCCTCCCGCGCCGTTCAAATAAGGAGCGCCATGCAGCAGGCCGGCCAAACCAGCGGACACTCTAAAATCGAGATCGACATCGACGGGTACCGTGACTACCGGGGGGTGCCCGTCTTCGGTGCCTGGCTCTGGCATGCCAGCCTGGGGGTCGGCCTGGCCACCGAAATCGACATGGCCGAAACGATGGCCGCCTACTATCAGATCCGCTGGACGGTTTTCGGCGTTCTGGGTTTTACGCTCGTCCTGTCGGTGGGCGCGATCCTGATGGTGCTGATTCTGGGGGAACGTGCCAGCCGGGCGCTTTTAACCGCCCGCGACAACCTGGAAGGCGAGGTCGATGCCCGCACGGCCGAATTGCAGGAAAAGCAGAAACTGCTGGCGGAGGCCGAGGAGCGCGCGCGCCTGCTGCTGGATTCGGCCGGGGAGGGCATCTTCGGTGTCGACGCGGAAGGCAAGCTGAGGTTTATCAACCCGGCCGGCTGCCGCCTGCTGGGATATGAACCGCAAGAGCTCATCGGCGCGGGCATTCACGCCAAGGTCCATTACGCCCATGCCGACGGCTCGCCCTATCCCCGGGAAGAATGCCCCATGTACCGTTCTTTCACCGAGGGAGCCAGTTTCCGAATTACCGACGAGGTGCTGTGGCGACAAGACGGTACGCCCTTCCCGGTGGAATACACGAGCATGCCGGTAAAAAAGGACGGTAAAGTTGTGGGCGCTGTGGTCACGTTTATGGATATTACCGAACGCAAACAAATGGAGGCCAAACTGGCCGCCGAGAAGAAACGTCTGCAAAGCATTCTCGATACCAGCCCGGTGGCTGCTGGGATTTCGGTTGAAGGCGTCATCCAGTATGCCAATGCCCGTCTGGCGGAATATTTCGGTCTTAAAGAAGGCGACCGAACGTTTTCCATCTACCTCAATCCCGGAGATCGCGATTTCGTTCTGGAAGCGCTTGAACGCACGGGCGAGGTCCGCAATCATGAATTGAAGGTCTACGATAGCAAGGGTGAGGTTCGCGAGATGCTCGCCAATTATAACCGGATCGAATACGAGGGCCAATCCGCGGTTCTTGGCTGGTGGACGGACATCACCGATATCAAGGCGACCTCCGAAGCGCTCAAGTCCAAATTCGATGAACTGGCCCGTTTCCGACGTATGGCCATTGGCCGCGAGTTGAAGATGATCGAGTTGAAGAAGGAGATCAACGATCTTATCAAGGCCAACGGTGCTGCGGACAAATACAAAATTCACTAGCAAAGGAAAATGGCATGAAAATATTGGACATGCCCCCAATTCGTCGCTGCCAGGACGGGTTCAACCGCAGCGTTTTGCGGTGGCTTGTGATGGCATGCCTCGTGTTCGCTGTGGCGGCGCCAGCCGGGCTGAAGGCCGATAAGGCCTGGTATCCGCTGGCGGTCGATGTCTGGACGCCGCCTTTCAACGAAGCAATGCAGCGTCAATCGCAACAGTACACACCTCTCGAAAAGGCTTCCCAACCGTGGCGTATCAAGGTCTTTATCCCCCACCTCAAGGATGCATACTGGCTGGGCGTCAATTTCGGGCTCATCGACGAGGCCCGCCGTCTGGGGGTCAACCTGACGATCCAGGAAGCGGGCGGTTACGGCCAATTGGAAGTTCAGCGCCAGCAGATCGAGGCGGCCTTGTCTGAAAAACCGGATGGCCTGATCATCGGGTCCATTTCCCTGGAGGGGCTGAATGACCTCGTGGCCCAGGCGGCTGAAAAGGGGATACCGGTCATTGATCTGATCAACGGCCTGTCCTCGAAGCAGATCGCTGCACGGGCGGCCGTGTCTTTCAAGGATATGGGGTTCGAGTCCGGCCGTTATCTGCAGAGACTGCAATCCGAGCTGGGGCGCCCGGTAAAAGTCGCCTGGTTCCCGGGGCCTGAAAATGCCGGTTGGGTCCAGGCGGGCGATGCCGGATTCAAGGCGGCGATCGAAGGTGCCGCGATTGAAATCGTTGATACGCTTTACGGGGACACGGGCAGTGGGGAGCAGGGCCGTCTGATCGAAGATGTTCTCGACCGCCATGCGGCTACGCTCGACTTCATCGTGGGCACCGCCGTCACGGCTGAAGCCGCGGTTAAAATTTTACGAACCCGCGGATTGAGTGACAAGATCAAAATTATCTCCTATTACTACGGACCCGGGGTGCATCGTGGCATCCGCCGGGGCCACATCCTGGCGGCACCGAGCGATCGCCCCGTGCTGCAGGCCCGTATTGCCACCGATGTGATCGTAAAGATTCTGGAAAGAAAAGATTACTTCCGACACGTGGCCCCCAAGGTTGTCGTTGTCGACCGGACCAACATTCGAAGCTGGGATTCGGCCTCGACGTTGGCACCGCGCGGGTTTAGGCCCATTTTCAGCGTTAACGAACAGCAGTGATCACCATTACAGGATCCAGGCTATGCGCAAACAATTTCGATGGATCATCCTCGCCGCCTTCTTGATCGCCGGCATAGGGGGATCTTACGCCCTCAGTGCAGCCTTTCGCCTGGATGCCCGTGAAGCCTGGCAGGCCCAGGCCAACAAGGTCGGCCAGTGGCTTTCCGGTACGTTGCTGGGATGGCTGGAGGAAAGTTATGCGCCTCTATCCGGACTGGCCATCCTCTTCGAGAATTCCAGCAACGTCAGCGAGGCCGAATATCTAGGTGCCGTGGACGGCCTGGAATCCCGTGCTACGGCCTATTTCCTCGATGCCACTGCCGTCGCACGACCGCGC
>JASJED010000012.1 GCA_030065585.1 Desulfobacterales bacterium | reverse complement strand
GCCTCGGTTTTGACCCTGGAACCGATGGGATTGCCGTGATCGACGACCGCATCCTCTTTGTGGTGCGCGAAGACATTCAGGGGATGCGCCGCCGGACGCTGGAATGCCGCGGATTCCCCTCGGGCAAGCCGATCTGGTCATTCGTGCTGGATGAGGAGGCCGTAAAGGCCCCGCCACCGCTGCCGCGGTAATCACATGGGTCGCAAAGAAGATGAACGCGTAAAAAGTCATGTTTGGGACGGTCTCGTGAAAAGTTCGAGGGCAAGGTTTGCGAAGCCCGAGGAATGAAGCGTACTTAAGGTAAGCTGACTGACGAGGGCTGAAGCGTAACGCCGAAATTTATCCGCCTCGGGTGGATCGGACTTATCACGAGGATGTCAAAGAAAGGAGGGCCTATGGCTGCTGGTAAAAGCTTCAAACTCACCAAAAAATTAATCAAGCGGTTTCAAGCGGAACTCGGCTACACGACCGAAACGATTAATAACTTGTCCGAGCAGCGAATTGCCAAAGCATTACACAAGCTGGATATCGGGGATCGGCCCCAGGCCAGGCTCGAACACGAGCGCGGCGCGCTGTTGGACGACAACGGCAAGATTCCCGACGGCAGTCTCGAGCATGCATTGCAGCAACTGGAAAACACCCGGGCGCAAGCTGCGACCGCGTCGCATGAAGTCGCCAACATGCCGGCCGGAACGGCGCTTTTCTCCGTGGATGCGCGGACCGAGGCACCGACCGCCGGGTTGCCTGCCGACAACACGGGGTGGACCGCCCTGGGGCCGGGCAATATCGGCGGACGCACGCGGGCCATCGTGATCGATCCCGCCAATCCAAGACGCATTTTCGCCGCGGGTGTCGGCGGCGGGGTTTGGATCTCGCCCAACGCCGGCAGTTCCTGGTCCGCCACCAACGACTTGATGGCCAATCTGGCGGTGTGCTCGCTGGTCATGGATCCCAACGATGCCAACACGCTTTACGCCGGCACGGGCGAAGGTTATGGCAACGTCGATGCCATCCGCGGTGCGGGGATCTTTAAAACCTCCGACGGCGGATCGACCTGGCAGCAGCTGGCCTTTACCGTATCCAACAGCGATTTCTTCTTCGTAAACGCCTTGGTTATCTCCAGCGACGGCAATACCCTTCTGGCCGGTACCAATAATGGTATCTTTCGTTCGACGGATGCCGGTCAGACCTGGCGTCAGACATTCTCCATCGGCATCGGCAACCTCATGTTCGACCCCCACGACGATCGCAAAGCCATTGCCGGCGGCTTGAACAACGGCCGCGCCTATTTTTCGACGGACAACGGCGATTCGTGGCAGACCGCCTCGAGACCCACCTCCGTAAGCGGACGCGTGCAGGTTTGCTATGCCTTGGCCGATTCCGATACCGCATACGCTTCCGTCCAGGCGTCCCCGTCGCAGATATGGCGATCCACGGACGGCGGTCAATCGTATTCATCGCGAACAGCGGTGCACAACGGTGAGGCGGCCAACCATCTTGGTCGCCAGGGGTGGTATGACAACGTCATCTGGGCCGGCGATCCCACCGATGCCGACCTGGTGATCGTGGGCGGTATCGACCTCTGGCGCAGCCAGGACGGCGGCAACACGTTGAGGCCTATCAGTACCTGGTGGAGCGATCAATCCGCCCATGCGGACCATCACGTGATCGTCTCCGATCCCGGATACAACGGGGTCGACAACCTTCGCGCGTACTTCGGCGGCGACGGCGGCATCTACCGGGCGGATAACGTCACCACCGTGGGCAACAACCTTTCCGAACCTTATACGAACGGTTGGGTCAACCTGAACAACGGCTATGGTGTCACCCAGTTTTATTACGGCGCCGGCCATATCGGCACCAATACGATCATGGGCGGGGCCCAGGACAACGGCACCCTGCGCTATACCCCCGCGCAGGGCCCCAACGCCTGGAATGAGGTCTGGGGGGGCGACGGCGGTGATATGGCCTCGGATCCGTCGGATCCCCAAGTCTGGTACGGCGAGTATGTCTATCTGGAAATCTTCCGCAACACCAACGGTGGAACGTCGGGCGATTTGGCGGACGACTATATAGCCGGTCGCTATTGGGACAACGGATGGAAATGGAAGCCGCCGCCCTTCAGTATTCCCGATGCGCAGAATTCGCGCGCGCAGTTTATTGCGCCGTTCGAACTGGACCCCAACGAACCCAACCGCATCCTGGGCGGCGGTATGTCTTTGTGGCGCACCAACGACGCCAAGACGCCCAATTCAGACACGGGCGGGCCCAGTTGGGAATCCATCAAGGACCCGATCGGCAACAGCACCCGGTCGCATTCGATTACCGCCATCGCCATTGCCCACGGCAGCGCCGATATCGTCATGATCGGTCACGCCAACGGGGATGTCTATCGCTCCACGAACGCCACGGCGGCAAACCCGCAATGGCAGAAGGTCGATACGAACGGCATCAACGCCAATCGCCATTGCCTGGCGCTGACCATCGACCCGGACGATCACGATCTGGTCTACGCGGGATTCGGTGGTTTCCAGGCCGACAATTTGTGGCGCACGACGGACGGCGGTCAGAGCTGGGTCAATATCAGCGCGGGCCTGCCGGACGTACCCATCCGGGATATCTCCACCCACCCGCAACGATCGTCCTGGCTCTATCTGGCCACACAGGTGGGTGTCTTCGCCAGTGAGGATCGGGGGGCCACCTGGTCGCCGACCAACGAAGGCCCGGCCAACGTGGCTTGCCGGGATTTCTTTTGGATGGGGACCCGACTCGTGTGCGTCACCCACGGCCGCGGCATGTTCGAGATCGATTTGGCCATCGCCAATGCGCTACCGGCGCCGGTGCTGGCCTTTACCGGGACGGAGGACTACACGGTCCAGGGCACGCCCTTTACGCGCTACAACCTGTCCATAACGAACCGGGCAGCCTATCCGGATTCACTGTTTCGCGCGTCGCCCGACCTGCCGCCCTGCGGGCAAAACCCCAACGCCTCGCGAACCTGGGTGGATATCTACAACGGCGACACCAACCAGCGGATCTACGGTTTCTGTGGATTCAGTTCGGCCGACAGCCTGAACGATCTTTGGTTTGCCCTGCCTCGGGGAGACGCGCCCCCCAAAAATGTCTATGTGGTGCTGAAAGATCGACGGTGCGCTGCGTCCTACACGTCCAACTCCGTCACGCCGGCCACCGTCGTCGCCGAACCGGGAATGACCAATCCCTCACCGAGCGCCGTGCTCGGCGGCGACAACGTAACCTTCGAATGGTCCGCCGAAGGCACGCCGGTTTCCCAGTGGTGGTTGTATGTGGGCTCCAGTCTTGGCGGCCGGGATATATACAACAGCGGCTCGCTGGGCACGCGGCTGTTCGAAACCGTCACCGGTCTTCCGGTGGATGGCCGAACCGTCTTCGTTCGCCTCTGGTACCGCACCGGCGGCGTCTGGCAGTTTGTCGACACGCAGTATACGGCGTTCACCGCCAGCAGCCCCAGTATGACGTCACCCACCGCCGGAACGGTCCTCGGCGGCAGTATGGTGACCTTCGAATGGTCGGCCAATGGCCACCCCGTCTCCCAGTGGTGGTTGTATGTGGGCTCCAGCCAGGGCGGCTATAACATTTACAACAGCGGCTCTCTGGGCACGCGGCTCTTCGAGATCGTCTCGGGGCTTCCGGTAGACGGCAGCACGATCTTCGTGCGTCTCTGGTATCGGATCGCAGGCACCTGGAAGTTCGTGGATTCTTCTTACACAGCCTTTAGCTGAAGGAGGTCGATGGACAATGTATATGCTAATACGGAATTTGGGCCTTCGGGAATGGCTTGTCAGGCAATCACCTGTTTTGGTTGGCGCGCTGGCAATTGCGGAAATCTTCTATAAGTTTGGCAGTTTTTTATTGGAGGCGATCGCCTTCTTGGTGACGTGGTTTTGTCTGGATGCCGTCACGGAATTTTTCATCAAACGAAAACAGAACAAGGACGCTTAGTTTTATAGTGAAGCGCCTCCCGAAAAGCGGAAAGCATCAGTTAGCCCACTGAGGAGGCACATCAATCTGTTGGGGTTTCAGGTTTTTTCCCTTTGTCCCGCGCCGAGCATCGAGGTATCGAGCGGATAAGGCTCGCGGACCTGTCTGAGCGAAGTGAGTTTCCGCGCGCGTCGACCGTATCAACCGGTCGATGAAGCAAGCATCATGCTGTCAGGCAAGGCGGCCAGTGAAGCGAGGCGCGCAGCAATCGACCGATTGTGAGCACCCGAGCGAGCTGGGCAACGCCGCATGGCGGCATTAGGCGCCGCTTCAACGACCGGGTGGGCGACGCGCAGGATACGCGGGACACGGGCGGTTTCTTCTGGTTCGTTTTCTTTCCCGCGAAAGAAAATGAACAAACCTATCAAAAAATCCATACCCCGGATCGGTCGAACCTCTCCGCGGTCTCCACCAGAGATGGAGAGTTTAGATCAAACTGAATTCTGCTGAAAATACCGTCAATGACCGCCAAACGACCGGGGGCGGCCGGTGTTCCGGATCGCCCCCGGAGGCCCGTGAAAGGGTCGTCATCTTGGCGCCAGGCGATCATTCCCCTACCTGGCGACATGAATATCCGGGCTAAATCTCACCCTCACCCGGCGGCTCGCTGGCACAATAGACCACGTAAGCAGGTGGTGTGGCATCGGGATTGAAGGTCACATAGATCGGCTTTTCATTGCGCACCAGGTCGAGGTAGTACGGGAATCGTTCGAATTCCTCGTAGGCCATCCCCGGCGACATCCGCGTAAGGGACTCCGTCTCGTGAGCATTCAGGGCAGCAACTCCAGATCTAAAAGCTGCAGCGCTTTGGCCAGATCGATGGCGTAGGTCCAGTTCTCCTGCTCGCGGCCATGGCGTAGCCTTTCCTGCCATCCCCCCCACAGCAGGGCCACCGGGCGGTGCGCTTCGTCGTCGGTAACGATCACCTTGCCGCTGTCGCCTTTCCAGGAAAAGGCCTGGCCTTCTTCGCCGATGATCAGCAAATCCGTGTAGATGCTGTTGTGTTCATCCTCGAACTCATAGGCATAGGCCACGATGGTGCCGCGCTGGACCCCGCGGGTGCGCCCCACGCTGATCACCCTCTGCCCAATGATGCCCATGGAATCCGGATCGATGGACAACAGTTCGCCGGTTTGGCCAATGGCGTGCAGGCCGGGTTGCACATAGTGCTGCAAATGGCTTTGAATGGCCACGAAGGCACAATCGCAGCGCACGTAGGAGCGCGTTTCGTCGATGACGTGATGGTACCAAATCTGATCATACTCGAAGGTGCGGGTACGCAGGGTGGTGCCGATGCGAAAATAGCCGTGCCAGGGGTGGTAGATCCTTCGCCCGGGGGCGTCCGCCACGTGCTGGTTGGTCAACAGACCGATAACACCATCGGATTTCCGGCGAACAGCGATCCCGGCGGTGCCGATTCCGGCGTGATCATCGTCCTGAATACCGTCGACGAAAAAGGCCAATTGAACCCCGCCGATGAGGCCCACGCGCCCCGATTTGAGCTCCGCGACAATTTGCCGGTTCTCCCAGCTTAGCGGCGGCAGCGGGTCCATCGCTTCCAAAGAGACCGCCTTGCCGCCGGTGACCACGTCGGTATAACACCAAGTCCCATCAGGTCCTTCCAGGATTTCCGGTGCCTTATCCTGGTCCGGGACCAGCCAGGGCAGGGTTTTCTGGGGGACGAAGATGATCACGCAGGGGTGTTCGGTGCGTTGATTGTTGGACCATTTAAAACCAAGGGCCGTACCCAAATTGCCGTTGACGGCCTCGATGGCTGGCCGATTGGCCGCCCGAATCCTCAGCAGGTCATTGAGTGATCGCGCCTCCTTGTCCGCTGGGCGATCGATGGTGATTTCGGCAACCGCTACGATGGATGCCCTGTAGAGGGAACCACCGGAGCGTTCACCTGCGACGGTGATGGTTCGCCCCATGTATTCGGAAAGATTCAACGGGAGGTAGACACTTTCCCGGACTCCGTGCCGGTAGCAGTCGAAACGGCCATCGGGGCCTTCGATGGTGTTGAATCCAACAACGGTTCCCGTGATTTCACCATGCGCTTCTTCCTCGATGACACGCACAAGGCGCGCATCCCACAGATCGCCGTGGAGGTGACCGTTGACCTCGACAATCTTGCCGACATGGGGTGATAAATCCAAGGGCTGCGGTGATACGGCGGCCTGCATGGAGATGGTCCAGCAGTCAATATATCTTCCTTGATACAGAATTGAATTGGGCCCGGTAACCCTTCCCTGAATTGTTTCAATGCCTGGCATATCCAACCTCCTTTTTAATTATTATAGGTTAGCGTCGCATTTTTCCGCCTGACCTCCATTTTTGACCTGGACAGGTCTTTCGTTGACAAGCAACTTTAAAGCAGAAACCTGATATTTTAACAGCCATTTTATGAATGGAAGATATTCTATAAGGACGCATTGACCAGGGTCGTTCTTAACTGGATTGATCCCATACAGAACACCGTGAGACGGAGAACTATTGGTTGGTGACAGGTCGCGTTTGGGTAGATTAGAGGATCGTCCGTGCAGGATAGATGTCAGCTTGAGAAGCGTATGACGCCGGAGAATTCGTCGATAGCGTTAACTTACATTCATCGCTGTTTATAAATTAAGCAATATCTACGCCAAAGCAATTCTATATCGGCTATACTTATAAACATCTGTTTTTTTTATTTTCTTTTCCGCACCGCCGACTTCGGCGCCTTGCACGGGCTGCTAATCGTGTCCATCCCGCTTACAAGCGATCCGGATCCATGCCAATAAATGTGACAGTCGGCCGGCAGCATTTGGTAGCGCACCGGTGAGCGGTTCGTAATTTGGGAGGGCTGAAGGGTTCCAAAGAAGAATAGGCCGCTGTGCGGCTGGCTGCAGGGACATGCGCCAAACAGTTAGATCAAAACTAGCTAACGACCATATCATAGTGGAGAATCGGCACGTAAACCGTGACCATTCCCTTGGAGACGGCGGTGAAGGTGAGCGGCACGACCAATCCTTCGGATGTCGGAATGCAGTCGTCCGTCGGTGCGGCCAGGCAGTCGTTCAGGCTGTCGGTCAAGCTCTCGCCGTCCGCCAGGAACCGGCCGTTTTCCGCCTGGCTCAAAGCGATGGTGCCCCCACCGACATTTAGCATCAGCGGCACCGTATCCGGACAGTTGGCGAGGCGCCGCGTAAAGAGGGCGAAATAACCCTGAACGTCATCCAATGGCTGACGCGTCGTGGCGATTCCCCCCGAGGGCGTGGCCAAGGCCGATAGGATGCGGCTTTGGGGCGTGCTGCGGGTCAGCCAGATCGCCGATCCGCTGAGGGCTTTGACCAGCAGCCAGTAGTTCGGCGCCGCCAGGGCCAGGCTGTCATCCAGGGCGACCCGGGCGTAGAGCCGCACTCCCGGGGCTGCCAGTCGCACCTGCTCTTCGGCCAGCACTTGCCCGTCGGGTGCGCCATTGTTGTCGGCGCGCAGCACCACGGATAGATCCGTTGGGGTCTCCAGGGCCATGACCCCGATGGCGATTTCAGTCAGGGTTAGCGCTTCGGTCAGGATCAGCGATTGCGCCGCCCAGCGGTCCATGGTTACATGGACGCCCGCGTTCGAACCGGCGGGGATCGGATTCACGCCCTCACCTGCCGGCGTGGCCGGCGGACAACCGAAACTGGCGTCCACCTCCAGCACCGCCGAGCTAACAACCGCGTCCGCCGGCAGGCTCACATGGACGGCATCGCTGGCGCTGGGCTGTCCCTCGAACCGCAGCACCTGCTTTTTCGCGGTGCTCCCGCTGCTATCCGGCAGATAAATATGCTTCCGAACCAGGTGATAGGCGATCTGGATATCGATCTGCGCCTGGCAGGGCGCATCGGAATCCACCACCAGCGCGAGTTCGAGGTGGTCGGGAACACTGTACGGCAAACCGCTCGCCTGGGCGTCTCCGGCCCATTGGGCCACCTGCTCGTCCAGCAAACGCTGCAGCGCGCCGGCCATGGCGGACGCAGCCTTTTCATTGGGGGCCTCGTAGAGCGCGGTGTCGTACACCTCGCCGGGCACCTGCCAAAAATAGACCGGGGGCGTATCGGTGCTGTCGACTTCTTCCAAGGTGCTCAGGCCGATGCGCGGTCCGGTGGGAAAAGTCTCGATTTCCAGGGCAGCGATGTCGCCCAGGTCCAGATCGATAAGGGCACCCACTTCGTTCCGGGCCCGCAGGGCGAAGGCCTGGGAGATGAAATCTTCGTGGAGATCGGCCCCGCTGGCGACGGTTACCGTGGGTTCTTCCGCCACCGCTTCCCCGTCCATCCGGAAGAGCTGGAACCTGACACCCAGATGCCAGGCGATCTCCCCCACATGGCCTGCATGATGGCCGGACTCAACCGCCAAGTGGCCGGGCGCCGCCGCACAGGTCCATCGATGCCGGGCATGCCCGAAGGCCACCGCGTAGTCCCCGCCGTAGCTGGCCTTGCGGGAAACGCGCTTGATGCGCCAGGGGCGGTCCAGCCGAACCACAACGGTCTGCGCATCGAGCGCTTCGGTGGCGGCCGCTTGAATCGGGCTTTCGGCGGACAGCAGGTTATAGGTCTGGGCGCTGAACGATGCGTCGAAAGCGAGTGTATCGGCATCAACGGCGATACCGTCCGGCGTTCCGCCGGTATCAAAACGCAGGTTGAACACGCGCCGAAAGAAAGGGCCAGCCGGTCCCGTCACCTCCTGGTCGATGACGGCCGCGGCGGCCTCGGCGATGTCGGCAGTCGTGATGACCATTCGCATTTTCCTCGTGGCTGTCGACCGGCGGTTCCCCTGCCCCGGCTGGTCGCAGTGCCCTACCGGGTCGGCCGACGTGTGTCAATGTCGGTCCGGAACCTTGAATAGTCGGATGTAAAGCGGTTGAAACGGTTGTTGAAATTCCCCAAATTGGTGTTGAAGGTGTCGTTTCGATCCACGAAAGTCCGGTAGTTGGTGTCAAAGGTCCGGTAGTTGGTGTCGAAGGCCCGGTAGTTGGCATCAAAGGTCGTGTAGCGGCTGTCGAAATTCGTATGACGCGTATTGAAGTCCCGGTAATCCGTGTTGAATTGCCCATAATCCGTGGTGAACTGCCCGTAATTCGTGGTGAACTGCCCGTAGTTTGCAGTGAACTGCCCGTAGTTCGTGGAAAACTGGTTATAGTCCTGGCCGAAGTTCTGATAATCGTTCTGGAACGTGCCGTAGTCGGTTTGAAATTGATCCAGGTCGCCCCTGACGGTATCGACCCTTTCGGCAAACAGGGCCACATCGCCCAGGGGGGCCAGCTGGGTGGCGACATCCGTCTTGACTTCCCTGCGGATGCGCGTGGACACGGCCAGCGATCCCATCGTATCGGCGCGAATGCTCTTGGAAGCGATGTTCAGGGCCGGGAAGAGCGACTGGCGTGCGGTCAGATCCAGCGTCTCGAAACCGGTGGCCATGTAGTGATGGACCGCCTGGGTGGCGATCTTCTGACCGACGGCCTCGCCCACGCGGCCGGCTTGAAGACCAATGTAGGAGTAAACATTGCCCAGGATGCCGTCCAGCAATTCGCCGCTGTCGTCCGTTTGATTGCTGACGGCCTCGATCTCGGCGCTGAGCTGGTTTTCGCGCTCGCTCAGATCCAGAAAGGCGGCGTACCAGGACGGAAGCCAGTCTTTCATTCCCAGGTTGAGCACCGCCATGCTTTCGACGCTGGTGGTCTCACCATCTTCGTGGACATAGGCCCGGATGGGCGCATGGATATGATGCCATGCGGCCCGGAGTCGCCCGGGATTTACGCTCTGGGTCAGTTGCGCCTGGCGCTCGCTGAACATAATATCGATGGCCGCCCGCAAGTCCTTGTCGCTATCGGCCTGGTAGCGCCGCACCAGGTGCTCCAGTTGCGGCATGATCTCAAGGGGCGCGTGCGCCTCGGCATCGAGCTCCCGCAGGGCGGTCTCCAGGGCGGCCTGCTGGGCCTCGGTCAAAATCTCGGCCGTGGATGGGAAAAACATCAGCGTGGCCTGGCCTTTTAGATTGGTGAAGACGGTGACCGCGCGCCCCTGCCGGGCTTCATAGCCCACATGGGTCTGCAGATTGCCCCAGTCCGCACTCACCGTCAGTCGCTGGTTGGGTTGCGGTCGTCCCGAGACCCGGTCCTTGACCTGAACGATGACGGGAACCGCCTGGCCCACGAATGCATTGGGCAGGGTCGCTCGCAGGCTCACCCGACAACGGGGGCGCCCGGCCTCGCTTTGCAGCGCGGCCACCATCCGGCGCAGGGTTTCAAGCTCCCGCAGCACGCGGGCTTGGAAATCAGCCTCGGATGCGGCTGCCGGCGGTTGCATCCCGGTCAGGACGGTGACGATTTCGGTAAACCGCTCCGGCCCCACGTAAGGCACGGCACGGATTTGGGCGAGCGTGGTAAACCCGCCCTCCAGGGTGTCGCGCCGGTCGAGGATCCGCTGGCCCACGCGCAGGCCCACATCCAGTTCACCGGGGATTTCGATGGTTTCGGCGATCTCCTCGGCGTTCTGGGCATTGTTGAAAAAATCGATAATCAGGCGGGCGTTGTCCTCGCTGACATCTTCCGGACGAATATAGGGTGTGGTCATGGTCATACTCCCGTGGCCATTGCGGCTTGACGCTCAATCCAGCCACACAGCGGTAAACAGGTTCCCGCACCCGGCCGCGAAATACCGCGTGGGGCCGAAACCTGCGGCCGAAACACTTCGGATCGGGCATTGTCCGGCCGGCGCGCCTGACCTTATCGACAACCGGTTAGATATCCGGCACGATGTTGCGGGTCACGCCGATATGGGCCTTGATCTCATTGACGCTGGTCTGCAGGGATTCGCTGTCGAACGCATTGATGTTGACCACCTTGTTTTCGATGTCGCTCAAGGCGACCATGATATCCTTGCTCACATTGGTGGTGGAATTCTGGAGGATGTCGACGGCGCCTTGCAGGTCGGCAATTTCACTGCTGCCTAATACCTCGTCCTTGGTCTGGTCGACGCGCGCGTTCACCCCGTCCACCTGCTTGCCCTGGGCGAACATGGCTTTCATGGCCGGCCCCCCGCCCATCGCGGCCGGGCCGCCGCCGGCGAACTGAAGGGTGTCGGTGGCCTGCTGGGTCTCGGCGGCGGTGCGGATCACATCCTTGATATATTCGCCCTTGTCGGGAATCACCGTGCCGTCCACCTGCTCGGTGGCCTTGGCCACCGCCTTGAGGCCTTTCTGCCGGTAGACCACGCCGCGCTGGAAGATCGACGCCTCCATTTGCAGGTCCAGATTTTCGTAGATGTGCTCCGGTTCGGTATTGAACCATCCCTGGAGATGGCCACCCCACTCGACGACCAGGTCATCGTCGTCCTCCACCGCCAGGTAACCGTTGACCCAGGGGCCGATCCAGTCCTTGAACAGAAGCTGGATGGAGGCCACCCCGCGGCTCGGGTCCGGCGTGGTCGGCGCGGCGTCGTTCTTCGCGAATCCCACCAGGGTGCAGCGATAATATTCCCAGCGGCTCTGGGGCCATTGCCAGCCCCAGCGGTCACCGAACGATTTTTCCAGGTAGTAGTCATCGATCAACCGTCCCAGGGCCTGGCGGTTGCTTTCATATTCCACCGTGGCCGTATCAAAGACCAACGCCATGTGCTCGCTCTGGGTGGTGGCGGCCCCCATGACAGCCTCGGAGAAGAGAATCGGCTCGGTGGGCAGTTCCATCCTGAAGAATTGGCTGATCTCGAGTTCCTCTTCCACGGTGAGGTGCTTGTTCTGCTCGGCGGTCACCTGCACCCGGGCGATGCCCTCGCTGTTGGTCCGCACCGACACGCTGCGGTTGCCCACATCTTCCCGGTCGGTGAAACCCGGCGCGGCCTTGATGCGGCCCCAGGTGGCGATGAAGTCGATCCAGGGGCGGCCCGCGGGGATCTCGCCGGTCAGCGTGCGCACCGTGGCCGTGACGGTGGCGGTGTCGCCCAGGAGATAATCGGTGTCGTCGGATTGAAACGTAACCACGTACTGCTCCAACAGGGGCGCGATGGAGGTCTCCAGTTCATCGTGTTCTTCCTGGGTCACGTTGTCGGCCTCCTCCAGGGCGGCCACGCGTCCGGTCAGGGTTCCGGCCTCGGCGGCATCGTCGGCCTGGCCCACATAGCCCTCCAGGGCTTCGATGCGGGTTATCAAATTATCGCCGGTGTAGGTTTCGTCGTAGCCCACGAAGGTCTCCACGGCGGCGACCCGGCCGCTGAGGGCCTCCAGGTCGGTACCGATGCGGATGACGCCGTTGACCAGGTCGTTCCACTCCTGGGCCTTGATCAGATCGCCGTCCGCTTTTTCGATCAGGGTGTTGAAGGCGTTCATGGCCTCCGTCAGGGTTGCAAAGCTCATATCACTCCTCCTCGTACGATGTCGCGCTCCACGGCCAGCATGGTGCGCACGCCGGCCGGGCGTACCCGTTGGATGCCCTGCCAGACGCGATCGAGAATGGCCGGCGGTATGGATTCGTCGTCGGACCGCTTGTGGAGACGCACAAGGGTGGTTAACAATTGTCGCGGGGCCCAGGACAGCCACAGTTTGGCCGCCGGCTTGTAGGCGAATACGACCTCGCCGAACCAGTCGTTGGAGGCCGTGGGAAAGGCGACGGTATGGCGGCCGGGAAACGGTGCGCTGCGGGGGGCCTCTTCGAACAGACGTCCTTCGCAGGACCACCAGGGCCGATTGGCCGAGATGCTCATCCCGGGCGTTTCCAGCGAGAGGTAACGCCAGGTCGACTCGCCGCGGGGCATGCGCGGCACGGCCGCCAAGCCGCCGGCGACGATACGGTCTTCGCTGGGTTTGACGCGCATCACAAACGCTTCGCTGCCGGGATGACCCGCTTCGTGTGGGGTGAAGCTTTCCGCTTCACCCTCGAGGGTGCCCAATTCGGCATGCAGCGCATCGCTCCACAACAGCGCCCGCACAGCCGCCTCGTCGCTGCTGCGGGGCGCGGTAGTATAGCTGCGCCACTGGTCCAGGAAACCGTCGAACTGCTGCCAGGACGGCGTGCCGCTGCGGTTATAGCGCCAGGCCCCACGATCCTGAACCGCGTCGTCGTCGTACATTTGATCGGCCCGCCCCATGGGCACCCAGGCATTGGCCGCCGCCTGATACTGGCTCAGATCGCGCCCGTCGTAGCGGAACAATCCCCGGTCGGTAACCAGCCACACCAAACCGCGGGCATCCTCACGGATTGCCGATACAGGCCCCGCCGCCAAGTCGGGATAGGCCGCCAGCATGGTTTTATAGGCGCCCCGCTCCCGGCGGGCATGATAGCGCGCAAAGCCAGCCGCCGTGCCGATCCACACGGAGGCGTCCAGGGAGACGTGCACGGCATGCACCGGCGGCAGGAAGACCTCGGCGGCGCTCGGCAAGACACCGGGCGTCAGGGGTTCCCACTCGCTGAATTGATCGGATTCGAACTCGCCGCGGTACCAGGCCCAACGGCCGCTGCCCGGCTGATACTGGAAGAGACCCAGTTCCCCTCCGAAGTAGAAGACCCCGTGCGGATCACGGCACAAGGCATAGATGGGGGTTTCCGGCAAATCCGCCACCGCGCTGAGCGTGTCGTCCGGGTGAAGCTGGGAAACACCATTGTGGGCGCCGAGCCACAAGAAACCGGCCGGATCGCCGAGCATGGCGTACACCGCCGTGCCGGCCAACTGGGCATGGGCCGCGGCACTAAACGGTTCCCCCTCGTTGGGGTAAAGCGGCATGCGCAGCAGTCCGTCGGCCGTCCCGATGCACAAATCGTCGTCCAACTCGGCCATGCAATGGACAATCCCCAGCGGTGTGGTCTCCAGCACGCGCAGCCAGGCCGCGCCGTCGAAACGCCACAGCTCCCCGGCGCCGCCCACCGCGGCGGCCAGCCACAGCACCCGATCGTAGGATTGATACAACGCCGTTACCTCCTCGACCGGCGCGCCGGGCACCGCGGCCCAGGGACCCGGCGCCGTGGGATCGGCGCTCGCCGCCGGCCCGGGAACCGCGGTCGCCTGCAACAGGCCGCTGTCCGTACCCAGCCAGGAAGCAAAGGCCGGACACAGCCGCAGGGTTTCGCCGGGGGCAATCAAGCCGTTGTAGGCGATGGCCAGCGGCCGACGGCCATCGGCGGTCTGGTAGCACTCGACGGTGGGGTTCAGGGTGGGGTCCCGTACACCCTCCTCGGGGCTTAGGCCTTGAATGTAGAGGGTCGCGGGCGCCACTTCGAGGCCGTCGTTTTGAAAGCTCCAGCGCATCAGGGGGCCCACCTCGTCGGATTTCTGGTCCGATGCGCCGCGGCGGGATTCAAAGCCGGCCGTCACCGCCCTCAGGGGGGCGTATTCTTCGATGCTGAACGATCGCTCCCGCTGGGGGGCTGGCAGGGCCGGATCGGCGGGCAATTCCATTTCCACGGCCGCGCGAAGGGCCTCGACCGTGCCCAGGCCGTTGCGGTAGAGGCGCACATGACGCTTCAAACGCCGGCGATAGGCCTCCACCGCTTCGCGCAGCGCCACCGGATCGCGATAGGGCGGCAAGGCCAGCAGGGCGCCGATGCGGGCCAGATCCCGCAGGTAGGGAAACCGCTCCCAGACCAGGCGGTCGGCCTCGACGCTGGTATTCAATGGGGCTTGGCCCTCCAGCTGACGCACCAAACCAAGATAGGCGTTGAATTTGGCATCGTCGGCAAACCCGCTCCAATGGGCCTGCATGACCGCTCCCAGGTTGCTACTGAGATCATCCAGCAGGGCGCCCGCCGATTGCATAAAGGTGGGCAAAAGAGTGGTGTCGCCCGGCTCCGGACGAAACAGCAAGGGCAGGTTGGTGCGGATGGCTTCAAATTTAGGCATCGTCGGCCTCGACTTCGATGGTCACGCCGGCAAGCTGCAAGCGCTCAAAAGGTTCCAGGACGAATGCCGCCGCTCCCGGTTCGACGATCTGGCTCACGCCGCTTTGTCGGCTGAAGGACCAGCTGACGGTGTAAGGTTCCGCATGGCTCGCGGCCGGCAGCGCCGGCGGGGATTCGGTGAGCAGGTCGTTGAAGCTGCCGGTGTCGCCTTCGGTGTCGTGGGGCAGGGGCAGCACGTAGAGCAGGCGCTCGAAGCTCAAGGCGCGCTGCCCTTCGTCCGCCAGGCTCACGGATTCATTCATGGCATTGATCTGGTTAACGGCGGTGCTCAAGGCCTCGGAAAGATCGGCGGCCGCCGGCAGGGTCGTGCCGTCGGGCACCCCCACCACCAACTGCAGCTGGGTGGGCAGATTGGGATCGATGATATCCAGGGTGCCCAGCAGCGTGGTCTGGTCAACCAGGTCGAACCGGTTGTCAACGATGGCGACGCTGGCCTCCAGAATCTCCACGTCCTCGATTTCGGGCACCCCCATGACCAGGCCGATGATGCGGTTGACGCTGCCGGATTCGCTGGCCGGCAGAGCATTGAAGTAGTCGGCCACCTCCTCGCGGACACGCTCCTGGGCCGCACGCAGGTCGGTCTCCAGCAGATCCGGCGACGTGGTGACGCGAATCGTCAGGTCGATGCGCGTGGGGGCCACCTTGTCCGCCAGGGTGACCTGGATACCGGCCGGGCGCACGTCATAGATCGCGGTATTGATCCGCTGCCGCAGATCTTCGTCGATCGACTCGGCGTGGGGGATCACTTCCACGGCGCCGGTAAGGACCCCGCCGTCCATCTTCTCCACGACCTCGGCCTTGATGCCCTGTCGCGTGACCGCTTCCTGGATGGCGCCCACGGTGGCCTTTTCACTGCCGTGCAGGAAACTCTTGGCCCGGGTGCGCAATTCGCTGTCGGTTTCATCGGCATTGGACTGGGAGGCCGGAATCTCGTTGGTCACTTCTGAGATGCCGGCGATCGGTTTGGCCAGCACCGTCAGAGTGCCCGCCTCGGCCCCTTCGCTGTTGTCCTCCACATCCCGGCCCACGGCCTTGGCGCTGTTTTGGCCCTCCAACAGCGTGGTCGCCGCGGTGGTTTCGTATTCCAGCTGGCCGTCCTCGGTCAGGATACGCGTGCCGGCGGGAATATGGATTTCACCGTGGCTGCCGGGGGTTCGCGTAAAGGCGATCTCGGCCGTGAAGCGCCCGGCGGTTATGCGCGTCAAGTCCAGCAGAGCGACCACGTTGTCTAGGGCCTTGCCCGCAGCCGTATCGATGAAGGCCGACTTGTAGACGCCTTCCATCTGGGCATACATGCGCGCCATTTCCAAGCCGATAGACTCCGCCAGGGTGCGCACGACACTGCCAATTTGGATATCGGTCACGGCCGCTTCGACACCGGCGGGCATGTAGTCCACATCCAGCACCGTGCCCGGATCCGGCGTCTGACCGCCTTCCAGCCACTGCAGGGTCTGGCCTTCGCCGGCCAGGGCATAGTCGGTATCGCGAACGAACTCGTGGGACTGTCCGTTGCGTTCGCCGTAGACCGCCAATATCTGCTGCACCGGGGTTTTTTGCAGGGCATGGGCATGGGGCCCCTCACCGGATTCGGTCGGCGGGTAAGGATGCGATTCGGCGGTAACGCCGCCCAGAATGCCGGTCAGCAGATGATTCAACACCTCCGGGTAGCTGCGTCTTCGGAAAGTCATTTATGATAGCTCCAGTATAAAGGGTCCGATGGTCAGTGAACCGGATGCGTCCAGCGGGAGGACCTGCAGCGCAATGGCGATGCTCGACGGCCTTCCCGCCGCGGGGTTCACTGTGATCGATTCCACTTCGGCGATACGGGTTTCCTGCTGGAGGCTCTCTAAGATGTAGAGCCGCACCAGATCACGGGTGGTTTCCGTATTGACGCGCCCCACCAGCTCGTGCAGCCGGCAGCCGTAGTCGGGGTGCCCCAGATGGGCGAGATCGCCGCGGGGTGTCAGCAGGCGCATCATGACGGCCTGGCCCAGATTGTCGCGGCCCCGGCTGACGGCCAGATCGAGTGTGTAGCCCGCCCCTCCCGGGCGGCGTACCATCTCCTCGGCCACCCTGTAGACCGGCCGGAAATCCTTATGATGCACCTCCAGGCGAATATCCGTCAGCAGATGCGATGCGTCACTCATGGCTCCTATCCCCCGATCATCACGGTACCCACGGCGAGGACTGTCCCCACCGGCAGGTCCGCGGGATCGTTGCAGGTCATGGCCGTATCGCCGTTGCGCGCGGCGGGCTTGCCGTTGATCAAGACCGTGGCGCTACCCATCATAATTTCGGCCTGGTTCGAAGGGGGCGATTGAAACGGCCCGCCCTGGGGTATGTGGGCGGGCATGTTGGCGGCTTTACTGCCCTGAACCGCGGCCGGCTGGCCGTCGATATTGACATCGCTGCTCAATGCGTCGTTGATCTGGCCGGTAAACGGATGCGGCAGCGGCGTGGGCACCGGTCCGCCCGGCGAAGGGATCATGACGATATGGGTGTCGGTGGCCAGGATCTGGTCACCCTGTTTGGCAGCCGGTTGCCCCATGGTTTGTGTTCTTCCTTCCTGCCAAGGTCTGGCAATATCGATTGACCGATGGCCTTTGTTTAGTGTTCATCCAGAATTGGTAGATTGTGGTTCAGGGCAAGGCCGCAGCGATTTTGAAACCACAGGCGTAGCCAGGCTACGTCGAGGATTTCAAAAGCGCGAGAACGATGGCCTGGGCCGAAAGATGCCATTTATGGATGGACACTAATTGATATTCACCACAGCCCCCTTCAAATTAAGCTCGCTCTGGGCTTCCACGGCGATGGTCTGCCCTTCGATCTTGAGTTCGCTGCCCTTCATCTGGATATTGCCCTGACTCTCCACGGTCACGGTGCCGTCACGGTCGATCTTAATGCTTGCCTTGCCGCCGTCCACGGTG
>JASJED010000011.1 GCA_030065585.1 Desulfobacterales bacterium | reverse complement strand
CGCAAGGAAGCCGCCCGCTGCCTGCAGTGCGGGCTGATCTGCTATGAGCGCACCATCGCCGCGATTCGTCGATCTCCGCCGTCCCTGCGGCGATGGTGCGCTCATAGCAGATCAGCCCGCACTGCAGGCAGCGGGCGGCTTCCTTGCGCGCGGCCTCTTCGTCGAAACCAAGCTCCAACTGGCCCTTTTGATCAAGTTCCCGGGGGATGGCCAGCGGCATGATCTGCCGGACTTCGGTCTGGACTTCTTCCACGGCATACACGTTCTGGATAATGCAGTCCGATGTGACGGCCTTCAAGGGCAGGTCGATACCAATGCCGTACATCAGCTGGTGCATGGAAGCCGCTGCGCGGCGCCCGCCGGCAATCGCCTTGATGGCGCCGCTGAAATCCGTGATTACATCGCCCTTGGCAAAGAAGCCGACTTCACTGGCAAACTCGGGCTGTTTGTACGGTTGCTGCGCCTCCCAGACAATGGCGTCGACCACGGCGGGTTGAATCTCGCCTTCCGCAGCTTCGTCGCGGGTGCGTCTGAAAATCAGCTCGGGATAGCGGCCGGCGGCCAGAATCAGGTTGTCGGCCGTTGCTTCGACCGCTTCGCCGCTCTCCAGATCCATATACGTCACACCGGCAAGCTGCCCGCCGCGGCCCGCAAGCTTCACGATACCGGCACCGTAGACGATGCGGGCCTTGACCTTCTCGAGGCGCTCCACGGCGCTTTGATCCAGCCGCGCATGCGCGATGTCCTCGCGCAGCAGGACGGTGATGGCGGTGGCCCCCTGCCGGCTGCAGATTTCGGCCGCCTCGGCCGTGAGGTTGTCCCCGCCGGCAATCACCACGTTTTTCCCGATCTTGGCACGGCCGTCGTCCTTGCGGCCGGAGCGGATGAGGTCGATCAGAAGATAGGTGCCGGGAATGAATTCGTTGACCGCATCGGCCTCGTTGCGCGCCAGGCGGCTGTCCCAACCGCCGGAGGCCAGAAAGACGGCTTCATAGTCTTCGCCCAGCAAATCGGCAATCGTGAAGTCGCTGCCCAGGGCCTGGTTCAGGCGGGCCTCCACGCCCATCTCCAGAATACCCTCGATGTCCCAGTCCAAAATGTCGTGCGACAGGCGGTAGCGCGAAATCGCGCTGCGCAGCAGGCCGCCCAATTGTTCGGCGGCCTCGTAGACCACCGGGGCATGCCCCAGACGGGCCGCGAAAAAGGCGGCCGAGAGCCCTTCCACGCCGCCGCCCACAACGGCGATCTTACGCCCGGTGTCCGGGGCCTTGTAGGGCTGAATGCGCTCGCCGCTTTGCTTTTCGTAATCCGCCACAAAGCGTTTGACATAATTGATGGCCACCGGTTCTTCGGCAAACTGACGGCGGCAGTCGTCTTCGCAGGGCCGGGGGCAGATGCGCCCGATAACCGTCGGAAAGGGGTTGCGCTCCTTGATCACCTGGACCGATCCGCTGAAGTCGCCGATCGCCGCTCGCCGCAGGTATTCGCGGATGTCGATGCCCGCCGGGCAGGTGCGCTGGCAGGGCGTGGTACACTGTTCGGTGGTGTATTCCCGCAGAATCCGCCGGGTAACCGAGGAGAGATTGATGATCGCCTTGGGACAGACCCGCTCGCAAGTGCCGCAGCCGGTGCATTTGATTTCGTCCACCACCGGCAGGCCCTCCGGGCCCATGACGATGGCGTCGAAGGGGCAGGCCGCCGCGCAAGTCCCCAGTCCGAGGCAGCCGATCGAACAGACCTTCATGCCGCCGCCCAGCAGGGCCACGGCCCGGCAGTCGTTCAGGCCGTCGTAATGATATTTCTGGTCGGCCGTGGCCACGCCGTAGTAGCAACCCGGGCGGGCGATGTCCGGTTCCTTGGCCTCGATGCTCAGCCCCATGATTCCGGCAATTGCCTCGGCCACATCGGTGCCGGCTGCCACGCAGGAGTTGGCCGCTGCCCGGCCGGCCACGATCGCCTCGGCGTTGGCGCTGCAGCCAGGCAGGCCGCAACCGCCGCAATTGGCACCCGGCAGGACATCCTCGATGGCCAGGATTTTAGGGTCGACATAGACGTAGAAAATCTTGGACGCCGCCGCCAGAATGATCCCGACGGTGATCCCGATGCCCCCTAACATGATTAACGCTGGAAAGATCGACTCTCCCATTCCCTGTATCCTCCCGTCAGGCGATGACGACGATTTCTCCTAATTTATATAGAAGGGGTTTGGAAACCACTTCTAATCGATAGCGTTGAACTTACACTTGTCGTAGCAAGTCAGGCACTCAATACATTTTTCCTTGTCGATGCGGGCCAGCTGTTTCTTTTCCCACTCCACGGCATCCACCGGGCAGGCCCGGGCACACATGCCGCAGCGGGTGCACAGCTCCTCGTTGACTTCGAATTTCAAGAGGGCCACGCAGCGTTTGGCCGGACAGCGCTGCTCGTGAATGTGCGCTTCGTATTCGTGCCGGAAATAGCGCAGGGTGGACAATACCGGATTGGGACCGGTCTGGCCTAGACCGCACAGAGCGGTCTCCTTGATGACGTCCGACAGGCTTTCGAGTTCGTTCAAATCCTGTGGTTCGCCCTTACCGTCGCAGATCTTTTTGAGCAGCTCCAGCTGGCGGCGCGTGCCTTCCCGGCAGGGGGTGCATTTGCCGCAGGATTCGTCCTGGATGAAATCCATAAAGAAGCGGGCCATGTCCACCATGCAGGTGTTCTCGTCCATCACGATGGCCCCGCCCGACCCCATGATGGCGCCCACCTTGGCAATTTCTTCATAGTCCACCGGGGTGTCCAGATATTCCTCGGGAACACAGCCGCCGGAAGGTCCGCCCAGCTGAACGGCCTTGAATTTGCGCTTCTTGGGGATGCCTCCGCCGATGTCATAGATCATCTTGCGCAGCGAGGTGCCCATGGGCACTTCCAACAGGCCGATATTGTTGACGTCACCGGAGAGGGCGAAAACCTTGGTGCCCTTGCTGGTTTCGGTGCCGACGCTGGCGTACCAGTCTCCCCCGTTGAGGATGATCTGGGGCACGTTGGCCAGGGTTTCGACGTTGTTGAGGATCGTGGGTTTTTCCCACAACCCCTTGTGGGCCGGGAAGGGCGGGCGCGGGCGCGGCATTCCGCGGCGCCCTTCGATGGAGCGCATCAGGGCGGTTTCCTCGCCGCATACGAACGCCCCGGCCCCCTGATAGATCTCCACATGGAAATTGAACCCCGTGCCCATGATGTCGTCGCCGATCAGGCCGCGCTCGTGGGCCTGTTCGATGGCGATCCCCAGCCGCCGGATGGCCAGGGGGTATTCCGTGCGGGCATACACGTAGCCCTGGCGGGCGTTGATGGCCTTGGCGGCGATGATCATGCCCTCCAGCACGGCGTGGGGGTCGGCCTCCAGAATACTGCGGTCCATGAATGCGCCCGGATCCCCCTCGTCGGCGTTGCAGAGCACGAATTTGGTCTCGCCCGGGCTGGCCTTGGCAAACTGCCACTTCATCCCGGCCGGAAAGCCCGCGCCGCCGCGTCCGCGCAGCCCCGAGGTCTTGACTTCTTCGATGATCTCGTCCGCGCTCATTTCCTGCAAGGCCTTGGCCGTGGCCCGGTAACCGTCGCGACCGATGTAGTCGTCGATGGATTCCGGATCGATCAGCCCCTTGTTGCGCAGGGCCCGCGGCATCTGGTGGGCGAAGAAGGGAATATCGTCCTGGGAAGGGATTTTCTTCTTGGAGACCGGATCTTTGTAGAAGTACTTCTCGACCGGCTTGCCCTTGAGGATATGCTCTTCGATGATCACGGGCACATCCTCGACCTTGAGTTTCTGGTAGAAGATATCCCCGGGATGGACCACCATGATGGGCCCGGCGGCACAGAAACCGTTGCAGCCCGTTTCCACCACCCGCACCTTGTCGCCCAAATCCCGCTGGGCAACTTCCTGGCGCAAGGCCTCGACCACCGGAAGACTGCCGGTGGCATGACAGCCCGTACCGCTGCAGACCATGAGGTGAAAGATATCCGGGTTTTCCAGGACGGCGGCCGCCTTGGTGCGTGCCGCCGTTAGATCCTCAATGGTGAACCTGTCCATAGCCATTTCCTTCCCGTGTTACCAGGACCCGTCCAGCCCTCGCAAACCGTTCATGTAGAGCTTACCAATGGAGACAAACATGGAGTAATCGGTGACCAGCAGGGGGAGTTTGAATTTGGCGGCCTGATCGACGATTTTGACGGGCGGCTCCTGCCCCCGGACGAAAACGACCGCCCCGACTTGAGCAATAATCGCGGTCCGCACGACTTCCTCACTCATCAGGCCGGTGAGCAGCAGACCGTCTTTGGCCACGGCGGACAGGATGGCTTCCATGATGTCGGCGCCGCCGCCCGCGACGATGTTCTTATCCAACTGATTATCGCCCGTCATCACGCGGGCTTTGAGAATATCCTTGATCTCGCTAAGCTTCATGGGCGCACCCCCGACATCGCTATTCGTAGGCCTGGAGGATATCGACCACCTTGTCGGAACTGACATCACCGTGGGTATCGGCGCCGATGACCATGACCGGCGCCAGACCGCAGGCCCCCAGGCAGCGAACCGGCTCCAGGGTAAAGCGCATGTCGGGTGACGTGCCGCCTTCCTCCATGTCGTATTCGTTGCAGATGCGCGTGATGATCTCCTTGATCCCCTTGACGTAGCAGGCCGTCCCCGTGCACACCTTGAGGGTGTGGCGACCTTTGGGTTCGAAGGAAAAAAGGGCATAGAAAGAAGCGACGCCAAAAACGTCGCTGCGGGCCAGATTCATGCCGCTGGCGATGTATTCCATCAATTCCACCGGCAGGTATCCCACCACATCCTGGCACTGGCGCAGAACCGCAATGACCGATCCCTTGATGCTGCGGTTGACGGCGATAACCTCATCGATCTGAGGCCACATGTCGGGGGTGATATCAGCGTGCTCCGGGCGCATAGCGAGGCTCATCGACAATCTCCACAAGCGTTAATCCGGTTAGGGGGGTATGACTGATCGGACTTAGCATAATCGGCTTGTCTGGGCAAGGTCAAATAACGCCAGCGCCACGACCACCGCAGCATCGGCGCCGGCTTGACGGCCATCGGGTGGTGGACTATAAGCCTTTCTGGCAAACGGCCGACAGCCACCCTCTCAAGCGGCCGGTTGCCGGACGCGCACCAGCCAACAAGCGACCCATCAGGAGCCGCCCGCCCACGATCGATCGGCGGCCCGGCCCCGGAAAGACGATCGACCATGCCGGATTTCAAACAGCGGGTGGAAGAAGCGGCCGCGTATATTCGCGAGCATTGCCCGTCACGTCCGTTGGTCGGATTGCTGACCGGCACCGGACTGGGCAGCTGTGTTGAAGCGATCGAGGATGCCTGCTGCCTCGAGTATGATCAGATCCCCCATTTCCCGCGATCCACCGTCGAGAGCCACCGTGGGCGCCTATTGATCGGCGGCCTCCACGGCGCCACCGTGATCGCTTTTCAGGGTCGCTTTCATCTCTACGAAGGCTACCGTGCCCAGGACGTCACCTTTCCCGTCCGCGTACTGCAGGCCCTCGGCAGCCGTTTTCTTTTGGTCAGCAACGCGGCCGGCGGCCTTAATCCGCGCCACAGGGCCGGCGAGATCATGCTGATCAGCGACCATATCAACCTGACGGGAACAAACCCGCTGGTCGGGCCGAATGTAGACGAATGGGGCCTGCGGTTCCCGGACATGAGCCGGGTCTACGACCGGGAACTCATGGAACTGGGCCGGACCGTCGCCCGGTCCCTGGACCTGCCCCTGTCCTGCGGTGTCTACGCCGGCCTCAAGGGGCCCTCTCTGGAAACGCCAGCCGAACTGCGCTTCCTGCGCGCCATCGGCGCCGATGCCGTGGGCCTTTCCACGGTCACCGAAGTGATCGCTGCCGCACACGCCGGCCTGCGCATCATGGGGTTGTCCGTCATCACCAACATCGCCGATCCGGACGCACCGCTACCGGCCACGGTGGAAGACATCATTGCCGTGGCCGACGAAGCGGCCCCCCGTTTAAAGCAATTGATGGTCGGCATCGTGGAGCATTTGCCAACCGATGAATAAAGCCGATGTGCTCATCGACAACGGGTGGGTCCTCACCCAAAACCCGGCGGGAACATCCTACCCCGTCGGGTTCGTGGCCATTGCCGGCGACCGGATTGCCGCCGTGGGGCCGGCCGCCGAAGCCGGCGCCTGGCAGGCCGAACGACGCATCGATGCCCGCGGCGGCCTGATCATGCCCGGTCTGGTCAACGCCCACACCCATGCCGCCATGACCTGCTTCCGGGGACTGGCCGACGACCTGCCGCTGATGACCTGGCTCAACGACCATATTTTCCCGGCCGAGTCCCGGCTCAAGGCCGAGCACGTCCACCTGGGCACCTTGCTGGCTTGTGCGGAAATGCTACTCTCCGGCACCACCTGCTTCTGCGATATGTACCTGTTCGAAGACGCCGTGGCCGAGGCCGCCCATGCCGCTGGCATGCGGGCCGTGGTCGGCGAAGTCCTCTACGACTTCCCCTCCCCCAACTACGGGCCCATCGAAGACGGTTTCCGCTACACCGAAATGCTGATCGACAAATGGCGCGACGACCCGCTGATGACCATCGCGGTCGAGCCGCACTCGCCCTACCTCTGCGCTCCGGAACTGCTGCGCAAAGCGGCGGAGCTTGCCGGGTCCCATGCCATTCCCCTGGTCATCCACGTGTCCGAAACCGTCAGCGAAGTCGAAACCATCCGGGAGCGATACGGCCACTCGCCGGTGCAGCACCTGGCGAACCTGGGCGTGCTGGCCCCCAATCTACTGGCCTGCCACTGCGTGGCGCTGGATGAAACCGACATGGACCTGCTTGCCGCCAGCGACGTCAAGGTGGTCCACAACCCGGAAAGCAACATGAAACTGGCCTCGGGCATTGCGCCGGTGCCCGATCTGCTGGCCCGCGGGATCTGCGTGGCCCTGGGCACCGACGGTTGCGCCAGCAACAACGACCTGGACATGCTGGGCGAAATGGATACGGTTGCCAAACTCCACAAGGTGGCCACCCTCGACCCCACGGTAGTCGATGCCGAGGCCGTGCTGCGCATGGCCACCATCGACGGGGCCCGGGCCCTGGGCCTGGACGACCGGATCGGCTCGCTGGAAGCCGGCAAACAGGCCGACCTGATCGTGATCGACACCCGTCAGCCCCATCTCACCCCGTTCTATCGACCGGCCTCCCACCTGGTTTACGCCGCCCGCGGCGGGGATGTGACCACCACCGTCGTGGCGGGCCGCATCCTGGTGGAAAATCGCCGGCTGACCGCCCTGGATGCCGACGACATCATGGCGCGGATGGGGGAGCTGGCAAGAACCATCGGGGCCCAAAACTGACGGGTTGGTAAAAGGTCCAATAGCGGCGTTACGCTGCAGCCCTCGTCATTGCAGCGTACCTGGTGTACGCTTCATTCCTCGGGCTTCGCAAGCCGTCTCTTGAACCTTTTTCCAACCCGTCAGATGCAAAGTTTTATACGCGTTCATCCAAGCTGATGGGTTGGAATATGGCTCGATAGCGGCGTTACGCGTGCTTCACCATCCGTATCGTGTGCATGCTACAGAAGCGTCTGGGACCCCACGTCTCATGAATTCCTCCTTGTTTGACCAAGTGCAAGGACCATGTACGATCTTCTGATTCACAACGGCACGTTCGTGACCGTCGATGCCGAAGAGACCATCTACCCGAACGGTATTCTGGCCGTGGATGGGAATCAAATCACTGCCATCGGCCCGCGCCCTGACAGCGATCCCCTGCCCCCGGCCGGGGAAACCGTCGATGCCGGGGGCGGCATCGTTTTGCCGGGACTGGTCAACGCCCACACCCACCTGCCCATGGTCCTCTTCCGCGGTCTGGCCGACGACCTGCCGCTGATGACCTGGCTCAACGACCACATCTTCCCGGCCGAGGCCGCCCTGATCACGCCGCCGAACGTCCGTGCGGCCACGCGCCTGTCCTGTGCGGAGCTGCTGCTGGCAGGTGTGACCACCTGCTGCGACGGTTACTTCCTCGAAGACACGGTGGCCGGGGTCGTGGAGGAAATGGGCCTGCGCGCGGTCCTGGGCCAGGGGATCATCGACACACCGGCCCCGGGCGTGGCCGATCCGGAACACAATATCGCGGTCGCCAAGGCGTTTATCCAGCAATGGCGGACCCGCTGCCCCCTGATCCGCCCGTCGGTTTTCTGTCACGCCCCTTACACCTGCGGCCCGGAAACACTCCAGGCGGCCAAGGCGCTCGCCCGGGCCGCCGGCGTGCTGCTTCAGATCCATGTGGCCGAAACCCGTGACGAAGTTAGCCAGATGAGGGCGCGCTATGGATGCTCGCCGGTGGTTCACCTCGATCGCCTGGGGCTGCTGGACCGCGACACCCTGATGGTCCACGGCGTCTGGCTGGACGACGCGGAGATCGCCCTTGCCGCCGACCGGGGCGCCGGCATCGTCCACTGCCCGGAAAGCAACATGAAACTAGGCGCCGGCATCGCCCCCGTGACCCGCTTCCTGGCGGCCGGGCTTACGGTCGGATTGGGCACCGACGGCTGCGCCAGCAACAACAACCAGGATCTTTTCAAGGAGATGGACGCCGCGGCCAAACTGCACAAGGTGGCCAGCAGCGACCCCACCGTGGTCTCGGCGGCCGAAGCCCTCAACATGGCCACCATCGACGGGGCCCGGGCCATCGGTCTGGATGCGGCCATCGGTTCGCTGGAGGTCGGCAAGCAGGCCGATATCATCATTCTTGACGGCCGCCATCCGCGGCTGCATCCTTTGCACAATCCTGTTTCACAGGCGGTTTACGCCGCGGGCGGCGACTGTGTGCGCGATACCATCGTGGCCGGCCGGTTCCGGGTTCGCAACCGGCGGCTTGTCGGATGGGAGCTCAAATCCATTCTGGCGCCGGTGGAAAAGGCCGCCCGCCCCCTTCGCTGAGGTACTGTCCGCTCGGCGGATACTCATCGGTAGCACTTATCCCGATTCAAGAGGAGGACTCCGCAATGAACCTTCAATCCCTGCTGGCCGTGGCCCGCGGCGACCGGCCGGCCGACCTGCTGCTCACCAACGGCCGGGTGCTCAACGTCTACTCCGGTGAGATCGTGGACACCGCGATTGCCATCGCCGACGGTATGATCGCCGGCTTGGGTCATCGAGAAGCGGCACGAATCCATGATCTCGAGGGCCGCTTCGTCGCTCCGGGGTTCATCGACGCCCACGTGCACCTGGAAAGCACCATGGCCGTGCCTTCCGAATACGCCCGGGCGGTGCTGCCGCACGGCACCACGGCGGTTGCCGCCGACCCCCACGAGATCGCCAACGTCCTGGGCACGGCCGGCCTGGACTACATGCTGGCGGCCAGCGAAGGCCAACCCCTGAGTTTTTTCTTCACCCTGTCCTCCTGCGTGCCGGCCACGCATATGGAAACCGCCGGGGCCGAACTCGCGGCCCACGATCTGGCCCCCTATATCCACCACCCCCGAATCCGGGGGCTGGCCGAAATGATGAATTTCCCCGGCGCCATCCAGGGCGAGACGGATGTACTCGCCAAAATCGCCCTGGCCGCCGAGGCCGGCAAACCCGTGGACGGTCATGCCCCGGGGGTCAGCGGCCCGGCCCTGCAGGCCTATCGGGCCGCCGGCATCGCCAGTGACCACGAGTGCACCCGCCGCGCGGAAGCCCTGGAAAAACTGCGCCTGGGCCTGCACATCATGGTGCGGGAAGGGACAGGGGCCAAGAACCTCAAGGAACTGGTCCCGCTGATCACACCGGCCAACGCCCACCGCTTCATGTGGTGCAGCGACGATCGCCACCCCCACGACCTTTTGAACGATGGCCACATCGATGCCATGATCCGCACGGCCATCGACATGGGACTCGACCCGGTCACCGCCGTTCGGATCGCCACCCTCAACCCGGCCCGCTATTTCAACCTGCAGGCGCACGGCGCGATCGCCCCGGGCAAAAGGGCCGATCTGGTGATCCTCGACGCGCTTGAAACCGTTGCCGTCCATCAGGTTTACAGCCATGGGCAATTGGTAGCGGAAGCCGGCTGCGTATCCCCCGACCTGAGCTGGCCGGAGGCCGTGGCCGCCCCCCCCGCCATGCAGATCGATCCCCAAGCGATCGATCTGCGCCTCAAGGCCAAGGGGGAGTGCGTGCGCGTCATCGATATCGTGCCGGAGCAGATCGTCACCGCGGCGGGCGTGGCCCGGGCAACCGTTCGCGATGGTCTGGCCGTGGCCGACCCGGAGCGGGATCTGCTCAAGATCGCGGTGATCGAACGCCACCGGGGCACCGGACGGACCGGCATCGGCTTCGTGCGCGGCATGGGCCTGATCCGTGGTGCCCTGGCCTCGAGCGTCGCCCACGATGCCCACAACATCGTGGTGGTCGGCGCCGATGATCGCGACATGCAGACCGCCGTCAGCCAGGTGGCCGCGATGGGCGGCGGCCTGGTGGCGGTTTGCGCCGGCGAGGTCCTGGCCCGCCTGGCGCTGCCGATTGCCGGTTTGATGTCGCCGCAGCCGATCAGCGCCGTCGATGCCCAGTTGGCGAGCCTGCTCGCGGCCGCCCGCCAGATGGGCGCCGCCTTGCCGGATCCCTTTATGACCCTTTCCTTCCTGGCGCTGCCGGTCATCCCCTCCTTGAAAATTACCGACCACGGCCTGGTGGATGTGGACCGCTTTGCGCTGGTACCTCTTTTTGGCTAGGATCGATGTTCCTTCGGATGCCTTTTTTTGATATGAAACCTCCGTCTCAGGCCGGGTCAAAGCGACGCCTCCATCGCATAGCGTGTACTTAATAGTTTGGCAACGAAACACGCCCAGAATAGTCATTCCGGCGAAACAGCCTGGTTCATTAAGTGATTTCCGCTAGGACCATCGAAAGGATATGCCCACCATGAAAGTCGACGGTAAAGACATGCGCCCTATCTGGCTCGACCCCGAGAGCCGTGATGTCAATGTAATCGATCAGCGGGCCCTGCCCCACGAACTGGTGGTTCTTGAATTGCAGACGGTGGACGATGCCATCTTCGCCATCCAGGAAATGGTGGTCCGGGGCGCGCCCCTGATCGGCATCACCGGCGCCTATGCCGTCTATCTGGCCGTTAAAACGGCGCCGGCGGGGCGGGCGGATGCCGCATATCTGCGAAAAGCCAGCGGGCGCATCCGCGCGGCGCGCCCCACGGCCGTCAACCTGGCCTGGGCT
Source organism: Desulfobacterales bacterium (assembly GCA_030065585.1). Taxonomy (GTDB): domain Bacteria; phylum Desulfobacterota; class Desulfobacteria; order Desulfobacterales; family UBA5852; genus JABZFP01. The sequence goes on along the minus strand of JASJED010000011.1, from coordinate 6,613 downwards.
GTGGATCGCGTCCAGCAAAAGCTTGAAAGCCTATCCGCGGCCGACGACTTGCTGGAGGCGGCCCGCGTCGAAGCCGCCGCGATTGCCGAGGAGGAAGCCGACAACTGCCGCCGGATCGGAGATCACGGCGTGGACCTGTTGGAAACCGTCAGCCGCCGCAAAGCGGGCGAAACCGTCAACATCCTGACCCACTGCAATGCGGGCTGGCTGGCCACGATCGAATACGGCACGGCCACGGCCCCCATCTACGTGGCCCACGAGAAAGGCCTGCAGATCCATGTCTGGGTGGATGAAACGCGCCCCCTCAACCAAGGGGCGCGATTGACCGCCTGGGAGTTGGGCAAGGCCGGCATCCCCCACACGGTGATTGCCGACAATACCGGTGGTCACCTGATGCAGCACGGTCTGGTGGACCTGGTGATCGTGGGCACCGACCGCACCACGCATACGGGGGATGTGGCCAACAAGATCGGCACCTATCTCAAGGCGCTGGCGGCCCGGGACAACCAGATCCCCTTCTACGTGGCCCTGCCGTCGAGCACGTTCGACTGGCAACTGCGCGACGGCGTCCGGGAAATTCCCATCGAAGAGCGCGATCCGGATGAAATTCGCTATGTCCAGGGGCTGGGCGATAACAGCCTGCGCAGTGTCCTGCTGCCGCCTAAAACCAGCCCGGCCGGCAACTACGCCTTCGACGTCACCCCGGCGCGCCTGGTGAGCGCCTTTATCACCGAGCGTGGCGTCTGCCAGGCCAACGAAGAGGCTATCCGCAGCCTGTTTCCGGAAAAGACCGCCGCACCTTGATACGGCCGGCCGGCCCCCCCCGGGATCAACATCGCAAACGGCCCTGCGAGCGCCTTGACTTAGACCCCCAATTGGCCTAATGATCGGCGGATTTCATTGCCGCCGCAGGCAATTGGCCTTATAATGCCCTCGATTCACGGAAATTGCTCCCGACCGTTTCGCCGGCCGAACCCTTGAAGGCAGAGAATCAAGCGCTCCTATGAAAAGAACGCCCAAAATCAATACGATCCGGAATATCGGCATCATCGCCCACATCGACGCCGGTAAGACCACGGTGACCGAACGCGTGCTGTATTATACCGGGAAATCGCATAAAATCGGCGAGGTTCACGACGGGGAAGCCGTCATGGACTGGATGCCCGACGAACAGGAACGCGGCATTACGATCACCTCGGCGGTGACCACCTGCCGTTGGCACCAGACCGACATCCAGCTCATCGACACACCGGGTCATGTGGATTTCACCATCGAGGTGGAGCGCTCGTTGCGGGTCCTGGACGGGGCGGTCGGGGTCTTCTGTGCGGTGGGTGGTGTCGAGCCGCAGTCGGAAACGGTTTGGCGCCAGGCCGACAAGTACCGGGTCCCCAAAATCGCCTTCGTCAACAAGATGGACCGGATCGGCGCCGATTTCTTCAATGCGGTGGACGAGATCAAGACACGGCTCAACGCCCAGCCGCTGGTGCTGCAGATCCCCGTCGGTGCCGAGGATCGTTTCGCGGGCGTCATCGATTTGATCCGGATGCAGCGCATCGTCTGGGACGACGACAGCCTGGGCGCCGCCTTTGACACCACGTCCATCGAGGCGGCTGCGGATCCACAGGTTCAAGCCTATCGTGAACAGCTTTTGGAAACCCTGGCGGAAAACGACGACGATATCATGGAGGCCTATCTGGCCGAGGAAGAAATCGCTACGGCCAGGATCCAGGCGGCCGTGCGACGCGCCACCATCGACCTCAAACTGGTGCCGGTGCTCTGCGGCAGCGCCCTCAAGAACAAGGGCGTTCAGCCGCTGCTGGACGCCGTGGTGGACTATCTGCCCAGTCCGCTGGACATTCCGCCCATCACCGGCGTCGATCCCCAGAGCAGCGCGGCGATCGAATGCCCGCCCAAGGAAACCGCCCCCCTGGCGGCCCTGATCTTCAAGGTGGCCATGATGGAAGGCCGCAAGATGTCCTTTGCGCGGGTCTACAGCGGTAAGCTGACCGCCGGCGAGGAGGTCTACAACCCGTCACGCCAGAAGAAGGAACGCGTCTCGCGCCTCCTGGTGATGCACGCCAACAAGCGCGAGCGCATCGAGGTGGCCGGCGCCGGCGGGATCGTTGGCATCGTGGGGCTCAAGGCGTCATCCACGGGCGAAACCCTCTGCGATGCCCAACAACCGGTGCTGCTGGAGGACATCGAATTCTATCAGCCGGTGATTTCGGTGGCGATCGAGCCCAAAACCCATGCGGACCAGGAAAAACTGGAGCAAGTCCTGGGGAAATTTCTGGAAGAGGACCCGACCCTCAAGGTCAAGATCGATGAAGACACCGGCCAGACCATCCTCTCCGGCATGGGCGAGCTGCATCTCGAGGTCATCACCCATCGCATGCAGCGCGAGTTCAACACCCACGTGAACGTGGGCAAACCCCAGGTGGTCTATCGCGAAACCATCGAACTTGCGAGCACGGGCGGGGCGGTCTTCGACAAGGAAATCGCCGGTCAAAAGCATTACGGCAACTTAACCCTGCGCCTGGTTCCGCAATCGCGGGGCGCAGGCAACCGCTTCGTCAATGAACTGGCGTCCGATAAGCTTCCGGAGGACACGGTGGCCGCCGTCGAGGCCGGGGTCATGGAATCCCTCGAAAGCGGCACTTTAATGGGCTATCCCGTGGTGGACGTGCGGGTCGATCTGATAGACGGGGAGTATCGTGATGCGCTGGGCACCGAACTGGCCTTCAAGGTGAGCGCCTCGATGGCCGTCAAGGAGGCCCTGCGCCAGGGCCAGCCCTTTCTGCTCGATCCGATCATGCGGGTGGAGGTGTTCGTTCCGGAAACCTTCATGGGCGAGGTAATCGGCGATCTCAACGCCCGCGGCGGCAAGATCGAATCCATCGATCACCGGATGGGCATCCAGGCCGTCGCCGCCAGCGTTCCCCTGGCCCGGATGTTCGGTTATTCCACCGCCCTGCGCTCCGCGACCCAGGGGCGCGGGACCTTCTCCATGCACTTCTCGCATTTCGACCGCAACTGACGCCGCGGCTGTCTTCAACACGGTCTCTCGGTCTCAAGGCCGGGGGCCCCGACGGGCCGGCTCCCGCGGCTTTTTCTTCTTCTTGGCGGCTTCATCCAGATTGGCCAGGAGCTTTTGGATCTCTTGGCGTCGCTTCGCATCGTCGGTCATGGACAACGCTTTTTCAAGCTGAAAAGCGGCCTTTTTGCGCTGTCCTTTACCGTAATAGTACAGCCCCAGATGAAAGAAGGCATCCCCTCGGCGCCCCATCTGGCTGTAGGCCTTGCCCAGGAAAAAATGGGTGGGAAGGTGGCGCGGATGATAGACCAGAATCGCCCGGAAGGTGGCAATGGCCTCATTATACTGGCCCATTTCCTGCTGGATCCGGCCAAGGTAGAACCGGTATTCGGCATCGCGGGGGGCCGCTCCGACCGCGCCCTGCAGCATGGTCTGGGCCTTTTCGTACTGGCCGTCCTGAAAATAGACCGTGCCCAGGGCACCCAGGATGGAGGCATCCAGGGGATAGGCTTCCAGGGCCTTGTTCAGGTGCTCGATGGCCTTGGCGCGCTGATCGACGCGGGCCAGAATCAAACCATATTGGAAATTGCGAATGGGATCGCTCGGATCTTCTTCGTAGGCCTTGCGGAAACGGTTTAACGCGATCTTGGGATCGCCGTACTTGGTCACCAGGCGTGTATGCACCCGCACGAAGGGCATCGGGTCCACCGGCTCGGGCTGGCCGTATTTGCGATTATAGGCTTCGACACGGTTGCGCACGTAGACGATGCGCTCATCCACGGCCGGATGGGTCATGACCCATGTAGGGATTTCGTCGGCACCAAACCACTGTTTGCTGCGCATGATTTCGAACATTTCGACCATGCCCGTCCCGTCGTAACCGGCCCGGTACATACTGTTCAACCCCAGTTGATCGGCCTCGGATTCATCCCCCCGGCTGTAGGCCAGCATCATGGTCTGAACCCCGGCCGTGGATCCCATCATGAGCGCCTGGCCGGCCTCGGGCGCGCCCGCAAGCCCCAGGAGCATACCGGCCAGCATGCCGGCATAGGCGGCCTTGTTGAGATTGCCGGCCCGCTCGATTTTCTCGGAAATATGCCGGCTTTTCACGTGGCCGATTTCGTGGGCCAGCAGGCCGGCCAACTGCTCCTCGCGGTCCATGGCGGCAATCAGGCCGGTGAAAACGAAGATATGTCCGCCCGGCGTCGCAAAAGCGTTGAAAACCTCCTCGTCGATCACGTAGAAATTATACTCGAAGGGCTGCGGCGGCATCTTGGAGAGGATTTGTTGACCGATCTGGTTGACGTAGTCGACGATAATCGGATCGTCGATAAGATTTAAATGGCGCCGCAGAACTTTTATGTATTCCTTGGCAAGCTCTTTTTCCTCCTTGATGGTCAATCCATAGGCCGCAGACCCCGGCCCCGTCGTCAGCATGACGATGGCCATCAGGATTGCGGTAAGCGTCCTTCGCCCTGGCACCATTTTCGAATCCTTCCGTCTGAATGGTCGCTGCGCGCACCGGCCAACGACCCGCCCTGCGCCGATTGGGCATCATAAGGGATTCCCGGCAGGCGATCAAGCTTTGTCTGCAATCGCAGCGGCCAAGAAACCTGTTGCACTTTTCAACCGCCTCCGATAGGGTAGCCATCTCTTTCGAGCCTTGGAGGCCAACGGACAGGCACCCGGCGCAACCGCGAGAAGGTAAAATCAAGATCGATGGCCACCGTATTCTGTATCGCCAACCAGAAAGGCGGTGTCGGCAAAACCACCACCGCCGTCAATCTGGCCGCTTCGTTAGCCGCAGCCGAGCAACGCACGCTGCTGGTGGACTGCGACCCCCAGGCCAACGCCACCACCGGCGTGGGCATCGACAAACAGGACCTCGAGGCCACGCTCTATCACGGCCTGATCGGCGAGGCCCCCGCCGCCGATCTGCTGCACGCCAGCAGCATCGAGGCGCTGCACGTGATTCCCTCGAATGTGGAGCTGATCGGTTTCGAGGTCGAAATGATGGACACGGCCGGGCGTGAATCCGTTCTGAAGGAATTCCTGAACGGCCTGCGGGGCCAATACGATTATATCCTGCTGGACTGCCCGCCATCCCTCAGTTTGCTGACGGTCAACGCCATGACGGCCGGCGACCGCATGCTGATTCCGCTGCAGTGCGAATTTTACGCCCTGGAAGGTCTGAGCCAGCTGCTGCAGACCATCAAGCGTATCCAGCAAAGCCTCAACCCCCGGCTGGAGATCGGCGGCATCCTGCTGACGATGTTCGACAAGCGCACGAACCTTTCCTACCAGGTGGCCGAAGACGCCCAGCGCTATTTCAAGAATCTGGTTTTCGAAACCACGATTCCCCGTAATATCCGCCTGGGGGAAGCCCCCAGTTTCGGCAAACCGATCCTGCTCTATGATGCCGCCTCGAGCGGCGCCCAGAGCTATATCCACCTGGCCGGCGAAATCATCAACAAGCACACGCAGATTACTGTAACTTAGCCGCATGACCCGCAAAGCCGCCAAAACCAGGCCTTCGTCCGCGACGGGCGGGCGCAAACCGCGCAAACTGGCACTTGGCCGCGGGCTCGATGCCCTGCTGCCCGGCAGGGGGACCGACAAGGACGAAGCCACAGCGCCCTACCTAACCTGTGCAATCGACCTGCTCCGGCCCAACCGATATCAACCGCGCCGTCATTTTGCCGACGACGAGATGGCGGAGCTGGCCGCGTCGATCAAAGCCCAGGGCATCATCCAGCCGCTGCTGGTGCGCAAAGACGCCAGCGGCTATGAAGTGGTGGCCGGCGAGCGCCGCTGGCGGGCGGCCAAAATGATCGGGTTGACCGAAGTCCCGGTGGTGATCAAGGACCTGAGCGATGCCGAGATGCTGGAGGTGTCCCTGGTCGAAAATATCCAGCGCGAGGATTTCAACCCCATCGAAGAAGCCGATGCCTATCACCGCCTGATGAACGAATTCGGGCTGACCCAGGACCAGGCCGCCCGGCGGGTGGGCAAAAGCCGATCGGCCGTGGCCAATTTCCTGCGGTTGCGCCAGCTCGAGGAACCCATCAAGCAGAGCATCGAGGACGGCACCATCAGCATGGGCCACGCCCGCGCCCTGCTGGGGCTGGATGCGGCCAGCGCGCGCCTCGGGGCCTGGCGCACCATCGTCGCCCGCAAGCTCTCCGTTCGCGAAACCGAGAAGCTGATCCGCAGGCAAAAGGTGCCGGCCCGCCCCAAAGCCGCCTCTCCGTCCTCATCGCTGGATCGCCACCTGAGGTCGGTGGCCGAAGACCTCTCCCGGATCTACGGCACCAAGGTGTCGATTCAACGTCAGGGTAAGCGCGGCCGCGTCGCCATCGAATTTTACACGGATGACGACCTCGACCGCCTGATTACCCTGCTCAAACAAGGCTGACAACCACCGCATCACCCGATGAAAATCATTCTTGCCCAAACCGCCGGTTTCTGCATGGGTGTCCGGCGCGCCGTCGAAATGGTCATGGAGGCGCCGGAAAAACACGACCCGCCGATCTGCACCTACGGTCCCTTGATCCACAACCCGCAGGTGCTGGAGCTGCT
>JASJED010000114.1 GCA_030065585.1 Desulfobacterales bacterium | reverse complement strand
GAGGCTATTCAATGGAATTTGAATCCGTTATCGGGCTGGAAGTTCACGCCCAGCTCAAAACCCACACGAAAATTTTCTGTGGTTGTGCCACGGCTTTCGGCGCACCGCCCAACACCCACGTTTGCCCGGTTTGTTTGGGGCTGCCCGGTGTGCTGCCGGTGCTCAATCGCAACGTGGTGGCCTTCAGCATCCGCATGGCCCTGGCCTGCGAATGCCAAATCAACCACGAGAGCCGTTTTGCCCGTAAGAACTATTTTTATCCCGATCTGCCCAAGGGTTATCAGATTTCCCAATATGAACGCCCCATTGCCGAACACGGCCGCCTGGCCATCGAAACCCCGGAAGAGGGTGGGGCCACCATCGGCATCACGCGCATCCACATGGAAGAGGATGCCGGCAAACTGATCCACGACCCGGAACGACCGCTCAGCCGCGTCGACCTCAACCGCACAGGGGTACCCCTGATCGAAATCGTCAGCGAACCCGACCTGCGCTCTCCCGAGCAGGCCGGGGCCTATCTGCGCAAGCTGCGCTCGGTGGTCCGCTATCTTGAGATCTGCGACGGCAATCTCGAGGAGGGCAGCTTCCGCTGCGACGCCAACGTAAGCCTGCGCCCCCGGGGCAGCACAACCCTGGGCACGCGCACCGAAATCAAGAACCTGAATTCCTTCCGCAACGTGGAACGGGCGCTGCACTATGAAATCGAGCGCCAGCGGGAGTGCCTGCTGGAGGGTGACGCCGTCGTGCAGGAAACCCGCCTGTGGGACCCGGACAAAAACCGCACGTTTTCCATGCGCGGCAAGGAAGAGGCCCACGACTACCGCTATTTCCCCGATCCGGACCTCCTGCCGGTGGTCATCGACGAGACCTGGATCGAGACCATCCGCGCGCAGCTGCCCGAACTGCCGGATGCCCGCAAAGCGCGTTACATGGATCGCCTGGGGCTCACCAGCGAAGACGCCGGACGCCTGGCGGCAGCGCGCGAAACCGGCGACTACTTCGAGTGCTGCCTGGCCGTATTCCCCCAGGCCAAACCCGTGGCCAACTGGGTTCTGGGTGAATTGGCCGCCCTGCTGAGGGCCGCCGGCCGGCCGATCGAGGAATCACCGGTAGCCCCCGAGGCCTTGGCGCGCCTGCTGCAACTGGTCGACGAGGGCACCATCAGCGGCAAAATCGCCAAGCGCGTTTTCGAGACCATGGCCCAAACCGGGGAAGCGGCGGACAAGATCGTTGCGGCCCAGGGCCTGGTCCAGATGTCCGACAGCGACGAACTGGCGCGCATCGTGGATGAGGTCTTGGCGGCGGCGCCTGAAGAAGTGGCCGCCTATCGCAACGGCCGTACCAAGCTGATGGGCTTTTTCGTGGGCCAGGTCATGAAAGCCACCCGCGGCCAGGCCAACCCCCAGAAAGTCAACGCCATCCTCAAGGGCAAACTCGCCGAATAATAACCGGCCGCCGCCAAGACAGGCTGCGGCGGCATTCTCCTGCAGCTGCCGTCCCGTTCATCCGTTCTTCCTAAAAAGAAAAACCCGGGCGAATGGTTCGCCCGGGTTACTGCGGCAAGAGGCACCGCATACTGGCATTCAGGTTACGCCGGAAGGCCCGAGGCCTTCCGGCACTTCTCTCAGATTAGGAATCCTTCGGATCGTTGCGCTTAGAAGCTCAGGCTCAGCTGCGCACCGAATTCGTAAGGATCTTCTTCATTGTCACGCTCGCCAGCGGCCGTGGCGTCGTCGGCGAACAGATAGGCACCGATCAGGTCCAGATTCAGCCCTTCCACCAGCTCGTAGGTGATCCGTCCGTCAAGCTCGAAGCCCAGTTCATCTTCACCGGCCGGGTTCGCATCTTCTTCCGGAAGGCCAGCATACCACATGTCGATGGCGATCTTGAGCTTGTCCATGGGTTTCATGTCGACGCCCAGGTTGACGGCCCAGATGTTGGTGATCTTGTCGCCCCCGGAACCGGCGGACGGCCTGTTGTCGAAGACACCCAGACCCATGATTTCCGACCAGTAGTAGGAGCCGAACGGCGAGACCACGCCTTCGATGTCGTCATCGTCTTCATCGTCGTCGCCCGAGGCGTAGAAGAATTCGCTGTGCAGGCCGAAATCGCCCAGGAAGCCCACTTCGCCGAAGCTCACGTTACCGCCCACGGCGATCAGCCAGGCCCCAATGTCGAAATCTTCGTCCCCTTCATCCTCACCGGTATCAGGATCGATGGTCTCAACGTCCTCGACCTCACCGGTCTGACCAAAGGCCGTCAGCCACAGACCCCATTTTTCGAAGGTCATGTCGAAATCCGCACCGAAGCTCAGAAGATAGGTGTCGCCGAAATCTTCTACGGCCAGGTTGATGTTGTTCTGCGTCGGAGCGGCGCCGCGCAGAAGCCTCTCGGCCAAACCGCGATCAACGTTCAACTCATCCGTACGGGCATAGGAGATCGAGGGCTTGAGCGAGATATTCTCGGTGAACCAGTAGGCCGCGGTGAGGGTGTAGGTGTCGAGGTCCTCGTTTTCATCGTCGCCTTCGCCGCCTTCAAAGGTCTTCAGCCATGAGCCGGCCAGGATGAAATTGTCCATGGCCTGCCAACGGGCGATGATACCGGAGGCGTCGTCGGAGATCTGGAAATCGCGGAACAGCGAATAGGGCTGGACACCCGCGGTGATGTTGACCGGACCCAAATTGAAGTCCGCGTAGGTGTTCTTGACCTCGATGGCCACACCGTCGGCGCCGACGTCACCATAGTCGAACGTGCCGCCACGGCTGTCGCCGCCACCAAAGATGGCGTCCATTTCAAACTTGTTGACCAGTTTCAGGTTGTCGTTGATCTTGGCCGTGTAGTAGAGGCGGGTACGGGTATCGGCCCGTTCGACGGTGTCGTCTTCGGCCCGAATGGCATTGCCGAGCTCATCTTCGCCAACCCGATCGCCGCGGTCATAACCGGTGAAATACTTCTGGCTGAAATAACGCGTACGCCAGTAGCCGCCGAACTCGTTTTCGAGGGCCGCGGCTGGAACGGTGAAGAAAATCACCAGCATCGCGGCCAGGGCGAGAATAGATAGCTTTTTCATGGGTTCATTCCTCCTTAACGTGCCGTCGCTCCCTGCAATGGGAACCCGACGGCGGGTAACCTAACCTAATTTAACCTAACCTAATTAACCTAACTTAAATAAACCTAACCTTTTTCCTAACCTGAAATGACCTGTCTGCAGCTTGCGTTGTGATGGCCTCCTTTCCGCCGCATAGGGGTCCCGTCCGCAAAGAGACGGTTAAGCGTTTTTTAGCAGCCGCCGTGGTTGAAGTCAAGCGAAATGAAGGAAAAAAAATACATCGCCAATACCTTGTAGCGTAAGGCGTTGCCACCCCAAGATGTGGTTCAGCCCTTATTTTTAGGACAGCGGCACGGACGGGGCGCCTCAATTCATTGTTGGGCCTGACTTTTGGGGAAGATGTCGCGCTAAATAGCGCTTTAATTTCCACGCCGTCAATGCTATAGGAAGCCTTCCAGGCAGGCACGGGCGGTCCATCCCCCCCGGGGCGGCCATGAGGATGGCTATTTACAACAGCACCGACCCCCGGGGATGCCCCCACAACTTGCGCCGATTAAAGCGTGCCGGATGATAAACAAGCACGCGCTTTCCATGATCACCTACAATCGGCGGCTTGTTGCCAAACTTTAGTCAAAAGGGGCAACTGTGAAAAGTCTATTGCCAGGCTTGCTGCTCCTGAAATCCAAACGGAGAAGATCTTGAATCGCCGCAACCCCCATCGCATGCGCCGCACCCTGGTGCGGCTGGCCGTCGTTCTGGTGACCGCTCTGGTCGCGCCGCCGCTTCAGGCGGAAGGCCTGCGCGTCCTGGTGGTGCCGTTTACCATCCACGCCGAGCAGGATCTGACCTTCCTGCAGAAAGGCATCACGGCCATGCTCTCCACACGCCTGACCGATGCCGGCAAGGTCGCCATCGTGGAGCAGTCCGAGGCCCTCGAGGCGCTGGCCGATATCCCCCGGCCGCTGAATCGTGAAACGGCGGCCGAAGCCGGACGGCGCGCCGGCGCCCAGTTCGTGGCCTTCGGCAGCCTGACGGTCTTCGGCGGCAGCATCAGCACCGATGCCCGCTTTGCCGATGTGGCCACCAACACGATCATCGTGAGCTTCAACGAAACCGGTCAAAACCACGGGGACGTGATCACCCATGTCAACACTTTTGCCGAGGCGGTCAACACCCGCGTGTTTGGCCGGGATCAAACCGTCGGCGCCTCCCAACCAAAGCCCCCGGAGGCGGCCCCCGCGCCACCCGTGGATCAAAGCCAGGTGAATCCCGAAAAAAAGATCTGGCAGTCCGGCGGCATGCGCATCGGCGCGACGGATCCCGACCTGGACACCAGCGACGCCGCCATCTGGCGCAGCCGGCGGTTCAAGTTTCAGATCAAATGCCTGACCCTGGGGGACGTGGACGGCGACGGGCAGACCGAAACGGTATTTGCCAGCGATCGGGAAGTGCTGATCTTCCGGTCCGTCGACCGCCGGTTCCTAAAGGTAACGACCTTCGAGCTCGACACGACCGTCACGATTGTGGGCCTGGACGCGGCCGACATCAACGGCAACGGGCGGGCCGAAATCTTCATCAACTGCCGCAGCAAACAATATGTGCCGCAGGTGATCGTCATGGAGTGGAACGGCGCGGCCTTTGCGTCCATCCACGAGGAGCGCTTCTGGTTTTACCGGGTCAGCCGCGATGCCAAAACCAAGCACGCCCGGCTCTTCGGCCAGAAGGGCCGGACCGATGCGGTCATGATGGGCCCCGCCCACCACCTGGCCTGGACCGAAGGCGGCTATCAATCCCAGGCCGCCGTGCCGCTGCCCAAAGGGGTCAACGTATTCGGCATGGCTTATGGCGACGTGACCCGCGATGGGGTCGAGAATGTGGTGGTCTTCGACCGCAAGAACCATATCCAGGTCCTCGGCCCCGGCGGCAGGGAAGAATGGCGCAGTTTCGAGCCCTTCGGGGGCGGCCGCACCTGGATGATCACCGTGGAAGAGTATCGCAACAGCCAGAAAGAAGGCTACCTTTACAACGACCCCATGCCGGATGATTTTTTCTGGGTTTCCCAGCGCATCATTCTCGTCGATATCAACCAGGAGGGCCAAAACGCCGTCATCGTGGTGCATAACGAGGATATTACCAAGGGCGTCATGGCGCGCCAGCGCATGTACCGCCAGGGCCGCTTCGAGTGCCTGGCCTGGGACAATCTGGGCCTGGCGGGCCTCTGGCGCACCCGCAAGTTCGCCGGCTACATCAGCGACTATAATCTCGGTGATTTCGACAACGACGGTCGCGACGAGCTGGTCTTCGCGGTGATCAAGCGAACCGGTGACCCCGTGACCGGCCAAAAGAAAAGCTACCTGGTATCCTGGGATCCCTACCGCCGGGAACAGCAGGAACCCGCCGAGCCCGCCCCGATCGAATTTTAAGGCCGCCCACGCGATCCCGCCCGCTCACCGTGCCGATCGGCGGTTAGACCCGGCGGCCAAAGGCTTTCTCAAGCTCGCGCAGCGTCCAGCGAATCCAGGTGGGGCGCCCGTGCGGGCAGTGGGAGGGATTGTCACACTCTTCGAGCTGGAGAAGCAGGCGCTGCATCTGGCGGGGGTCTAAGCGCTGGCGGGCGCGGATGGCGCCGTGGCAGGCCATGATCTGCAGACTGGCCTCTCCCAGGGCCTGGGGATCAGGCTTGACGCCGGCCGCGGCCGCGCGCTCGATGATCTCGCGGATCATGGGGCCCAATTCGACCTGGGCCAGAAAATCCGGCGCCGCGCGAATGATAAACGTATTGCCGCCAAAGGGCTCGATCACCACCCCCAGCCGTCCCAAAGTCGCCAGCATGGCCCCCAGGGCCGCCGCTTCCCTGAAATCCAGTTCCAGCGTCTCGGGAATCAGCAGGGGCTGGCTGGCCGCATTCGCCATGCCGTCCCGCTTCCGGAGCTGCTCGTAATAAATCCGCTCGTGGGCGGCGTGCTGATCGATCAGCACCAGTCCGTCTTCGGACGCGCAGACGATATAGGTGCGCCCCAACTGCCCGATGACATTCAGGCGCGCAAAACCACCCTCCGCCCAAAGGGCCGCTTGGGGAGGTGGCGGGGCCGGGGTCGGCGTGCCCGCTGTCTCCGGCCCGCTATCGCGAAGGGGGGGCCTCGTGCCCGGCCACGGTCGCCTTTGTTGAAAAGGGGTGTAAGATTCCGCCACGCCGGGGGACGGCCGGGCCGTGGCCGGTCGGTCAATGACCGCCGTCGGCGCGGGTCCCGGCGGCCGCTCCCCCGCGGTTAAGGCTGCGTGCACCGCCCCGGCCACCGCACCGTGGACCGCCTGCGGGCGCACAAAACGAACCTCGTACTTGGCGGGATGAACATTGACGTCGACCTCCTCGACCGGCACCGACAAATAACACACGGCGACCGGATATTGGCCTTTCATCAGGCGCTGGCGATAACCATGCAAAATGGCGTGCCGCACGGTGCGGTCGCGGACCGGCCGGCCGTTGACGAAAATATGGATCCCGCGCGCGGTGCGGCGGTTGACGCGGGGCGCGGCGGCCCACCCGCTAACCGTAACGGATTCGGTGGTCAGTGCGAGGGGCAGCAGATCGCGGCGCAGGCTCGCGCCCAGAACCGCGGCGACCCGTTCGGCGGGGTCGGTGGCCGGCGGCCAGCGGCGCAGGGAACGTCCATCGTGCCGGAGATCGAAATGGATGGGGGGATGCCCCAGGGCCAGACTGGCCAGGCCGTCACCGATATGGGCCATTTCGGTGGCCACGGTCTTCATGAATTTGCGCCGGGCCGGCGTGTTGAAAAAGAGGTCGCGCACCGTGATCATGGTGCCGGGGGGTATTCCGGCATCTTTGACGCTCTCGATCTTTCCGCCTTTGACCCGGATCTCGGTGCCGGCATCGTCTTCGCGCCGGCGGGTGGCCAGAACGAACCGCGACACCGCGGCGATGCTGGGCAGGGCTTCCCCCCGAAACCCCAGCGTCTGGATGGCAAACAAGTCTGCGTCGCGCCAAATCTTGCTGGTGGCATAGCGTTCCAGGGCCAACAGGGCGTCGTCGCGCGACATGCCGCCGCCGTTGTCCGCCACCCGGATCAGACGGCGTCCGCCGTTTTCAACTTCCACGCCGATGCGGTCCGCCCCGGCGTCGATGGCGTTTTCCACCAACTCCTTGACCACGGAGGCCGGGCGCTCCACCACCTCACCAGCAGCGATCTTGTTGGAAAGAATTTCAGGAAGGATGCGAATGCGGGCCATTCAATCCCACCGCGCCCCGGCAGGGGGAAAATACCGGGCAATGAACAAAGGAAAAAGAAAACGATAAGCCAAAGACATAAACCTATCTGGCATTTTTCCAAATGAAAGGCCAAAAATTACAATTAGCCCATGCAATGATGCGGGCTAATGCAAAACAACCTGTCAGGATTGCGATATCTCTTCTTTAACGAGCCTGAGCAGGTATTCGACATCCTTCGGATTCAGGTTGAATTTTACGGCCGCCTGCTCAACAAGGCGATTGAGGTCGGTGACCTTTCCGTACTGACGTTCGTCCGATATCCACTGGACCGCTTTGCGAATCGGATCGCCCTTGGGCTGGATGCTCATCAGAACACTCCTTGTGGTTGAATGAACCTGTTAACGAATCTTGCCGGCAGGGCACGCAAAGGGGTGCCCCATGAAAACACTATAATTCTGGTTTGCGTTTGTGAAAGTCCGTGGCCTGTTCAAAATGATGGGCCACCGCCAGCAGCCGGGCCTCGTCGAAATGCCGCCCCATGATCTGCAGGCCGATGGGTAGCCCCGCGGATGAAAATCCGCAGGGAATCGAAATCCCCGGAATGCCGGCCAGGTTGGCGCACAGGGTGAACACGTCGGACAGGTACATGGTCAAGGGATCGGCGGTTTTTTCGCCGATGGCAAACGCCGGGGTCGGCGCCACGGGCGACAGCAGGACGTCGCACTGCGCGAAGGCCTTGCGGAAATCCTCGATGATCAGGGTGCGCACCTGGCTCGCTTTGCCGTAATAAGCGTCATAATACCCGGCCGACAGGGCGTAGGTGCCCAAAATGATGCGCCGCTTAACCTCGGCGCCGAATCCGGCCGAGCGGGTGCGGCGGAACATGTCGAGCAAATCCCCGTCATCCTCACGTCGCACACCGAAGCGCACGCCGTCGTAGCGGGCCAGATTGGAGCTGGCCTCCGAGGGAGCAATAATGTAGTAGGCCGCCACCCCGTATTGCGTATGGGGCAGGGATATTTCGACGGTTTCCGCCCCCAGGGCCTCGACGGTTGCCACCGCACCGGCCACCGCCTGGCGGACATCGGCGTCCAGGCCTTGGGCTTCGAAGTACTCGACGGGCAGGCCGATCTTGAGACCCTGGAGGCCATCGGCACGCAGACGGGTAAAATCGGGCACCGGTTCGGATACGGATGTGGAATCGCGGGGATCATGACCGCAGATGACATTCATCAGCAGGGCGCAGTCCATGACCGACTTGCCCAGCGGCCCGATCTGGTCGAGGGAAGACGCAAAGGCCACCAGGCCGTAGCGCGATACCCGCCCGTACGTCGGCTTAAGCCCGACGATCCCGCAGTGGGAGGCCGGCTGGCGGATCGACCCGCCCGTATCCGATCCCAGGGACCCCAGGCACATATTGGCGGCCACGGCAGCGGCCGAACCGCCACTGGAGCCCCCGGGAATACGGCTTAGATCCCAGGGGTTGGCCGTTGGCCCAAAACCGGAATTCTCGGTCGAGGAGCCCATGGCGAATTCGTCCATGTTGGTCTTGCCCAAGACGACCGCCCCGGCCTGGCGCAGCCGCTGCATCACCGTCGCGTCGTAAGGCGGAATAAAATTGTCCAGCAGCCGGGAGGCACAGGTGGTGCGCAGCCCCCGGGTGCAAATCACGTCTTTGATGCCCAGCGGTATCCCCGTCAGGGCAGTGGCCTGTCCGGCCGCCCGCAATTCATCCGCCCGTCGGGCTTGTTCCAGGGCACCTTCACGATCCACCGTCAAATAAGCGCCCACCCGGTCGTCCAGCGCGGCGATGCGCGCCAGTACGGCCCGGGTCAGGTCCTCTGATGAAATCTCGCCGCGCTGGAGAAGATCAGCGGCGGCCTCAATGGTCAGTTCATATAACGGCATGGGCCCTTCTTCCTCCCGGTTCAGTCGATGACACGGGGCACCACAAAACTCTCGCCGTCTTCCGCAGGGGCGTTGGAAAGCGCCTGGTCACGCGGCAAATGCTCGCCCGTCACATCCTCGCGTACGGGGGTGATCGGGGCGGACACCGCATGGGCCGTCGGTTGCACCGCAGTGGTGTCGATCCGGTTCAAGGTTTCCATATACGCGAGGATGGTGCCGATTTGCGCGGCCATATCATCCAGGGCCTCGTCTTCCAACGCGAGCCGCGCCAGCCGGGCGACATGTCGCACTTCGTCTTTGGAAATTTGCATGTTGTTTTCCTTTGACGGTTTCGTAATCGGTCCGATAATCGCACTAACTTCCGTCGCCGGGCTCGAATAGCAACCATCCGCGCTGCGCATCAATTGTCTTCGGCGACCACCAGGGGACGCAGCCCCTGCGCTTCCAAGCGGCGCACAACCCCGATGGCCGCCTGTGAATCCGGGTAATGGCCGATGCGCACCCGATGCCAGGTTCCCTTGGCGGCGATGGTCGTCGTCGACAGGAAGGCATCGAACCCTTCGCGGCGCAGCCGTTCGACCATCTGGGCGGCCACCCGGGCGTCTTTGAGGGCTGCGACCTGAACCGTAAACCGGCCCTGTTTGGCCGTGGGCGGCGGCCGGCGGTCGGCGGCGGCCCGCGGCGGTGCCGCCGACCGGGTCGCAGGCCGGACTTTCAGGGCCAACCGCCCGGGAACCTTGGACCGCAGCCCCTCCCGGCGTTTGATCACCGGGATGGCCGGCGGGGAATCATCCGACAATCGGGCGGCGGCATCCCCCTGGTCCACGGGTACCGGCACGCGACGGCTGAGCGACGGATCGATGGTCAGCTTGTCATCGGAGCGCTTGAGTTCCGCGTAGACATCGAGGGCCGACTGATCTTCCAGCGCGGCGGCATAGCTGTCGAGCTGGCGGCGGCGGCGTTCCTCACTTGATTGCTTCAGGGCCTTGAGTTCGCGGTTCAACGCTTCCATATCAAAATGAATGGGAGCGGTGCCGCGTCCCACCAGAACGCCCATGAAAAACATCCAGGCACAGGCCGCCGCTATCAGCAGCAGGCTGCCGTAGGTCCCCCGACGGGTAAGCTGGAGATAGGGTCGACGCTTTCGGGATGCGCCCGTTTTGCTCTTTCCCATGAGGCCTCGGGAGGTTCCTGAACGGTTGGGGCTCCGGTTTCACCTGCCGGCATCACATCCGTTCCGGTGCGGAAACCCCCAGCAACGTCAAGCCGTTGCGGATGACCGTCTGCACCGCCGTCACAAGGTAGAGCCGGCCATGCGAAGTGACAGGATCGTCCACCAAAACCCGCTGTTTGTTATAGTAAGAATGAAAGGCCCCCGCAAGGTTCATCAGATAGAAGGTAATCCGGTGGGGCTCCATCTGACGGGCGGCCGCGGTCACGACCGCCGGATAGCGGACCAAGTGCTTGATCAGGGCCACGTCTTCGGGCGTATCCAGGCATGCCAGACCGGCGGGGTCCGCATCGTCGACGGGCCCCGCCGGCATGTTTGCTGCTTTGCGCCGGATGCTGGCAATGCGCGCATGGACATACTGGACATAGTAGACCGGGTTGTCGTTGGACTTCTGCTTGGCCACCTCGAGATCGAAATCCAGGGGGTTGGCGTAGTGCCGGGTCAGAAAGATAAAACGCGCGGCGTCACGGCCGACCTCATTGACCACATCCTGGAGGGTCACGAATTCACCCGCCCGGGTCGACATGGCCACGGGCGCCCCCCCACGCAGCAGGTTGACCAGCTGCACCAGGATAACCTCGAAACGATCGGGGTCGATGCCGGCCGACGCCACGGAGGCCTTGATGCGAGGGATATAGCCGTGATGATCGGCGCCCCAGACATCGATGACGCGCTCGAAACCGCGCTCGAATTTTTCCTGGTGATAGGCGATGTCGGAGGCAAAATAGGTGGTCCGCCCGTCGCCGCGCACCACCACGCGGTCTTTCTCGTCGCCGCAGGCCGTGGTCTTGAACCACAGGGCGCCGTCTTTTTCATACACTTGCCCGGTATCGCGGAAGGACTGGATGCAGGCCGCCACCCGTCCGCTGTCGTAAAGACTCTGCTCGCTGAACCACTGGTCGAAGGTCACCCCGAAATCGATCAAATCCTGGCGAATACCGGCGATGATCTTCTCGGCCGCAAACCGGGCGCTGCTCATCAGCGCCGCTTCCTCTTCCTGGGCCAGGAGGGTCTCTCCATGGCGGTCGTGTAACTCGCGCGCCAGCTCCCGGATATATGCGCCCTGGTAGCAGTCCTCGGGAAAATCCACGGCCTGGCCCAGCAGGGCCTTGTAGCGCAGCAGCACCGATAGGCCCAAGGTGCGGATCTGGCGGCCGGAATCGTTGATGTAGTATTCGCGCTGAACATCGTAGCCGCAGAAGGCCAGAATATTGGCCACCGCATCGCCCACGGCCGCGCCACGACCATGGCCCACATGCAGCGGGCCGGTGGGGTTGGAGCTGACAAACTCCACCTGGACCTTGCGGCCCTGGCCGATATCCGCAGCGCCGAAGCGCTCGCCGGCGGCCGGGATGGCCTTCAAGAGGGGGGCCCAGGCCGCCGGTTGGATGTGAAAATTGATGAAGCCGGGCCCGGCGATCGCCGTCTCGGCGATCAGGTCCTCCGCCCCGTCCAGATGCGCGGTGAGAATTTCGGCAATCCGGCGGGGGGCCATCTTTTGGTTCTTGGCCATGACCATGGCAAAATTGGTGGCATAGTCGCCGTGGGCCTCGATCTTGGGCTCCTCGATCTCGATGCCGGGAAAAACATCCGACGGCAGCGCCCCGGCCTGATGGGCCTTGCGGGCGGCATCGGCCAGCAGATAGCGAATCCGATCTTTCATACCCAACCTCGGTGGTGGTTGCCGCAAGTCAATGCAAACGGCGGAT
>JASJED010000108.1 GCA_030065585.1 Desulfobacterales bacterium | reverse complement strand
GCCCAGGCAATGCTCAACCCGTCGTAGGTGCTGGTACCTCGGCCAATCTCATCCAGCACGACCAGGCTCTCGCGGGTCGCGTTGTTCAGGATATTGGCGGTTTCCTGCATTTCGACCATGAAGGTGCTCTGCCCCTGGGAAAGATTGTCCAGGGCCCCGACGCGCGTGAAAATTTTGTCGACAATCCCCATGGACGCCTTGGCCGCCGGCACAAATCCCCCCATCTGCGACATGATGACCGCCAAGGCCACCTGCCGCAGCACCGTGGATTTTCCCGCCATATTGGGTCCGGTAATGACGAGGATCTGCTGGCTGTCGTTGTCGAGGTGGATGTCATTGGGCACGAAACGCTCACCAATGATCATTTTTTCGATGACCGGATGACGGCCCTCTTCGATATGGAGGATGCCGTCGTCGGTAAGGACCGGGCGCGCGTAATGGCGCTGCACGGCAACTTCCGCCAGATTGAAGATACAGTCGATGGCGGCCAGATGCCGGGCGGCGGCCTGCAACTCCCGATGATGACGGGCGGCTTCCGAGCGAATCTGGTCAAAGAGGGTATACTCCAGCGAGGCCCGGCGCTCCTCGGCATTGAGCACCTTGGCCTCGAAGGTCTTCAACGCGTCGGTGATGAAGCGTTCGGCATTGACCAGGGTCTGCTTGCGGATGTAGTGGTCCGGAACAGAAGCCGATTTGGATTTGGGCACCTCGATGTAGTAGCCGAAAACCTTGTTGAAACGAACTTTCAGGGTATTGATGCCCGTGGCCTCCCGCTCCTGATTTTCGAGTCGGGCCAGCCAGCCTTTACCGTCGCGGCTGATTTGAATCAGTTCGTCCAGTTCCGTGTTATAGCCGGGTTTGATGAGCCCACCCTCGTTGAGGATCGGTGGCGCATCCTCCCGGATGGCCGCTTCGATCAGCTGGGCCAGGGCCGTCAACGGTTCCAGCGGCACGGTCAAGACAAACAAGGGGGCCTTCAGCGCGGAGAGCTGGCGGAGGATTTCGGGCAGGGTTTGCAGTGATTTCTTGACCGCCAGCAGATCGCGCGCGTTGGCGCGTCCCATGGCGATCTTGCTGGCGAGGCGTTCGATGTCGTGGACGTCTTTCAGCGCCTCGCGCAGATCGCTCCGCAGACTGCCGTGCCGACAGGCCTCGTCAACCGCATCGTGGCGCGCCATGATCGCGGCCTTGTCCATCAGGGGGTAGCGCAGCCATTCGCGCAGCCGGCGGGCGCCCATGGCCGTAACGGTTTGGTCCAGTACATTTAAGAGGGAGCCGCGTCGCGCACCGGTTTGAAGATTGGCCAACAGCTCCAGGTTGCGGCAGCTACCCTCGTCGATCCACAGATAGCCTTCGATGCTGTAGGTTTCGATGCCGGCAAAATGATCGACCGTCTGTTTCTGGGTTTCTTTAAGGTAGTGTACCAGAGCGCCGGCCGCACCCACGCCGATCTCCAGGTTTTCACAGCCGAAGCCGGCCAGGGAAAGGGTATTGAAAAGCTTAAGAAGTTGCTCGCGGCCGCGCGCGGAGTCGAAATGACGGCTTTCCTGGGAGCTGACCGTTCGTTCCGCAAAAAAGCGGTTCAAGGCTTCCTGTAAAGACGCGGGCGCGCTGTCATCGGGCAGCAGAATCTCGCGCGGATCGATGCGTCGGGCTTCCTCCAGGGCACGCTGCACATCCGCCGTTTCGGTGAGACGAAAGATTCCGGTGGATATATCTAGATAGGCCAGACCGACCCGTTCGGAACGCCAATTGAGGGCCAGAATGAAATTATGGGTGCGGGCGTCCAGGAGGTCTTCTTCGGTGATCATGCCCGGTGTCACCACCCGTACAACCTCCCGTTTGACAATCCCCTTGGCCTGGGCCGGATCCTCGACCTGGTCACAGATGGCGACCTTGTAGCCTTTCTCTAACAGGCGGGCAATATAGCCCTGAACGGCGCGATGGGGCACACCGCACATCGGAATCGGTTGGGCATCGTTTTTATTGCGGGATGTGAGGGTGATTTCGAGCACCCGGGCGGCAAGCTCGGCATCTTCGAAGAAAAGCTCGTAGAAATCCCCCATACGGTAGAGCAGCATCGCGTCCGGATATTCGTCCTTGATGGACAGATACTGCTTGATCATCGGCGTGGATTTGGGGGGGCTCATTCCAAAACGACCCGGCGGTGCACGCGGCCTAGATCCGCGACTTCAATCAAACCCCAACGGGGTGACAGGATTCCGCCTTCAGCAGCCAAAGCGCGTCAGCGAAGAACCTGGGTTGCCGCCGCCTCGCTCGTTTCAGCCTCATCGACGGCCGGCTCTTCAGGCACGGAGGTGGCCGCGCTTTTATGCGCATTCAACTCAGTCTGCAGGGATTCCAATTCCTTTCGCTGGCCTTCGATATCCGCGTTCAGTTGCTTGATGATTTTGCTGGCCCGGAATCGTTCCAGGAGGCCTGAAAGATAGGCCAGCACCAGCCCCGCCAGAAAACAAACGGCAAACGTGACACCGTTGTAGATTTCCTTGGTCATGTAGGTATCGGTGACATAGAGGTCTAAGGCGAAGGCGTTTTTCTGGGTAAAGAAGGCTTTGTTCTGAAAGCCCAGAAGCAGAAGAAACGCAATCACTAAAATCCAGAAACCGATTTTGACTTTTTTCATGCGGAAGGTCTCCAATTCATACGGTATGGACGGGCAATGGCATGCCGGTCATCGCATTGCGGCCCCGATTGGGTGGTGGGGGTGCGCCGGTTGACCGTTTTCGACTCCAAGCGCTGATCTGCATCAATTGGACCGATTTACCGAAGCATGGACTTAATTAAGGCCATTAGCTACTCTTTTTACCCCCAGACTTCAACCCTTTTTTCCGGGCTCTCGTGTTGGGTATCCGTCGGCAAATCGATTAAAATCAAATGCCTTCGTCTGCAGAACCCAGATCGCGGCATGCGATTTTGGGCATTGCTCGCCGCGTGCTGGTCGCCTGACGATGCGGCCGCAACGAGCAGCGGATGTTGCGGCGCGGCCGGTCCGGTGCTTGGAAAAGGCGGGCTAGCCATTCAGCGGAACGACCTCGACATCGCCCCAGGCGCCCATCCGATCCTCGCAGATCGCCAGCACGCCGTCGAGACCTTCGATGGAGCGGGCGAAATCGATCGCCGCCGCCAGATCGCCGGGATGTTTGATACGATTGGCCACGGCCGTGGCCGATGCATCGGCCAAAGCCCCCTGGCGGGCCACGATACACACGGCGTCCGCCCGCCCGTCGCTATGGGAATGACCGATCGTACCCGAGGATGTGCACGCCGCCAGCGGCATGTCGGCGGCGTCGAGATGCAAACCGACCTTGCCGCTAAGCGGTGAATTGCCAGCCTCGATGCGCATGGTGACCGGCTGCTTAACCGCCAGAAAGACATCGCCCCCGTTTTCAATGATCACTTCGTCGGAAAAGGCCAGCAGGTCGCGTCCGACATGCTCGGCCAGCGCTCCGGCGACCGCCGCCATCGGCCCGACCCTGGCACGGGTGCCGGCGGCGATCATCTCGGCGATCAATCGCGGGGCTGGTGTCCCATCGACCCAGGGAATCAGAGATGTCAGAAAACCCGGGTGCTGCCGAATAAAGGCTTCCAGATAACCGCGCAGCACGATCACGGCGTCGCGGCACGGCGCCGACAGATCGGCGGTCGCCTGCACGTGCAAATCGGTTTCCTGAACCCTCACCTGGAAGGCCTGCAGGTGTCCTATGCCGCCAATGCGGCGATAGGTGCGCGTCATGGGATCGGCCGGGTGATAGAGGGACACTAGCGGATCTCCACCTCAGGCCTCAACGCCGGCGGGCATTGCTGCAGGAAGTAATGGTCGGTCATCCCGGCAATGAAATCCCTTACGATCTCGGCCGGTTGGTGCTCGTCCACATAACGCTGGTCCATATCGCTGAGATAGCCTTCAAAAATGACCGATGTCTTGTTGACGGTTTGCAGATCCTTCAAGTAACGGTTGAAGAGCAGCACAAACAGCTGCTCGATTTTCAATGTGTGTTGCTTTATGGAAGGATTCATGTAAATACGCTCTAAATTAAACGCCTTCAATGTTTTGAGTGCCTGGGAGACCTCCCGCGAGAAGGCCAGGTAAGGTTGCCGGTAGCTGTTGCGAATCACGTCCGTCACCAGATTGTAGACGATCGTACCATTGGTGCTGCCCAGCACGGCAACGGCATCGTCGGGCAGTTCCGATCGCGATATGAGGCCCAGCCGAATCGCATCCTCGATATCCCGACCGATGTAGGATATCGTATCGGCCATACGCACCACACAGCCCTCCAGCGACATGGGCCTCAGCGCCAACCCCGGGTTGTTGCGCTTGGCCAGCATCTCACGGTCCAGCTTGTCGAAATCCTTGTTGCGATCGGGCCGCAGACGCTCATCATGCACCTCGCCGTCATGGCTCAGGATGCCGTCCAGGGTCTGCAAGCAAAGATTCCAGCCGCGTCCTTTGCGCTCGACGCGCTCCAGAAAATGAACGCTCTGGAGATTATGTTGAAAACTGCCGATGCCGTGCGCTTCGCAAATGCGGCTCAAGAACCGCTCGCCGTCGTGCCCAAAAGGTGTGTGGCCGATGTCATGCCCCAGGGCGATGCCTTCGATCAGGTCTTCATTCAGCCCTAAAAACCGGCCGATTGTGCGGGCGATCTTGGACACCAACTGAACATGCAGCACCCGGTGGGTGATGTGATCGTTCTTGATCAGATAAAACACCTGGGTCTTATCGATATAGCGTGTGTACGCCAATGAATGCAGGATGCGATCGACGTCCAAGGAGAAATCCTGTCGGTAGGCCCCCTGGCGTTCATTTTCGGAATGCCGGCGCACGGCGCTCTGACTGGTGGTGGCCACCGGCGAGAGCATCTCCTGCTCCCGGCGGTTCAAAGCCGTATGCAACATATGCAGGCTATCGATCTCAAATCTCTCCATTCGCGATCAAATCCTCCATGAGTCGGTCGTAGTCGATACCGGCCTGTCGGAATCCCTGTTTGCCGTATTTCATGTTGGCCTCGAATACCCCGAACCGACCGTCGTGCTCGTAAATATCGATCCCCACATCATTCCACCGGCAAAGGCGTGCGGTGTGCAACGCCAGTTCGAGCGCCGCCTTGGGTAGCGGATCGAGTCGAATACGACCCCCGGCGGCCAGATTGCTGCGAAACTCGCCGCGTGCCGCCACGCGCCAATAGGCATGTACGATGCGCTTGCCGATGACCACCACCCGCATGTCGCGATCGGTGGGCAAATATTCCTGAATATAAGCGGCGTGGTTTTGACGGCAATAGGACGCGAGTTCATCCTGGTTGCGAATCAAGAATACGCCTTTACCCAGTGCGGACCCGCGGGCGATTTTGGCAACCAGGGGAAGGCCAAAATCGGCGGTAATCCGCGCCATCTGGCGTTTACCGTAATAAACTCGCGTGCGGGGATGGGGAATGGCGCAAAGGTCAAACAGCGCGGTCTGTTTGATTTTATCCTGCACGCATTTATAGGTGTGGTAGCTGGGAAAGAGATTCTTGCCCATCGCATCCAAGAGGTCGGCATAGAAGACCGAAGGGTAATAAATCTTGGGTGCTGCGAGAATCGCTTCGCGCTCCTCGGGAGCGTACTCAAGAAAATTGGACTTGACGCCGATGGTTCTGACATTGCGGCAGCGGCGCAGACGTTTTTCCAGCGCTATCGCTTTGAACACACTTTCCTTTCAAGCGCCATGCGAACCGGTATTGCGCGCCAGAAATCGAACCACAGGGTCCCCCGCACGGGTCAGGTTTAATTCGGCGGCGGGATGTGGAACAATGACGCGCTGACGGGCGCGTTGGGATAAAGCCGAAGCATATCAAAAGCCAGATGTCCCTGCGAGCTCTCCAAGCGAAGTTGATAAGGCAGGCGGAAGCCGTCGACGGTGCGTCGTCTTTTTATCTGAGCCAGGTAGCGACGCTGGCCGTGAACGTTCAGCAATTCGAACCCGGTCAAATCGCCGTTGACCTCGTCCAGGAACAACCTTGCCACGGGGCCCCGGTAACGCCGTTTGAGCACAATCGTTGACTCACCTGCCATGGTTATTTCCATCTGCGCGGAATGATAGTCGATGATCGGCGGGCGGCCAATCATCAAGCGATATAGATCGCGGCAGGCGATATCGACGGACAAAATCTTCCCGAGGCGTTGGTTGGCGTCAATCGGTTGGTGATAGTACCGTCCCTCGCTATGCGCCATGACGGTCAAATAGGATTCGTTGCAGGCCAGAGACAGAATGGGAAGTCCAAAGGGTGTGCGTGCATCGAAGCGCATGCGTCCCGGTTCGGCGCCGGCCCATGCGGCCCGGTCGAACGTGCGCCGGGCGCCGTCAACCGTCATGCGAACCTTACCGAGCCCTTTGCAGGAGATAAGATCGGGGTTGGCGCTTTGCAGCGCGACCATGAGGTCGTGTGTCGCTGCGGTATCATACTGCGGTGTTACCGGCGTGGCGCCAAAACCAGCGCAGCCGGTTAGGGCGAGAATAAAAGCGGCCATCAGATGGAAGCGTCCTAGCGCCTCCGCGCCGCGCATGGTTTTGATGATTCTCCCCGCCAACCGATCGAAATGGATTGACATCATGGCTGGAGCGCGCATCGCGTTCGCCATGGGCTAGGGTGACACCGTCTTGAGGGCATCGATTTTGATCTGGATTTTTTGGCGCGCACTGTCTTCGTCGTGAAGGTTTTTAGATTTCTGATAGTATTCAAGGGCTTGGGTTTTGTTGTCCAGTTTGAGATAGGCATCCCCAACATGCTCGTTGATAACGGGATCATCCGGGACCAGCGCCAAAGCTTTCAGCAGCCATTTCAAGGCTTCGGCATATCGCCCCTGCTGGTAAAAAACCCATCCCAGACTGTCGGTGATATAGCCGTCGTCCGGGCGCAATTCCAAGGCCTTGCGCACCAGCGCTTCCGCCTCGTCGAGATTGATCCCCAGCTCGGCATAGGTGTAGCCCAGATAATTCAGTGCATTGGCATGCTCATCGTTAAGCGCGATCACCCGTTGCATGATTTCAATGCAGTCGTCCTTGCGTTTCATCTTGTCATAGACCACCCCCAGCCTGAAAAGCGCCTGTTCGCTGTCCGGGACCTTTTCAATGGCCTTCAGCAAATAGCGCTCGGCGTCCGCATAACGCTCCGCCTCCTCATGGTAATAACCCAGATAAATCATGAATTCGGCGTTTTCCGGGTCCTGCGCCAGGGCGTTTTCAAGATGGGTGATGGCCTGGTCGCGCCGACCGTCTTCGGCGTAGCGAAAAGCGATTTGAAGCGTGGCTTCCCGATAGAAACGACTATCGGGGCTTACGGCCTGGAATTGTGCCAGGGCTTGATCATGATCTTTCTGCCCGTCATAGGCCAGTCCCAAGAGATAGTGCAAGTCGATGTAGGTGGGGTGTTGCGCAATCAGATGTTTCAACAGGTAAACGGCGTCGCGATGGTGTTCCGGCTCGATGTAATGGCGGAATATCCCGCGGATCAGGTCATTCTGGCGCGTGTCACCCGTATGCGTCTTTAGGACCTGCAGTGACTGTTGCGGTTGACCGGTATCCCGCAGGAAAAGGGTATACCCGAAAATGGCGCGGATGTTCTGGGGGTTGTCGGCCAGCAGTTCCTTGTAGAGTTTGATCGCTTTGGTATAATGCCCCCGTTGCTTGGGATCGGCCTGGTAGAGTTCGATCAGTTCAAATCGGGCCCCTTCGAGCTCCGGTTCGATTTCAAGTGCCCGCAGGAATGACTTCTCCGCGGCGACCGGATCATTCTTCTGCCGGTAGATTTTTCCCAAAAAAAAATGGCCGGCGTAGGCGTTCGGAAAACGCTGCACAAACTGGTCGAAAACCTCAAAGGCTTGATCCCACTCTTGATCGGCGATGTAAAGGTTGCCTAACAATAGATAGATATCCTCGTTGTCGGGGTCCTGGGCCAAAACCCGAGCATAGACGCTCTTGGCTTCTTCGTTCTGTTGACGGCTTTGCAGCAAGCGGCCCATCAAATTCAGGGCCTCGACATCATTGGGGTCGTTGGCCAACAATTCTTTGAGGATGGCCAGGGCGGCCTCATTGTTCTTGAGTTGCAAATACAAAATGGCCGTCTCGCGTTTGAGCAGGTTTGAATCGGGATCCAGTTCCACGGCCTTTTGCATCAGCGCCAAAGCCGCGTTCGCTTTTCCCTGCGACCGCAAAATCTGGGCTTCCGTGTAATAGTAGTAGGCATTGGGCGGCGCGCTTGCGGCGTCAGCTGGGTAGCGCTTCTCGGTGGCCACGGGCGTAGCGCACCCGGCCAACACCACGCTGAACACCAGCGCAAATGCGCCCACTTCCAAACAAATTTTCCTCATCGGTTCACTTTCTGTTGATACGGCGGATCGAAGGCCCGGAAACCGCATGGTGCCTGGCGCCCCAAATATCTACTCGGCCCCCTGGCCTTCGGTGTAGGATGAAAAATCTGGAATTTCGCGTTTGAAGAACTCCCGCATTTTCTTAATGATATTCTTCTCGACTTGGCGAACACGCTCACGGCTGATGCCGTAGCGATCACCGATTTCCTGGAGGGTTACCGGGGTATCCGAAAAAATGCGCAGGTCAAAAATCTCTTTTTCACGATCAGTCATGTTTTTACGGAATTCATCAATCTTATTGTGCAGGAGAACTTCAATTTCCTTTTTGGCCACCTGGTCTTCAGCCGATACGCTTTCGGTGCTTAGAAACTCGATGCGTTCCGTATCGGAATCGTCCTTGAGCGGGGCATCCAGCGATACATCCCATCCGTCCAGACGCTGATCCATATCGACGATTTCTCTTTCCGAAACCCCCAAGCGTTCGGATAGCAGTTTGGGCTTGGGGTCAAACCCCTGTTCAATCAGTTTCTGTTTTTCCTTCTTCAGTTTAAAAAACAGTTTGCGTTGCCCCTGGGTCGTTCCTATTTTCACCAGACGCCAATTATCCATGATAAATTTAAGGATGTAAGCTTTAATCCAAAAAGAAGCATAGTAGGAGAACTTGACATTCTTGTAGGGATCGAATTTGCGGACGGCCTGCATCAGGCCGATATTGCCCTCTTGAATCAAATCCAGCAGATTCTGCATCCAGACGCGCTGAAATTCGAGCGCGATTTTGACCACCAGGCGCAGATTGGATGTCACCAAGGAATAGGCCGCCTCCTTGTCTCCCTCCTCGCGCACCCGGATACCCAGCGAGCGCTCTTCTTCTCGGGTCAATAATCGATAGTTGCTGATCTCCGCCAGATAGCGCTGCAAAGGGTCGAATTTGACGAGGGCCTTATCGGCACTTGCCGTCGCCTTGGCTTTGGGCTTGCGGCTCTTGGTCGCGATGGGTTCGAGCACTTCCGGCTCGACGGCCTTCGCACGCTTGGATTTGGGGCGGGCCGCCGTTTTAGCGCGAGGTCGGCTGGCGCTCGCCGCCGTCGCTTTCTTGGGACTCGCGGCCGCCGACCGTTTGGCGGACGTCGGAGCCGCTTTGCGGCGGGAGGCGGTTTTGCCCTTGCGGGGTGCCGGTCGGCTCCGGGGCACGGCGCGCTTCTTGGGGACGCCTGATTTCTTGGGCTTGGCTTTAACCGGTTTTTTCTTGTCTTTCAGCGTCATGGGGCCTTGCTTTGGTCGCGAAACGAAGATGAATCGTCCGTATTCATACGGCGGGCCAGAATGCAGGATTCAGGGCGGTAATCGATACACTTCAGTTGGTTGAGCGCATGCGCGCGTTTTGATTCCGTGCCGTTTGTCCCCGCGCAATGGCGACGGCAAATCCTGTGGACAATCGAAATAGCTTGTGCTAACGAGCGATGGCACGCGTTTAGGCTTTCCGGCGGCCACCGTGCAGGCGCCGTACGGCGCGCCCCTTGCACATCTTGAATGCTGTCCTTCAAGCGTTACGTTGCCGCGGGGCGATCGGCGACCGTGTGTTCA
Organism: Desulfobacterales bacterium; assembly: GCA_030065585.1. Taxonomy (GTDB): domain Bacteria; phylum Desulfobacterota; class Desulfobacteria; order Desulfobacterales; family UBA5852; genus JABZFP01. The sequence continues at coordinate 1,996 of JASJED010000108.1, read as the reverse complement.
CCTTGCGATGCCCGACGGTATGCGCCTGTAGCTCAGCTGGATAGAGCAACGGACTTCTAATCCGTAGGTCGCAGGTTCGAGTCCTGCCAGGCGTACCATCGGTCGCGTGCTCAATCAACCCGGTTTCTCCGCTTACGATCGCGGTTGGCCGGCGGCTAAAATTGACCTTGATCTGATGCGCAGGCACGCTTAGCGTCCTTTAATCAAAAGAATTCGGAACATAACACGATCAATTAAGATAAGTCAAAGGTATTTCGCTGCAACTAACTTTCGACCAACACCGTTCGAAATAATGCCTGCCAACGGTAACAATCCGTATTTACAATGGGGATTGGAGTTGGTACAAGATTCTAGATCAACAGTCCGACCGCCGTTGCCCTTTAGCGTAGCGCGGGCATACCCCTAACCCTACATGCGTCTAATCGCTCTTCGGTCGCCGCTAGCGACTGAAACAAAGATCTGAGATGAGCAAAAACCGCAACAACCGGGATGCCAATTCCGATTTTCGAAGCCTGTCATTTGATGTTTGTACGATCAAAGCCCTGATGGCGTCGACCAACCGCTACAAGACCCTTTTCGAAAGCGCCGGTGATGCTATTTTCGTAATGGATTTCAAAGGTCAGATCATCGACGGCAACCGGGTGGCCTGCGAAAAGCTGCGGTTAAATCGTCATGATATGCTCAAAAAAACGACCATGGACATTATCTCCCCCGAGCACGCGCCCTTCTGGCCGGAGCGCATGGATGAACTCCGCCGGCTGCACCACATCATCTTCGAAACGGCGCTCAAAGCCGATGATGACGCCATCGTACCGGTTGAAGCCAGCTGCCGGGCCATCGAGTACGACAATCATCCAGCCGTGCTGACCATTGCCCGTGATATTACCGATCGGATCGAAGCCGAAAAAGAAAAAGCCAAACTCCGCTCGCAGCTGCGGCAGGCCCAGAAAATGGAAGCCATCGGAACGCTGGCCGGCGGCATTGCCCACGACTTCAACAATATCCTTCAGTCCATTTTCGGATACACGGAAATCGCCAGTATTCATGCCAGTCAGGGCAAGGATCCCAGCGAGGCGCTGGACAATATTCTCACGGCCAGCCAGCGTGCCAAAGGTTTGATCAACCAAATTCTCTCGTTCAGTCGTCAAAGCGAGCAGGAAAAACAGGCGGTTCAGATCAACCTGATCGTCAAGGAAGTGCTCAAACTGATACGCGCCTCGTTGCCCGCCACGATTGAAATCAAGGGAAGCAATCTGAACAACGATGCCGTGGTTGAAGCCGACCCCATCCAAATCCATCAAGTTATGATGAACCTCTGCTCCAACGCCCATCATGCCATGCGGGAAGGCGGCGGCACCCTGAAAGTCAACTTGGTCAATGTCGCGGTCGACAGAGACAGGGCGGCCCAGTGCGGCGGCATCCAAGAGGGCCCCTATATCGAACTGTCGATTCAAGACACCGGTCATGGCATCCCGCCCGAATATATGGAACGCATTTTCGATCCCTATTTCACCTCGAAAGAAAAAGGTGAAGGCACCGGCCTGGGATTGGCGGTGGTCCATGGTATTATCAGCTCCCATGGCGGGGCCATAACGGTCGAAAGTGAAGTCGGCCAAGGCACCACCATCCATGTTCTCTTTCCCCAATTGAGCCAGACCAGCGCAACCGAAAAGGCGGCCACCATCAAGAAACCGCTGCGCCAGGAGGGAACGGAACGCATTCTCTTCATCGATGATGAACCCGCGCTGATTGACATCGGTCAGGAAATACTCTCCTCCCTCGGCTACCAGGTGACGTCTTGCACCTCCAGCGAAGAGGCCCTGACACTCTTTAAATCCAGCCCGGACGCGTTCGACCTGATCATCACCGATCTAACCATGCCTAAAATGACTGGTGATCTGCTGGCCAAGGAATTCATGCAGATTCGCCCGGAGATACCGGTCATTCTGTTTACCGGTTACAGCGATCTGGTGTCACGCGAACGTTTCAATGCGCT
>JASJED010000107.1 GCA_030065585.1 Desulfobacterales bacterium | reverse complement strand
TACAACGAATGGACCGCCTGGGGCATCAGCGGGCTCTCGCTGGAGTTGATGGCCCTGCTCCACCTGGCCGGTGCCTTTGCCATTCTCTGCTTCCTGGTGGTGCATCTGTACATGATCACCACCGGCCATTCGATCACGGCCCACACCAAGGCGATGATCACCGGGTGGGAAGACGTCGAAGAAGGCGTCGTGATCGAGTCCTGGGAGAAGGCGGCCTAGGTCGACGACGCCGGCAAAAAGACCGGCATTCTGCGGTTGGTGATACCGCCAAACCCCGCCCGCATCTTGAATGCGGACGGGGTTTTTATTTTCGGGGGAGGCCCCCCGGCGCCCAATCGGTTCAGCCTGGCGGCCAACTTTTTGATTTCACGGGCGACGATTCATCGGTCGCTTCGGTTTTCCTGCCTTTCCATTACTAAAACCATACAAAATTGTTTTGATTGGTGAGTTATAGAACAATTTTGTAATTATGGATCCAATTCTCATCCGACTGTTTCCCCTAGGTTTTGATCAATAAAATATAATAATATCAATTATATGATGGTGATATTCGGTTTTGGGGGCCCCTGGCACGACCTTTGCCATATACGACATGCAAATCGGAGATAAGGCCCAAGAAGGTCGCCCGTCGGCCGGGTCTGGAGGCTTTTCGTATCAACGTGTGTGACATCGACAACTTAAAACTGGAGTGAGGAACAAACCATGAAACGTATGCTACCCATCCTGTTGTTCGTTTGCTTGAGTGCCGCTGTCTGCTGGGCGGGCGAGGAACCCCCGACAGCCCTTTCCAACAAGGCCGCCATCGACCTAGTGCAGGATCACGCCAATTTCCTGTGGACCCTCGTGGCCGCGGCCCTGGTCTTTTTCATGCAGGCCGGGTTCGCCATGGTCGAATCGGGTTTTACGCGGGCTAAAAATGCCGTCAATATCATGATGAAGAACCTGATGGACTTTTCCATGGGCACCCTGGCCTTCTGGGCGGTAGGGTTCGGGCTGATGTTCGGTGCTTCGGCCACGGGATGGTTCGGGACCTCCGGGTTCTTCCTGAGCGGATTCACCGGCGAGGGCACCGAGTGGGTGCTGGCCTTCTGGATGTTCCAGGTGGTTTTCTGCGCCACGGCCGCGACCATCGTTTCCGGCGCCATGGCCGAGCGCACCAAGTTCGTCGGCTACCTGCTCTACAGCGCGGTCTTGAGCGCTATCATCTACCCCATTTTCGGCAGCTGGGCCTGGGGCAGCCTGCTCGACGGCAGCGGCTGGCTGGAAGGTCTGGGCTTCATCGATTTTGCCGGCTCCACCGTGGTGCACTCGGTGGGTGGCTGGGCCGCCCTGGCCGGTGCCCTGGTGCTCGGGCCCCGCATCGGCAAATACACCAAGGACGGGCGTCTCCGTCCGATTCTGGGCCACAATATGCCGCTGGCGGCCCTGGGGGTGTTCATCCTGTGGCTGGGCTGGTTCGGCTTCAACCCGGGGTCCACCACCACGGCCGACAAGAGCATTGCCATGATTTTCGTGAATACGAATCTGGCCGCCGCCACCGGGGCCGTCTTCGCGCTGTTTACCTCCTGGCTTAAATTCGGCAAGCCCGAAGTCGGCATGAGTCTCAATGGTGCTTTGGCCGGTCTGGTGGGCATTACCGCCGGGTGCGCCAACGTATCGCCGACAAGCGCCATCGTCATCGGTGCTGCGGCCGGTGTTCTGGTGGTCTTTTCCGTGATGTTCTTCGACAAGATCAAGATCGACGATCCGGTGGGGGCCATTTCGGTTCACGGGGTCTGCGGTGCCTGGGGCACCCTGGCCGCCGGTCTCTTCGACATGGGCGGTTTCTCCCTGGGGACCGTTGGCGTGCAGTTGGTTGGTATCGGGGCTTGCTTTGTATGGACTTTCCCGGCGGCGTTTCTGATGTTCAAGCTGATCGACATGACTGTTGGTCTGCGGGTCTCCCCGGAAGAAGAGCTGGAAGGCCTCGACATGGTCGAGCACGGTGGTACGGCCTATCCGGACTTTGAGGTTTCGTCCTACACCACGAGTCCGGGTTTCGGCGGTGGCGGCAAGGGTAGCGGACGTCGCGAACCGGCCGTGGCGCCAGTGCCGGAAATGGGAAGTTAATCCTTATCGCCGAATCAATTGTCGGCCGGTGCTGCCCGTATGGCTTTCCCGCTTACGGTGTCGGGCGCCGGCCGTTTTTTTCAGCTAAGGAATTGCGCGACGGTATCGATCTTGGCCAAGGCTATGGCTGGTTGTTCCGGTTCTCCCAGTAGTCTCTGTGCCGGGCTTCACGCAGTTTCTCGTATTTTTCGGTAATGTCACGGTACTGAACCTGACGCTCGCGGGGAGAACCATCTTGATACCGGCCGGTCTGGGGTGCGTTGATGTCCGTACGCTGGGGGCTGGGAGAGGCAGGCTGCATCCGGGTTGAGGGCGCGGGTTGAGAGGTCGCGCTTCCCTGCCGACCGTGCTCAAAAGGGCTGTAGGCCCGTCGCATTCGGTAGGCACCGGGTGGTGCGCTGCGTATACCGCCGCCACGCGCACCGCCGAAGCCGCCGCCCCCGCCGATAGCACCGCCGCCACCGCCGCCGCCACCACCGCCGCCGCGTGCCATGGCCTCGCTAACGTCGATCGAGAAGAACAATGCCAGGACAACCAGTACAATCATGCTCAAGATGGGGCCTGTGTTCCGCATCGGTCGTCTCCTTTATGAATGCCGTCATTTGAAGCGTTCGTCAAAAGACCTTTATAGAATGCAATCTGGGGCTGTTTGGCTTGCCCGTCAAGCGGATCGAGATCATAGGCCCCCATCGAGCGTTCGTTGGAGATTATATATGCCGGCCGGATACCTGAACGAATCGCGAACCTTTGGATTCGCTGTTATCGGCGTGGCCCCCCTTGGCAAGCCGTTGCCGAAGGGCTTGATTGCAAACCAAGGGCCCGAGGCGACAATTGCTCCCCGGGCCCAATTTGCTCGCTTGCGATCCGACTGCGTTCAGGCCGTATGGCCCTTGACAAGTTTGTCGTGCATCTGCTTTGAGTACTTCTTCTTGCGGTTGGAGGCGGTTTGGATTTTTTTCATGACCTCCATGGGTTTGTCGGGGCTGCTCTTGAAATTATAGATCTCGACGGCCTTGCCGCGGGCATCCGCCAGGATGGCCCGGCCCACGGGGGAGCGGGTGATCACCGTGGTCCAGCCTTCCTCCGCGCCGATGCCGCCGAATGAAATGTCGGCATATTCCGCGGCATAGTCCGGACAGTAGTGGCAGGCGAAGCGCTTCATGAATTCAAGCTCGGACAGCGGTATGGTTTTCTTGTCACCGGTATTGAGCTGGACGATGAGTTTATCGCGCAGGTTGACCTTCTGGACGTCCTGCCACTTGAACCCGCCCTTCTGCTCCAGCACTTGGCGCTCCTTCTCGTCGAAGAGGAAGTTGCCGGAGCAGAACAGCCCCATGGTGTAGCGAATGGAGTCCGAGGGCACGATCCCCAGGGCTTCCATCTTGCGCAGGGCCTTGATCTGGCAGGGGGTCCCCACCAGGGCCACCCGCCGCAGGCCTTTCTGGAGCATGGGGCGGAATTCCTGCACCGAGGGGGAATAGGTGGAGTAATCGTGGCCGAAGTGCTTCATGCCGTGGGAGCTGTCGATATAGAAACCGGCCGCATCGATGATTTCTTCTCGCGAGGTCGCCAGCCAGGGTTCACGCTCGAAGGGTCCGGTCTGCTTGGTGACGATGGCCCCGTCGATGTGGCCGCGATCGAAGAGGTGGACCAGCAGCGCGGTGACCACCCCGCCGTCGGTGGCCTTGGCGCGGATCGTGGAATCCGTCGAGCGGGCCACGGTGGTATCCAGCACGCGCCCCATGGGCGGCTCCCAGCCGGCCACCTGTCGCGTTTCCTCCTGCATTTCGTCGATCTCGGGGCAGATGCTGTAGCACAGACCGCATTCGATGCATTTGGCCCGGTCGGCAAATTGGGGCATGCCGTCCGCATCGAGTTCCAGGGCGCCGTAGTTGATGGCCGTGCAGAAGGTCACGCAGCCGCCGCAGTGATGGCACAGACCGGGTTTCTGGACTTCTTCGATCAGATCTTCAAAGGTCTTCATGCGTCCTCCTAAACTTCCGGCCGGGGATAAAGGCCGGCCGCTTCCACGATTCCAGGGACCTTCTCTTCCCATTCGATGGCCATGATGTGAAAACCGCGGATCCCTTCGCATTCCTTCAGGCGCTCGATGGACTCGATACACATCTTGATGCCCTCCTCCGCCTGCTTGTCCTTGGGGGTGTCGGCCAGCCGCTTGACGACCTCGTCGGGTACGTCCATGCCCGGCACCCGGTTTTTCATATAGCGCGCCATCCCGGCGGATTTCATGGGGGTCAGCCCGGCCATGATGGCGGTCTCCTCGTGGAGCCCCCGGTCGCGCACGCCCTGCATCCATTCCTCGAACTTGTCCAGGTTGTAGATGCACTGGGTCTGGATGAACTGGGCCCCGGCCTTGATCTTTTTGGCCAGCCGCGCCACGCGGATCTCGAACGGGTCGGCAAAGGGGTTGGCCGCCGCGCCGGCGAACATCTGCGGCGGGCGCTTGATCTCGTCACCGCCCAGGAATTTGCCTTCGTCGCACATCATGCGCACTGTCTGCAGGAGTTGCATCGAATCGAGGTCATGGACGTTTTGGCCCTTGGCGCAGTCTCCGAAGCTCTGATGGTCGCCTGACAGACAGAGGATGTTGTGGATGTCCCAGTGGGCTGCCCCCAGGATGTCGCTCATCAGGGCGATGCGGTTGCGGTCCCGGGTGACCATCTGCAGGACCGGCTCGAGGCCCATGGTCTTGAGCCGGATGCAGACCGCCAGCGAGCACGTACGACAGACCGACGTCTGGTTATCGGTGATGTTGATGGCATCCACGTGGTTTTTGATCAATTCGGCCTTTTCGACGATCCCGCTGGGATCGCTGCCGCGGGGAGGGCCGCACTCGGAAGTCACGGCGTAATGGCCCGCAGCCAGCACCTTTTCCAGTTTGCTCGGCGTTTTAGCTGTCATCCTTCACATCCTCCCTGACGAGTTTACGTGGGCCGCCGGCCCGGTCGGTGGACCAGTCTTTAATCGGTTTGAGGGCTTCGTAGGTGTCGAGCTTGTCCAGGAGTTTGAGGCGGTCGACGATCAACTGCCAGGCGCAATCCACGTCCTTGCTGATCTCGCACTTGCCCATGGTGGAGCCACCGCAGGGGCCATTGAGAATCCGCTTGGCGCAGCGCGCGATGGGGCAGATCCCGCCGAAATTACCCACGCCGCAGTTGCCGCAGGCCTGGCAGCGTTCGGTGTAGACCCCCAGTTCTTCCACCGCCCCCAGAAAGGTGGTGTTCAGGCCGGGGTAGACCGGTTTGGGGTATTTTTCGGCCATGAACTGGACGCCGATCCCGCAGGCCGTGCTCAGGACGGCTTCGGCCCAGTCGACCTCTTCCTCGGTTTTCTCGAAGAACTCGTGCTCGCACTGGCGTTCGATGCCCGAATCCTTGATCTCGATCTCGACCCCTTCCTGGGTGGCCTTCATCCGCAGCATGGAGGCCAGGATTTCGGCCTCCTTGTTGCCGCCTTGCTGGCAGACGGCCACACAGGTGTTGCAGCCGAACACGAGGACCTTTTTATGGTCTTTGATGCTGTTCCAGATTTCTTCCAGAGGTTTCTGTTCGCCCACGATCATGGCCGTTATCTCCTTTCCCGCGCCTGAAGAGCAATCCGTATGGGAGAAGGACCGAGTTGCCGGATCCTTTCCGTGAATTCATTGCAGATCTCCGCCCAGCGCGGCCCCATGGCGGCCGACAGGTTGTACATGGCCAGCCGTTCGGGATCGATAGCGACTTTGGGGAGAAGGGTTTTAATGAAGTTGACGCGTTTGGCGGCATTGTAATTTCCTTCCAGGAAATGACATTGACCCTCGAGTCAGCCGGCCACGAAGAGCCCGTCGACCCCGCGCTCGAACGCCCGCAGCACATAGCCGTGGTCCAGTTTGCCGGTGCAGGGCATCCGGATGATCTTCACGTTGGGCGCATAGGAAAGGCGCATCACGCCGGCCAGATCGGCCGCGGCGAAGGCGCAGTAATGGCAGGCAAAGGCGAGGATACTCGGTTGCCAGCCGGTCGGGATTTCCCGCTCGGGCTCGATGGCCGGGGCTGCTTCCTCCTTTACGGCCGCTTGCGCTTGTGCGGTCATGGTGCTCGTTCTCCCTGTTGATGGCGGTTATTGGTGGCGTATCCGCTTCATGGGCGGTTATTGATCGGAACTCGATGTTTCCTCGAAAATGTCTTCGGTGGCCGCATCGATCATGGCGTGAATCTGCTCGTCCCGGAAATTGTTGACCTGGAAGGCCTTGGCCGGGCAGATGCCGGCACAGATGCCGCAGCCGGTGCAGATCACCTCGTTGTGGCTGATCTTGCCGTCCTCGTCGACAAAGGGCGAGCCAAAGGGGCAAACCCGCAGGCAAGCCAGGCAGGACATGCAGATATCGCGGTTGTGTTTGGAGATAATCCCGGAAACCCCCAGCTTGTCGTGGGAGAGCAGTACGCCGGCACGCCCGGCGGCCGCCAGGGCCTGACTGACGGTTTCGTCCAGGTTCTTGGGGGCGTGGGCCAGACCGGCCACGTAGAGCCCTTCGCTGGGGAAATCCACGGGGCGCAGTTTGACGTGGGCCTCCAGAAAATAGCCGTCCGGGTTGCGGGTCAGCTTGTACTGCTTGCCGATCTTCTCCGTGGTGGGATGCGGCCGCAGGCCCGTGGAGAGGACGACGACATCCGGGTGGAGGCGCAGGTCGCGGTTCATGACATAGTCGAAGGCCTCCACCTGCAGGCGATCCCCCACGATCTTCACCTGGGGTTTGGCCTCGGGTTCGAAGCGCACGAACAGGACCCCCAGGTCGCGGGCTTTTTGATAGTAGTCTTCACGCAGGCCGTAGGTGCGGATGTCGCGGTAGAGAACGGTGACCTGGGCCGCCGGTGATTTTTCCTTGATCGCAATCGCGTTCTTGATGGCGTCCTGGCAGCAGATCCGCGAGCAGTAGTTCAGCGGCTCCTCCCGGGAGCCCACGCACTGGATCATCAGAAAATGCTGCTGGCCCGGAGAGAGCCCGTTCGCCAGCTGCTTTTCCAGATCGCGCTGGGTGATGATCTTCTCGCTGTCCTTATAGCCGTACTCTTCCGGTTCATATTCCACCCCGCCGGTGGCCACTACGATGGCCCCGTGGTCGAACTGGGCCCCGTCGGCCAGGGTGGTCTTGAAGCTGCCCACGAAACCGCCGGTGGAGGCCACCTCGGTACCCCGGTGGACGTTGATCCGGGGATGGGCCTCGACGGCGGCGGCTTTTTCCTGGACAAAGGCCTGGACATCGCTGCCGTCCAGGGTGCGGAAAACATTGTTAGCCAGCCCGCCCAGCTGGGGCGCCTTTTCCACCAGGTGGACGTCGAAGCCCTGGTCGCCCAAGGCCAGGGCCGAGGTCAGACCGGCGATACCGCCCCCGATCACCATGGCGGCCGGGGTTACGTCCACCGCATCGGTTTCGATGGGCTGCAGATGACGGGCCTTGGCCACGTTCATCTTGACGATCTCGGCCGCTTTCTTGGTGGCGATCTCGTTTTGGCCCATGTGGCACCAGCTGCACTGCTCGCGAATATCGGCCAGCTCGAACAGGTATTTGTTCAGGCCGACCTCGCGGATCGTGTCCTGAAAGAGGGGGGCGTGGGTGCGCGGGGTGCAGGAGGCCACGATCACCCGGTTGAGGTCGTGCTCCTTGATCAGCTGTTTGATCTTCTCCTGGCCGTCCGGCGCACAGGCGTACATCAGATCATCGGAATAGGCCACGTCGGGGACCGACTTCATTTCTTCGGTCACCTGCTTGATGTCGACGGTCTGGGAGATGTTGATGCCGCAGTGGCAGACGAAGACGCCTACACGGGGTTCCTTACCCGCCACCTCGATCTCTTCGGGGAGTTCTTCCACCGTGATCTCGGTGCCGCGGGCCTCGCCCAAAAGCGCCATGCTGCGTCCGGCCACGGCACTGCCCTGGGCCACGGTTTCGGGAATGTCCTTGGGGCCCTGGAAGGTGCCCGTGACGTAGACCCCCGGGCGCGAGGTTTCCACCGGGCCGAAATCCGTGGTCTGGGCGAATCCGTGCTCATTGGGCGCGATGCCGAAGGTCTGGGCGAACTCCGCCGCGTCGGCATGGGGTTGGAAGCCGATGGAGAGCACCAGCATGTCGAAGACCTCGTCGATCAGGGTGCCGTCCCGGTCGGCGTAGCGTAGGATCAGGTCGCCGGTGCCGGCGTCTTCCTTGACGTCGGAGATCATGGTGCGCCGGTAGACCACGCCGTATTCGTCCTTGGCCCGGTCCACGTACTTGTCGAAGTCTTTGCCGAAGGACCGCATTTCCATGTAGAAAATCGTGGGCTGAATGCTGCCGTCGTGTTCCTTGGCGATCACGGCCTGCTTGGTGGCGTACATGCAGCAGACCGAGGAGCACCAGGGATTGGCGTTGTGGGGATCGCGCGAGCCCACGCACTGGATCCAGGCCACCTTGCGGGGGTGCTTTTCGTCCGAGGGGCGCTTGATTTCCCCGGAAAACGGGCCCGAGGCCGACAGGATCCGCTCGAACTGGATCGAGGTGACCACGTTGGGCCAGCGGCCGAAGCCCAGTTCCTGGCGCACCCGCGGGTTGTAGCGCTCCAGGCCAGGGCTCAGGATGATGGCGCCCACCTTGAGTTCGTAATTCTTTTCCGTGTCGTCGAAGTCGATGGCGTCGGTGTCGCAGAACTTGATACAGGCCTTGCAGCGGCCGCGCTGGATGTAAAGGCAGGTCTCCGGGTCGATCACGCGGGTGTTGGGCACGGCCTGGGGCAGGAGCGAATAGATGGCCTTGCGTTTGCTCAGGCCCTGCTCGAACTCACTGACCACCAGTTTGGGGCATTTCTTCTCGCAGGCTCCGCAGCCGGTGCATTTGACGGCATCCACATAGCGGGGTTGTTGTTTGACCATGACACTGAAATCGCCTGGTTCCCCGTCGACGGCGGTAACTTCCGCAAGCGTGTGCAGGACGATGTTGGGATGGCGGCCGACCTCCACCATCTTGGGGGAGATCATGCACATGGAACAGTCACCGGTGGGGAAGGTCTTGTCGAGCATGGACATGGTGCCGCCGATGGAGGAATCCTTCTGGATCATGTGAACCTTGAAACCGCTGTCGGCCAGATCCAGCGCGGCCTGCATGCCGCCGATGCCGCCGCCGGCAATCAGCACCGATCCGCGTTTGGTCTTATTGGCTTTGTTCGTCATGTTGCTCCAGCTCCTTCAAAAGCGTTGTGCCGTCCACGAAATGCCGGTCGGTCTGCAACTCCGACGGCGCGATGGCCATGGCCGCCCCGATGATTTCGGTGATGAAGAACACCGGCAGGCGTTCTTCGATGCCGTGCCTGCGGCAGAATTCGTCCTGCTGGACATCCAGGTTCATCTGGCACATGGGGCAGGTCACCACGAAGCAGTTGGCCCCGCGCGCCACGGCGTCCTTCATGATCTTCGCCATCAGGTTGTGGGCCGTATCGGGATCGTTCACGACCGCCGAGGCGCCGCAGCAGGCAGTCTTGTAGTTCCAGTCGGTGGCCCGGATGCCCAGCGCCTTGAGCACGGTCTCCATCCCCTGGGGATTTTCGACATCGTCCGGGACCGGTACCGTGCAGGGAAAGCGCGTCATCATGCAGCCGTAGTAGCAGACCGGGTGTAGACCGGTGAGTTTGTGCACCACGCGGTCCTTGAGAGCGCCCTGGGCGATCAGCGCCGCCAGGGCCTCCAGGATGGAGGAAACTTTCAGGGTGCCGTTGACGGGCCGGCCGAGTTCGGCATTGATCGTCGTCTGCAGCGCGGGGTCATCCGCCATCCGCTGCTGGGCCACCAGCGTGCGTGAGTAGCACGCCGCGCAGGGAATTACCATTTCGGCAAATCCGGCCTGTTCGGCGATGCCGATATTGCGTGCCGGCATGGCCACGGCCATGAAGTCGTCCACCTTGCCGGCCGAGGTGGCGCCGCAGCAATTCCAGTCTTCGATTTCGTTCAGATCCGCACCCAGCTCCGAGAAGATCCGGCGGCTTTGGACATCGTAAAGCGCCGATGACTGCTGCAGCGAACAACCGGGGTAATAGGCTAATTGCATGGCAGACCTCTATCGTTGGGGGGCTCTAATTAGCGTGCCCGTTGCTTGGATTTGCGTTGCAACGCTTTGATCTCATTGCGTCCCTTGGCCATCAGAAAACCGAAGTGCATCCGCTTGCGGCGCGTCATTTCCATGCCGAGCCGCCCCTGGTTTTTGAGTTCATCGATAATCGCCCCGTAATCTTTTTCCCTGATCTTGCGCAGGGCGAATTTCATTTCATAAGCCCCCATGAATTCCATTTCGTTGACCCGTCCCCAGCGCAGGCCCGATTTCACGAAGGCGTCGTGGAAATCCGCGATTTGGGGCTCGAGCGGTTCAACGTGTTCGGCCTTGCCCATTTTTTTGAGGGTTTCCGTAATGCGGGCGGTCTGGATGTCATTGGGGCAGCGGGTGCCGCAGGTGTAGCAGGACACGCATTTCCAGACCAGGGCGTTGTTCAGGGCCCGGTCCCGGTCGCCCAGCACCACCATGCGGATCAGAATGTTGGGGGTCAGATTGTCCGTTTCATCGCCGACGCTGCAGCCGGCCGCACAGCGGCGGCACTGATAGCAGGCGGTCAGCGGTTGGCCGGAACGCTCGATGACTTCGGCCAGAAACGATTTTGTTGGACCGGGGTTGAAATCAAGGGCGGGTTCGCTCATGTGTGGCTCCTCCCCGTGGCGCGGGATGTGACGTGAATCGGAAAAGTTATCTATCGTCGTGACGGTCATGCGACCCAACGAACCAAAGCTTCGCGGCCGCATGGTAATGTCCCTGCCGAGGATGGCGATGACGCGGCCCTCTATCCAGGCAGGGCGACGGCGGACGTTGTCCGGTGCTTGATTTCAGCAACCATTATGCCAGCTTGGGGACTAAAATAAAAAATGAGCCTATAAAGTTTAAATATCAGATAGTTATGGTTGATATCGGGCATTGGATGCAGACTGCCGAAAGGTCGTCCGGCTTATTGAGGATACTCCAAATTGGAACGGTTGGATCGGAATTGGTATAAATGGCAGTGAGTTAAGGCGAGTGTGCCATTTTGGAGCGGTCTATTTTGGCAGATGATGAGATCAGCCCCCGACGATCGTCGCCGGTCGACCGGCTGGGGGTGGAATGCCGTTTTGCGGGTCTCCCCGATACGATCCCTGTGATGGATACCCCCGGCGGCATCCGTGGTCCATGGCCGGGCGCCGCCGAAGGCTTCACAGTGGTTAGCGCGTCTTAGTTGCTGTGTTTGGCCTGTTCTTCGGGCGAAAGGGTCCAGAACGGCGTGCCATCTTTGGTGATGCGGACCTTGAACTCGAAATAATCGCCCTTTTTGACCTTGGAGGCCATGAAAACGAATTCTCCGTCGATCTCGGCCCAGACACCTTTGACCTTGACCCGGTCGCCGCGGCGGATACCGATATCGCCGGGACCGGCAAACCACTCCGGGCAGACATGGACCACATTGAGGTCTTCCTCGGATTCCGCCACCACAATAGCCGTGGCCGGGGCCATTCCCGGCATGGGCACCAATGTGTAGATTTTCTTGACATACCCCTTGAAAGAGTCCAGTTCGCGGGCATCATAGAGTTGATTGTAGGGGCTGTCGACATTCCATCCCGCCATATCCGCCGGGGGTTCCGCTACGGCGCCGAGGGGTGCGGCGAAGATCAGCACCAGCGCAATCAGCATGGCGGCGGGTATGCTATCGAATGGCCAACGTTTTTGCATGCCACCTCCTTATCTGTGGGTTTCATCGTCGTGTCTGCGGGTAAAGCGCAAATCGTCCAGGTTATAAAATATGGTCTTGCAGTTGGTTTGCAAGTCGATGCC
>JASJED010000106.1 GCA_030065585.1 Desulfobacterales bacterium | reverse complement strand
CGGATCGGCGACCTTTTTTATCTGGAAACCTTCGTCGGCGGGTTCGGCCACCCTTGTCCCCATTGGCATTCCCATGCGCCGATTTGCGGTGGCACGACCTACGACTGGGGAGCCCATTATCTCGACTGGATTGTCGGACTCATGCCGGACCCGGTCGCGGCGGTAACGGCCACTCGCCACAATCGGGTTTGGCAGGATGTCACCAACGCGGATCAGGAACGTATACAGATCCGTTTTGCCGGGGGAAAAGAGGCCGAGTTCATCCATTCCGACATTGCCGCCGTCCGGAAGCCGAAGTGGTATCTGCTGGGGACCGAAGGTGCCATTTTCGGCGAATGGCGGGACACGATCGTTTATCGGAGCGATCCCGACATCTACTTTCAATGGGACGAGATTCCGCCAACGGAAATGCCACCAAGGTTAAAAATCTACCGTAGGCGGACGTCCGGCGACATCGAGCAGACGGAGCCGGCCATGCTTGGATCACACGCCCCCACGTTCCTGCCGGAGCACCGACCGGTCCGCTACCCATTCCATCAGAACCTGGCCGACCACCTTTTGACCGGGGAGCCGCTGGCCGCACCCCTGGCAGACTCTGTAAAGGTGGTGGCGATCCTCGAGGCAGCCGCTCGCTCCATGCAAAACGACGGGCGGTTGGAGACACTCGATGGCTGAAATCATAGAATGGTGAATTTTAGGAAACGCGCGGATCATCCGCAAATTTGCGGTTCCGGCGATTGAGCAGTCGACCAATGGAAGAATCATCGTCCTAGGTTCACGATTTCCCGAGGCCGTCCAAAAAGCGTCGGCGCGTTCTGAAGTTCTAAAAATAGTCGAGGGCTACGAAGAAGTCCTGGAAGCTCCTGATATGCAGGCCGTCTATATTCCTTTGCCCAACCACCTCTACCGATCTTCGCCGCGAATGAATAACTAAGTCAGCAACAGGTTGGGAGAACTGAAATGTCTGAGAATGATAATGGGATCAATCTGCTCGAAGAGGGGACAGAACTTCAACTCGACTTCGGTAAAATCGCGAAGGCTGCAAACCAAAGCCCTGATATCATTCCCGTGGCCGTGCAGAACATAGACACCAAAGAAGTAATTCTAATTGCCTACACAAACGAACATGCAATGAAGAAGAGTTTTGAAACACGGATTGCAACTTTCTGGTCAACTTCTAGAAATGAGCTATGGATCAAAGGGAAAAGCTCTGGGAATCATTTTGAGCTAATTGATGTCAGAGTGAACTGCGAACAAAACAGTCTTCTGTATCTTGTAAGGCCCAAAGGAGAGGGGATCTGTCACACCACTAACTCAAACGGAGTTGCCAGAGATTGCTTCTACCGTAGGTACAACATTGATAATGAATTGCTTGAGAATCTTAATCCATAATGGGGAACCTACTTTTTTTGCATAGTAACGCAACCTAAACAGGCACTCAGCATGACATCAGCGAAACGGGCGAAGAAGGAATTGCTGCAGGTTGGATTGTAAATGCCATCGTACAGTAATATGTTCTCAGACATGTCAGGCCGAAAGTTATATATTGGCGCCAACAGCTGGCTCGCTCTTTTGGCAATCGGATACCTTGCCGTGGGGGCACCGTTGGCTCATCCGTTTTTTCACGATCACCACGGCGGTCCCGATGACCATGGGAACCCCAGCGGCATGATGATTCAAGCCGCTGTAGTTGATGCGATTGAGCACGACGGTCTAATTTGCCATTTCGTAGGCGTAAGCCACGTCGTCCTATTCAACCGGCCGCCCCTATCAGCGGAAACGGTACCGACGAACGTCAGCTTGGGTGCCCATCCGGTTTTGTATGTCCAATTATCCACCAATCCAATCCCCCCCGTGGACCGCCGCTCGGCCTTTGCCCGCCAATCGCCTGACAATCCTATATATATTTCAACAAGACTAGACGATGACGGCCGCTTCGCCGTTGTCTATCCGCAGGGAGGAATGAGATGACACGTTATGCCATTAAGATGTTTTTGGTATTATTGACAGGCGCCACGATCGGATGGTTGTCCATTGAGGCGCAGGCTGAAGAACAACACCACCACGGCGCCCATGTCCACGGCATTGCCCACCTGAATGTGGCGCTCGAAGGGAAAAACCTGTACATGGAATTCGTGAGCCCGGCGGCCAACATTGTCGGGTTTGAACATCACCCTAAAAATCAGGCCCAGCGCGATGCCGTCGCATCGGCACGGAACACCCTTAAAAATGCGGAAGCCGTGTTCAAGCTGCCACCGGCCGCCGGTGTCCGGCTGGTCGAAGCCAGCGTGGTCAGCGAAGCAGAGCATGATACGCATCATGACGCCGAACATGGCCATGAGGGAGAAGACCATCACGCGTCTGAACATGCCCATGACGATAAAAAAGATCACGAAAAAGAGGAAGGGAGTGACCACGAGCACCATGATGCGGATGAACACGAGGGCGAAACCCACAGCGATTTCAAGGCCGTTTATCGGTTTAGCTGCCAAAACCCGGACAAGCTCGCCACCATCGAGGTACGGCTGTTTGAACTGTTTCCGGGCATTGAAGAGATCGAGGTTCAGATCCTGACCGAAACCAAACAGACAGCTATGGAATTGACGGCTAAAAAGCCTAAATTCAGCTTGTAACATTGACGGTATCGTAGAAAAGTCCGATATCGGCGTTACGCTTCAGCCCTCGTCATTGCAGCGTATCGTAAATACGCTTCATTCCTCGGGCTTCGCAAGCCTTGATCTCGAACTTTCTACGAGACCGTCCCAAGCATGACTCTTTGCGAGTCCATCAACATTGCAAACGGACCATTTTGCTAAGAATATAGCAAAGTCTTACTATGACACCGAGCAAAGGCAACGGCATGGAAATGGCCATCGAGGTTGAGAACCTGCACTTCGCTTGGCGTACCGGTATGGACCCGGTGCTGAAGATCGAGCGGCTGCAGGTGCCCCGCGGCGATCGGGTTTTCATCGAGGGGCCCAGCGGAAGCGGCAAGAGCACGCTGCTCAGTCTGGTGGCCGGCGTTGTCGTTCCCCAGGAAGGCTGGATCAGGGTCAACGGGAAACAGTTGAACGCCATGCCCGGGGCGGCGCGGGATCGGTTTCGCGCGGATCAGATCGGGTATATCTATCAGATGTTCAACTTGATTCCCTATCTATCGATTGTCGAGAATGTGACGCTGCCCTGCCGGTTTTCAAAGATTCGTCGGGAACGGGCCGCCGGGCGGAACGGCGATCTGATTGCGGAAGGGACACGCCTGCTCAAGAAGCTGGGATTGGAGGCCCGATCGTTTGGAAATCGATCGGTCACCGATCTGAGCGTGGGGCAGCAGCAGCGCGTGGCCGCGGCCCGTGCGCTCATCGGAACGCCCGCCATCATCATCGCCGATGAGCCGACCTCGGCCCTGGATGCCCAGCACCGCGAGGCCTTTATCCGCCTGTTGTTTAAGGAATGTGACCGGGAAGAAACCACGCTGGTCTTTGTCAGCCATGATACATCTCTGGCCGGAATGTTTGAGCGCCAGGTCCGGCTGGCCGATATCAACGTCATTTGAGATGCCCGTTTGCAGGGTGTTATAAAACATCATGAGTGCAGCCCAAGCGAAATGTTCGTTCTAGCCCTTAAAAGCATGTACAATAGGAGACTAACCACGGTGCTGACCGTTGTCTCGATTGCCCTGAGCGTGACCCTGCTCCTGGGGGTCGAGCGCATCCGCACGGAAGCCCGAAACAGTTTCAGCAATACCATATCGGGGACCGACCTGATCGTCGGGGCTCGCAGCGGGCCAGTCCAGTTGCTGCTGTATTCGGTCTTCCGCATCGGCAACGCCACCAACAATATCGGCTGGCAAAGCTATCAGGCCATCGCCGGGCATTCCCAGGTCAAATGGACGATTCCCATTGCGCTAGGGGATTCACATCAGGGCTACCGCGTGATGGGGACGAATACCGATTATTTCGAGCATTTCCGTTTTGCCGGCGGACGCGCATTGGAAATCGCCAGCGGGCGGCGGTTCCAAGGTGTTTTCGATGCGGTCCTGGGTTCCGAGGTCGCCCGGGCGCTGGGATATGCAGTCGGTGATCCCATCATCATCGCCCACGGGGCCGGAAAAGTCAGCTTTATCGCGCATGACGACAAACCGTTCACCGTCGTCGGCATCCTTAAGCCAACCGGAACACCCGTGGATCAGACCGTCCATGTTCGCCTGGAAGGTTACGAAGCGATCCATATCGACTGGAAAGACGGCGCGCCGCTGCCGGGCCGGTCGATTTCACCGGAACGCGTACTTGAGATGGACTTGACACCCCGGGCGATCACCGCCTTTTTGGTGGGGCTTAATTCGCGGATTGCGACCTTCGGTGTTCAGCGCCAGATCAACCAATATCCCAAGGAGCCGCTTTTGGCCATCATGCCGGGGGTAGCCCTGCAGGAATTGTGGGATTTGATCGGCGTGGCCGAGAAGGCCCTGCTGGCGGTCTCCGCCCTGGCCGTTGTCGTGGGGCTTTCCGGCATGCTCGTGGCGCTGATGACCAGCCTCAACGAGCGCCGACGCGAGATGGCCATTCTGCGCTCGGTGGGGGCCCGGCCGCTGCATGTCTTTGCGCTGATCCTGGGCGAGTCCGCCCTGCTGACCCTGGCGGGCGTTGTGCTCGGGGTTGGTCTGCTTTATGGTTTTCTATTAGCGGGGCAGCCGCTGATCCTGGCCAGGTTCGGGTTGTTCATTGCCATTGGCGGTCTGTCGTCATACGAGTTTATGCTGACAGGCATCGTCTGCCTGGCGGGTGGCCTGGTCGGCATCATTCCCGGTATACAGATCTATCGCTATTCGCTGGCCGACGGCATGACGATCCGCATATGAGGTAAGCATAACGTGATGAAAACCTTGATTCAGACGATGGTTGTCTTTGCCGCCGGCATCCTTTGCCTGCCGCTGATGGCGGAAGAAGTTCGGCAAATCACCTGGCACGATCTGGTGCCGGCCCACCTGGCCGATGTCGATCCCGTGGCGCATTTAACCCCTGAGCAGCAGGATCTGGTGGGGTGGATCATGTACATGCTGGAAACATTGCCGCCGCGCACGGCGGATACGGAAGATCTGTATGAATCGCTCGATGAGGAGATGCCGCTGATCAAGAAGTACAACATCGACCTAAAAAAGATAATGGAACAAACCCAGGAAATCCGAACAGCCGTCGTCAAGGAACTCGACGGACAGCACGTCCGCCTGCCAGGCTACCTTCTGCCCCTCGAAATCACCGATGCCAGGATAACCCAATTTCTCCTGGTGCCCTACGTTGGGGCATGCATTCATGTGCCCCCGCCACCGCCGAACCAGATCGTTCACGTCAAGGTGAATCAAGCCAAAGGCATCAAACGGGGCGGGTTATACGATCCGGTGTGGGTGACCGGGAAAATCAAGGCCAAGTCCATGGTTAAGGATTTGTTTTTCATTGACGGTTCGGCGAATATCGACATCGGCTATACCATGCAAGCCGACTTCGTAGAGCCTTACCAACAATGATCCTTTGCCCGTCTTGAAAGGGCAATGACCTGGGCAAATCAGCCCATTCCTGACGATAGACGCAATTATACGCTAAACCGCTGTCGGCTGGGGGTGACACCTATCTCGGATTTGCAGGGAAGCTCTTGACGATTTTAAATTAAGACGTTCAGGCAATGGGCAGGCGCTAGGATTGGATTCGCAGCCGTACGGCTACTCGCGATTCACGACGCCGCGACAATCTCATTCATTTTCTGCTCGATTTTTTGTTTGATCTGGTTTTTGAAGATTTTCCCCGCCATATTTAAAGTGAGTTCGATAGATACGGTGTCCGCCGTCCAGAAAACCGTACCTTTTTTGACGGCACTACCCGATAGGGAGACCTCATGGTCTCTAAAATCAGAACGGATGCCGAATTGGTCCGCGATCTGGTCGGCGAGTTTTACCAAATGCGACCGCAATTCGGTCTCATCGATGTGATGATTTTTGCTTATTTTAATATCGGCCATTTTCGCTCCATGCGTGTTTCCGCATCCTCTAATTTCATCTTGAGCACAAATTGCTTCGCGTCATTTCAGACCCGGATCAGGTCCGGGGCAGACGCCATTCAGCTTCCAGAGACCTACAGCCCGATGAAACTGAATCCGGGCCCATGCTGGAATGAACACAATCTGAGCATCGGTCGATCAAAAGCAACCCGACGGTTCTTGGATGAGCCTGACAGTGCGTTATTTGCGATCCCAGCGCTTACACCAAATTGAGCGGTATCAGGTGCGCGGCCAGTACATGATGATCGCCACGCCCACCAGCGCTACGGCTCCTCCGATGAGATCAAACCGGTCGGGTGCGATATGATCGACCTTCCAGCCCCACATGATGGACAGCACGATAAAGACACCGCCATAGGCCGCGTAAACACGGCCGAAATGAGCGGGTTGCAAGGTTGGGATAACACCATAAATCACAAGGATTATGGCGCCCCACAGTCCGTACACAATAGGTTTGCCTTCGCGCAGCCAAAGCCATACCAAGTAGCCTCCGCCGATCTCGCAAAGCCCTGCCAAGCAGAAGTATAAAACCGAGGTTACGGCAGTTGCGGCATTCATAAGCCTCCTTTGATGTCAGCGCGTTGCGTTGCGCTTCGGGTGCAATACGTTAATAAGCGCCCCGCCGGTGATAAACAGCGCCCCGAGCATCGTGTTGACGGTGGGTATTTCGTTGAAGACAAGCCAACCGAGAACAGCAGAAAAGATCACCTGGACGTAGGAGTAGGCTGTCGCCTTACTGGCATCTTCCGTTTGCATGGCCTTGGTCAGACCGTACTGCGCCACCTGGGTAAAAATGCCCACCAAAAGCAATAGGAGCCAGGTCAAACCAGTCGGCATAATAAAATCGTCACCCAGTAGAATGCAGGCGACCGGCAGGGCAATGAAAGGAAAATAAAAAATGATCACGGAAGGATCTTCGGTGTTGCTCAGGCGCCGTATCAATACATAGGCCACACCGCTTCCCAGAGCTCCAAGCAAAGCGGCCCCAACGCCAAGCAAGGGTAATGGTTCGCTGCTGGTTGCCAGGGCGCCAAACAAAAAGGCGGGCGGCACCATGATCAGCAACCCTGTTAGGCTGAGCACGATACACACCACTGTGGAGCGCTGAATGCTTTCCCTTAAGAACAGAAAGGCCAGCACCGAAGTAAAAACCGGGTGAAGGTATTGCAAGAGCGTTGCCTCGGCCAGTGGCAAGGTGGTAACGGCATAAAAAACGCACATCAAAGCCAGTGTGCCGATCAACCCCCGGGCGGTCAGGAGGACCTTGTTATGTCCCCACGGGCTTATACGTTTACGTTTGATGTCGATATAGCTGATGCCTGCTGAGATCAAAGCGCGGGCCGCGACGATTTCCAGAACGGGGATCCCTCTATGGCTGGCTGCTTTGACGCAAGCCCCCATGAAGGCAAAAGCCAACGCCGACAAGACCATATAGCGAACACCGATGGGAATGCCGATCATGATTTAACCTGCAACAATAAGGCCATTTAAGATTAGGTGCCTGAAATGCAGCTTGAAATTGGATGTAAGGGCTTTATCCCAAAAAATGCAGCATACCACAAACCGACGCATCCAGGCATTCCGGTAAAATCAAAGCCAAGTCGATGGCTAAGGACTTATTTTTCATTGACGGTTCGGCGAATCTCGACATCGGCTATACCATGCAAGCCGACATCGTAGAGCCTTACCTGCAATGATCTTTGGCGTGTGTTGAGAGACTATTATATCAGCAAATATGCCCCTTCCCGTTGAGTAAACGTTATTCCCACCCCCAGCCCCTATCAGATCGTGATGGTAATACCCTCAAATCGTTTCGGAACATCTTAAATCGAACAAAAAATACTGCTCAGATTGATCGGATACTCGGCAAGGAGGCAGCGGATTTTCTCGCACTCGATCATGGTTCCGTCCTAAAACAATTTAAGATCACTTTTTAGACGGGTGATTATTGCAGCGCCTTAGGGGCTTCAACTGTAGCAGGCTGTTATCGAGACGCCTTACGAAAGCTCGCCGCGAAAGGATCAGATAAAGTCTTTGTTTCGACTTCAGGAAAAAAGGCTTTACATGGCATTCTTATTTTAATATACATATACCCCCTATATGTATAAAGGAGGTTTGCCATGGCGCTGTGCGGCGATGATCATCCCAAAGTGATCGCCCGGATCAATCGGATTGAAGGTCAGATCAAAGGACTTAAAAAGATGGTCTCCGAGGATCGCGACTGTTTGCAGGTCTTGAAGCAGATCGCGGCGGCCAATGGGGCCCTGCGTTCGCTGGGGGCGGTTATCCTGGAGGACCATTTGAAGGGGTGTGTGGCCACGGCCATTCAGGCCCACGAAAACGAATCGGAACTGATTGCGCAAGTCGTCGACATTTTCAACAAGTTCAGCAAATAGGAATGTCTACATGATCGGGCGTTTTGCCAAACTGGGTGTTTATCAGGAATTGTTCAGATTGCGGGATTTTTACCTGGCCTTTGCCGCGGCGCTTCTGGCGCTGCTGAGTTATATCCTCGACTACGGGAATGAATCCCCCAGCATGACGGGCAACGTCCTGGCCATTATCTCGGTAGCCATCAATGGGGCCCCGATTATCTGGGGGGCGATCAGGGGACTGATGAACCGCGAGGTCAATGTGGACGAACTGGTCAGTTTGGCCATCATCGCCAGTTTGATCCAGGGCGAGTTCCTGACCGCCGCCATTGTCAGCTTCGTGATGACGTTCGGCGGTTTGATCGAGCAGGTCACCAGCGAGTCGGCCCGCAAGGCCATCAAGTCACTGGTTCAAATCGCCCCTGATACCGCCACCGTTCTGGAGGGCGACCAAGAAAAAACCGTGGCCATCGAGAAGGTCTCCGTCGGTGATCATATCCTGATCAAGCCGGGGGAGCGGATTCCGGTGGACGCCCGGATCCTGTCGGGCGTGTCGGCCGTCGACGAGTCGGCCATGACCGGTGAACCGCTGCCCGTTGAAAAGCAGGTGGGGGATGACATTCTGGCCGGAACGCTGAACCATAACGGGGTTCTCCGGGCCGAGGCAACCAAGGTGGGCCAGGACACCACCCTGGGCAAAGTGATCAAACTGGTCAGCGACGCCGAGCAGCACCGTCCCAAAGCGGTCCGTCTCATCGACCGCTACGCGACCTGGTTCACGCCGGCTATCCTGGCCTGTGCCGCGATTGCCTGGCTGGCCACCGGGGACATCAGCCGCGCCGTGGCCGTGCTGATCGTCGGGTGTCCCTGTGCCCTGATTTTGGCCGCCCCCACGGCCACCGTGGCGGCATTGGGGCGCGCGGCCAAGGCCGGTATTCTGGTCAAAGGCGGGCAGTATCTTGAAAGGGCCGCCGTGGTCGAAGCCGTCCTCTTCGACAAGACCGGCACGCTGACGCTGGGCGAACCCCGGGTTGAAGAAATTGCTTGCACCGAGGGCGTCGCCAAGGACGAGGTCCTTTCATGCGCGGCCAGCGCTGAACAGCATTGCACCCATCCCCTGGCCAAGGCGATCCTGAAAGCCGCCCATTATGCCAAAGTTGTCGTTCGGGGCGCGGAGAACGCCTTCCATGAAATCGGTCTGGGCGTGCGCGCCATGGTGGACGGCCGCCTGGTCGAAGTCGGCAGTGTTGCGGCCAGCAACAGTACGGCCGCATTTTCCAAGCACCTTCAACAGTGCATCGACCGCTCCATTTCGCGCGGGGTGACGCCGCTCATCGTTTATCGCGATCAGACCCCTGTGGGGCTGCTCAATGTGACCGACCAGGTTCGCCCGACGGCGATGGACACGATCCGAGCATTCAATCGGCTGGGTATCAAAGAAAAGGCGATTTTATCCGGTGATCACGACAAAGCGGTTCAGCGGGTTGCCGATACCGTCGGCATCGATAACGTATACGGACGCTTAAAGCCCCAGGACAAAGTGGATGTGATCAAAGATTATCAGTCACGCAGCCTGCCGGTCATGTTTGTGGGCGACGGGATCAACGACGCGCCGGCGCTGGCCGCCTCGCAGGTCGGCGTCGCCATGGGCGCGGCCGGGACCGATGTGGCCCTGGAAACCGCCGACATCGCGCTGACACACGACAATATCGCCAAACTGCCCTGGTTGATCCGCCTGTCGCGAAGGATGCTGAGTATCATCAAGATCAATATCGTTTTCGGGCTGGGTTTCAATGCTTTTGCCGTGGTGGCCAGCGGCATGGGATGGCTGTCCCCCATCATGGCCGCGATCGTTCACAACGTCGGCAGCGTGCTGGTCGTGTTGGCTTCGGCCAGCCTGGCCATTTTTCCGGAGACCAAAGAAGAGCGTTCGCCAACTTGAGCAATCACCCCATCGGTCACATTGCTCGTAAGCATGAAAACAAAATCATTGAAAAATCGTTGTCGGAGATTGATCGGGATAAGGTTTTAGAGGCTTGTAAACTGCTGGAATATATCCGAACAGTCGTGGAACGCAGTGCCAATTGAATAAAAGGGCGGGTTAATCGAAGTCGGCTTTGATGAGGCCTGACACCGGCAGTCTGTTGACGCGCGCCTAATTGGATGGCATGAGATTTCGATACGGTTTCGTAATAAGTTCGAGATCAGGGCTTGCGAATCCCGAGGAGTGAAGCGTACTATCGGTACGCTGCAATGACGAGGGATACGCGCAACGCCGATATTTATCCGCCGCGGGTGGATCGGGCAGTTTACGAAATCATCAAATAAGGAGGTATGATCATGCAACCCCAGATTATCGGAATCTCCGGCAGTCCCATTAAAAACAGCAACACGGATCGACTGGTCGGCACCATTTTGGATGCCACCGGGCTGGCGTCGGAGTTTGTCAAACTCAGTCGGATCAATGTCAGACCCTGTATGGCCTGTAAACAATGCGTTCCTGACAATATCTGCAAGGTCAAAGACGACTTCCAGGAACTGGCCGAGAAAATCAAAACCGCCAAGGCTTTGGTTATCGGTGCCTATCCGCCTTATGGCCAGATCGATGCCTTCACCAAAGCCCTTCTGGAAAGATTCTGGTCTTTCCGGCATCGGAAAAACCTGCTCAAAGGAAAGCTGTGCGCAACGGTTATTACGGGCATGGACCCCAAGGCGATGGATGCCATCAATATGGCTGTGGCGGCGGAGATCAGGGATTACGAACGCATGGATCTGGTGGGGCAATTAACCGTTCAAGGAAACTTGCCCTGTGTCTACTGCGGCGAAGGCGACACTTGTGAAATGAGTGGCATCAAGATGATGCTCGGCCCGGATGCCAAGGCATCCGACTACCCCTACGCACGGGTTGAGGACCAAAAGGAAGTCTGGGAAGAGGCCAAACAAATTGGTCGTTTAATCGGTGCGCGCCTATAGAACGAATCTCAAAAATTATCTAAGTGCCCCTGGCTGTGTTATGAGCCGGCTCCAAATGTTCACATACTACGTGTATGCTCCGCTTTCTTGTCACCTCATGCCTTGCCATGACCCCTAATCTTAATTTTGAGATACGTTCTAATAAGAGTAACGACAGTTAGATCGACTGGAGCAGCGTATGCCTGAAAATAACACCATCACGGGAATAAAGGCATGCGTTTTCGATGCGTACGGGACGCTCTTTAATGTCCATTCAGCCGTTGGAAAGCATCGGCATCTTCAAACCCGATTTTCGCGCATACCAGATGGCCGTTGACGGCTTGCAAGTGCGGCCTGAAGAAATTGTATTTCAGTCGTCCAACGCCTGGGATGCATCAGGAGCATCCGCGTTTGGATTCAAGGTGGCATGGGTGAACCGGTTTGGTCAGAGCCAAGAGCGGCTCCCTGGGCAACCCGACGTTGAAATTCGCAATCTGATGGAGTTGCCCCCGCTCCTGACCTCGCCGTAGATTCAACCAAGCTAATGTTGATGGGAGCATAAAGAGAATTGTATTCGTCATGCCGGTCCCGGATCAGGTCCGGGATGACGGATCCGGCATCCC
>JASJED010000105.1 GCA_030065585.1 Desulfobacterales bacterium | reverse complement strand
TAGGCCTTGCGGTTCAGGATGGCCATCATGTTGCCGAACGCCCCGACACCGGGAAAAACCAGCTTTTCGGCAGACAGAATGTCTTCCGCCGTGGCCACGACCCGCACGGTTTCGCCCAGGCTTTCGATGGCATTGATGACGCTGCGCACGTTACCCGCACCGTAATCCAGAAGCGTAATCATGGTGTCAATCCTTTAGCCGCCCCGTTGTCGCCGCATGGCAATCGAACTAAAGCCCGTCTCATATACCACCCCGCCAAGGATTACAAGGCGCCACGCCGAGGTAGGGGCGGCGCCAAATTCACCGTTGGGCGTAACAGCCTATTCGCGCCGACCCACAGGAACGATTCAACGACGTCCCACCCCGATGCTCGCGATCTTGACAGCCGGCAGCGCGGTCGGTATCAACGGCCAACCACCCTTCAACCGGTAAGCGGTGACATGTTTACGATCCTCTTCCACAACGACGCACTGGTCGCCATCCATAAACCGCCCAAAATCAAGGTGCACCGGGGCGCTTACGACCCCCGCCGCGAAGACTTCGTGCTGCAGCGCTTGCGTGATCAGATCGGCCAGCGGCTCTTTCCGGTGCATCGGCTCGACCGCGCCACATCGGGCGTGCTGGTGTTCGCACTGACACGGGGGGCGGCCCGGTCCCTGGCCCGGTCATTTGCCCGCCAGGAGGTACGCAAGACCTACCTGGCGGTGGTGCGGGGCTTTACGGCCGAGCGGGGCCAAGTCGATCGTCCCCTCACCAAGGATCCCCGCGATCGCGGACCGGATGCCCGGCGGCAAACCGCTCTGACCCGTTATATCCGTCTGGACACGGTGGAACTGCCCATCGCCGTAGGCCCTTATGCTTCCAGTCGCTATTCGCTGGTGCGCGTCGAACCCCGCACCGGCCGCATGCACCAGATCCGGCGCCACCTGTGCCACCTGGCCCATCCCGTGATTGGCGACCGTCAGTACGGTGACAACAAGCATAACCGCAGCTTCAGTGAAAACTGGGACTGCAGGCGCCTGCTGCTGGCGGCCACCGAGCTGATGCTGCCGCTGCCCGGGACGCACGCCCCGCTCAAACTGGTTGCCCCGCTGGAGGGCATTTTCCACGAGATGATCCTGACCCTGGGATGGGCGGCGGCGGTGCCGGCGGCGTGGATGGCGCGGGGTGCTGATACCACGCCCGGCTTTGACGGATAGGGGATCGGGCGGCAGACCTGCCGCCCGGAAGCGGTTTCGGTCGGATGGCGGGCGATTATTCGAAGGGTCGCATCGGAGGCCTTACCCAGGAGGTCATTGGCCGGCGTGGGCGAGGCGGTCGAAACCCAATCCATGCAGCAGATGCCGACCGGCGTTGCGCGCCCCGACGATGTTGCGGGCACAGGGACCTAACTGCAGTTCGGCCAGCGGGCCGGTGGCATAGATGTCCTCCGCCCAGCGTAGATCGGTGTCCACGATGGGGTAGCCGCAGGGGTTGCACCGGAGCGCGAACTCCTGGATCAGCCGGTCGATGAAGGCGCCTCCCGGACGCCGGTTATGGAATCCCGTGGCCAAGATGACCTGATCGGCTTCGATCGGCCCGTTTGACGTGTCCAGCCGTAAACCGCCATCGGCCGCGACGGCCCCTCGGCATTCGGCTTCGGTAAACTGCAGGCGGGAGCCTTGGCTTACCTGCCGCCATTCCTGGAGAACTTCGATCGGCAGGCTTCCCGGGATACGGGCCTGGTCAATCGTCGTGCGCCGTTGATCATAGCGGGTACGATAGAAAGGGCGCAGGCATTTGGGACCGATCCAGCAAGGGTTGAAGTCGAACTGGCTCTCGCGAAGAGCATGGCGCGCCAGGAGATGGACGTGGCCGGCAGACTCGGCGCTGAGCTTCATTGCCGTCTGAACGGCGGTAATACCGCCGCCCAACACCACGGTGCGCTCGGCGTGGCGCCAGTCACGGCGCTCGAAGCCGGGATCGAAGATGTGACCAATGCGGGCCCCGCGGCGTTTCAGGCGATGGGCCCAGGACGGCCAGCAGGGCTGCTCGCCCATTCCGAGGGCCAGAAGGACACGCCGTGCGCGCAGCGTGGGACCGCTGGTTTCGACGATCAGGATGCGGCCCTCCCTCCTAATTGATTGCGCGCGGGCGCGGACATGGAGCCGGTCCAGGCGGTTGACCGCAATCACGTGCTGCGCGTGGCGCTGAAACAATTCCCGGGAAGGGCGGTTGTAAGGCGGAATGAAAGCGGCATGGGGGCGTCCCTGGCGGGTTTTGGCAAAACGGTAGAGCGAAAGGATTGGGCGGTCGATGTTGTGGGTGGCGGGGGAGCGCAGAAAGGCCATGCCACAGTTGGCCGTGTTGCGTTGCCAGACGCTCAGGAGGGTTTCGTGCGGGTCCAGGATGCGCACCTGGTCATGCCCCCCTCCCGGCAGGTGCGCCAGCAGATTGGCCAGGTAGGTCCCATGAATACCGCCGCCGATGATCAGCCATTCGATCATGCCGGGCCGTCGGGTTGCGGGCGTCCCGGCGGATGCGCCGCCGCTGTCGAGGTGCACGCGCTCACCGGGCGAACGTGTGCGGATTTGGTTTTCAAGCGCGAATCAAACATCCTGATCCAAGTCGTACCTTGAGAGGGGGAGGGGTTTAATCCAATTTTTCAAAATACTCTTTTTCCGCCCCGCATAGCGGGCAGACCCAATCATCGGGAAGTGGTTCAAACGGCGTTTCGGACTGAATATTGTTTTCGATATCACCTTCGATGGGATCATAGATATAGCCGCATGGGCATTCCCATTTGTCCATGTGTTCCTCCTGCGGTGGTGAGGGGTTGCCATCAGGCCGCCGCATTCGGCGGCTTATCACGGTCAGCCAAGCTAATGCATCCTCCCGGAAATCGTCAAGTCGCAATGACCGGATTCGCCGGTGGCAGCGGTCTGCTGGCCGCAGGCCGCGGTCGCGGCGGGCCAGGCGCGTGCGGGTGAACCGATCGTTGACAGGTTGGGGGCAATCCCTTTAAAAACCGGCCATTCGGCGACTGCGCTGACGGCGATTCGGCCGTTGCTTTCCAATCCATCCACAGCGAAAAGTGACCATGAGCGCATCTTTTCTTGATCATTACTACCGGCAGAACGTGTTCGGGATTTCGGCCGCCGAGTTCGTGTGGGGACTGGGTCTGCCGGTTGTGGTCGAATCGACCTTCCTCCAGCTGTTCGTCAAAAGCCTGGGGGGGTCCGGGCTGGCCTTGGGAATGATTCCGGTCTTTTTTTTTATCGGGATTTCAATTTTCGCGCTTCTGGCGAGCTACATGACCGATGGACTGATCTTCAAGCGCCGGGCCGTCATCCTGCTGCACCTGATTTCCGGCATGTCGCTGATCCTATTCGGCCTCCTGCTCTTCGGATTGGGGCCCGGCCCGCACGTTCTGGCGGTGTTTTTTGGCTGCTACGCCGTTTTTTCAATCTGCGTGGGCATGACCCTGCCGGTGTGGTTGAACTATCTGGTCAAAATTTTTTCGGAAGAAAAATCGGTTCCCGGTCTGGCCACCATGATGATCGCCCAGAATGCGGCCAAGCTCATCAGCAGTCTGGTGATTCTCAAAGTGGTGGAGCGCTACGCCTTTGATCTGGAAGCCTCCGCCGTCGTATTTCTATCCGTGGGGGGGCTGTTTGTTATGGGTTCGCTTTGTTTTCTCTTCACCCACGAAACCGCCGAGGTGCCCTCGCACCCCCAGCGGAGACGGCCATCCTTCGTTGTTTTCGTGCGCACCGCGATCGGCCATATGCGCCACAACCGCAATTTTTTAATCTTTCTGGGTAGTGATCTGGAGCTGCATATCGTGGTGACGGTGATATCCTTTTATGCCGCCTATGCCACCGAGTATGGCGGCATTCACCCCGCCGTGGCGGCCGGTGTTTTCGTGGGATTGATTTATGCCGGCGCGATATTTTCGAATATCGTCCTGGGAACCCTGGGCTGGCTAAGCCTGAAGCAGAAAACCATGGCCTCCAAAGCCGGGGCCATTACGGCGGTCCTGCTGCTCGCGATCTGGAACGCGCCGGCCAGTTTCTACCTGGCCAGCTTCCTGTTGGGCGCCTCCCGGGGGACCCGCATGATCGTCTTTGCCCCGGCGGTCAAGAAACTATCCGGTCTGGCGGATGCGACCCCCTATTTCGCTGTTGCGCCGGTATTGACGTTGCCCCTGGTGACCGGTTTGCCGCTGGCCTGTGGGACTTTTCTGGATCGTATGCCGGGTCTTGGCGGGGATGCCTATCGCATCGTTTTCCTATCGCTGGCGCTGCTTTTGGGGCTGACGCTGATTTGTGCCTGGCGGACCGATTTTGCGCCGTCATAAATCCCCCCAAGTTGAAACGATTGCGATGGGAAGCACCTCTTCGATTTAAGTTATCGTCGCCTGTTCGGCATGCCGACGCTGGCGGTGGGCCAGGGACAAGCGCTATCAGGTCCCCGGGGCCGCGCGCATGGTATCCAGCAGCGTCAGGAGTTGCTCGGCATCCCAGACCCCGGGACGCGGCGGCAGTTGGGCCAGGATCCCCAGCCCTTCGGCAACGTCGTGGAAAGTTTCCCGCGGCAGACGGCTGACCGCCGCCGCCGGGACGAAGGCGTCGACCTGCAGGAGCTGCCGTATGAATTCCAGATTGTTCAGGTAGCCGATATATTCGTCCACCACCACGAGATCGGGCCGGTAAGCCGCAACATGTTCCAGGGCCTGGGATCGCTTGAAGGCCCAGTGCACTGTCACCGTGTCCTCCGCGCCCAAGGCGCGCGCCAGGGATGCCAGGTTCTCGCGTTTGTTGGTGACCATCAGAATGTGCGGCATGCTAATTCCTTCCCGTACGAATGCCTTGTTTGCGGCGGCCTGCGGCTTTTGACAGCCTTCACGGTCCCCCCGCAGGACCCCGGGCCTTCGCAGCCCGCTTGGGGGGTCAGTGTCCCTGGCCGCCGCCGCAGGTATGCTGTTGGCCGAATTCGGGCAGTTGACCCTGGATAAAGGCAGCGATCGCCTCGCCCACGGAAGGGACGGCCCCACCGAAGAACACCTGGATGCCGACCTGGTTGAAACCCATCAGCGGGCGCAGGCCCATGCCGCCAGCAATCAGCGCCTTGGCCCCTTTGGCCGCCAGGTAGTTGACGGGCGCCATGCAGCCGCCCTGCTGATGAGGCACGTTGGGAATTATGGCAACGCTGTCGATCGCGCCGTCCTTTAAGGTTACCAACGTGTAGAGATCGCAGTGACCGAAATGGGCCCCCAAGGGCGCATCCAGTCCACCGGGCTGCGAGGTGGGTATGGCGACGACGGTTTGCATTGGGTTCATTCCTTTCTTCGGTTGTGGCTTAGATAATCTTGAATCGCCGCCCAGGCATTCTGCAGATGCAGGCTGAAACCATTGGCGGCATACTCCGTGACGGTCTGACCGGCGAGCATCGCCGCGGTAACGGCCGGATCGTGGGGCAGGGCGGCGATGACGGTCAGACCATGGCGACGACAATCCGTTTCGATGGCCGCCATCTGGGCGGGGTTTAAGTCGCACTTGTTGATGATGACCAGGGTGGTGATCTTGAAATGCGCCGTCAGATTGGCAATCCGCTCAAGATCGTGGCGTCCGGACGGTGTGGGTTCCGTCACCACGACGGCCAGGTCGACCCCGGAAAGCGAACTGATCACAGGGCAGGCGATACCCGGGGGGCCGTCGGCGAGAATCAGATCCCGCCGGGTCTGCCGGGCCAATTCACGGGCCTCCTGGCGCAGACGCGCGACCAGACGTCCCGAATTTTCTTCGGCCGGAAAAAGCTGGGCATGCACCATCGGGCCCAGGCGGGTGTCGGAAACATACCAGTCGCCGCAATGCCGCGGAAGGAAATCGATCGCCGTTTGCGGACAGCGGCTGACGCACAATTTGCAGCCTTCGCATTTAAGCGGATCCACCACAGGGGGATCGGTTTCCATGATGGCACCGAATCGGCAAAGGTCGATGCATTGGCCGCAGCGATTGCAGGCCGCGGCGCGAATTCGGGCTTCATGACCGGATATGAACGCTTCCGTATGACGCGGCCTGGGGTGGAGCAGGAGATGCAGGTCCGGGGCATCGACGTCCAGATCGCAGATAACGTGGTTTTGGGCCAGATGGGCAAAGGCCGCCGTCAAGGAGGTCTTGCCCGTGCCGCCTTTCCCGCTCAGGATGACAATCTCAGGCATGACGCACCGCCTTGAAGTGGTCTGCGGTTGAAGGCTCCCGGTTGGCAGCGAGTTTGCGCCCCAGTTGCCGGAAGCGCTCCCGGATGGCCGGCCGGGCCTGGGCGATAATGCCGCCGCGGGCGTAAACTTCCGCCAGATCGCGCTCGAAGGGGATTTCCGCCAGGATGTCGATGCCGCGCTGGTCGCAAAAACGGTAGACATCCCGGTTGCCGATGCCGGCCCGGTTGACGACCACGCCCAGGCGGGAGCCCAGGGGGTCGAAGGCCTGGACGGCCAGCCGCAGGTCGAACAGGCCGAAGGGCGTGGGTTCGGTGACCAGAAGGATGACATCGGCGGCCATCACGGCGTTGACCGCCGGGCAGGAAACACCGGGCGGGGCGTCCATGATGATGTCTGCGGCACCCGTGCGTGCCAGGACTTCGATTTTCTGCCGGGTGCGCCGAATCAGCGGGGGGCTCATGGCTTCGCCGATCTTGAGCCGGCCCATGGCGAAGCGGATGGGGCCGGCATGCCCCCAGCTTATGGCCCCCAGGGGTCTTCGGCCGGGTCGCATGGCGTTCTCGGGGCAGACCGCCATGCAGGCGCCACAGCCGTGGCACATTTCCGGGAAGGTCATCAAAGCATCGCCCAAAAGACTGATGGCCTTGAACTGGCACAGGTCCACACAGGCACGGCAGCGGGTGCATCGCGATGCGTCCACCTGGGGGATCTCCATGAAGGCCGTTTCGGAAGCCGTCAATTCCGGCTCCAGGAAAAGGTGCAGATTGGGGGCCTCCACATCCAGGTCGACCACCGCCAGGGGTCTTTCCCAGACGACCGCCAAAGAGGCGGCCACCGTGGTTTTCCCGGTGCCGCCTTTACCACTGGCAACGGCGATGATCATTGTTGGGCACGCCGGTGATTGGGGGCGTGGGTCAGCGGGATAGCGCCGTTGATGAACCGGCGCACCGCTTCACGCACCGTCAGGCCATCGACCTCCTGACCGACATCGATGCCGGCGGCGGCCAGGGCCTGGAAGGCCTTGGGGCCCACGAAACCTGTCAGGAGGACATCGGCGCCGGCGCGTGATACGCTTTCGGCGGCCTGAATGCCCGCGCCCTGGGCCATAACCTGGGAGGCCCCATTGTCCACATATTCGAAATGCATGGTTTGGGGATCCACCAGGATGAAGCCGGCAGCCCGTCCGAAACGGGAATCCACCCGGGCATCCAGGTTGGGTCCTTCGCTGGTAACGGCGATTTTGGCCATTGGCCTGTTCTCCTTTATCGCTTAATGTATCTGATCGAAGCGCATAACTGGACACCATCAAACGTCCTGACGACACCATTTAAATTGAGATTATACCCAAAATAAAGATTGACAGGGCGAGATGTCAAGGAATTAATGAGAATATGCTCAGTTTTATTTTTGGCAGGAGATCAGACGCTGAATACCGTTCAGGGGCGCAAAAGGGGGGCGAAGGCAGGGAGCCAATCGGTCGTCAAGGGAAAGCCCCATATCGACGGCGGCAGGCAGCTGCGCGGATGGGGGCATCCCGATCAGCCCGTAATGGCGGCCCGCACACTCGACAGATGATCGCCGCCGGATTGCAGAATGAGCATCTCCATAATTTGCTGGGCGGATACGTCACCCCCGAGCAGGGCCATCTGCCCCTGGCGATCAAGCTCGTCTTCGGTCAAGTTAGCGATAAATTCACTAACGGCGCGACCGTTTTTCTCCAAAAGGGCCAACACTTCCTCGCGTGTGCAGTCGGCGTGGTCGCGGGCATGATCGTTGCCCATCTGGATGACGGTCTCCATCGTAAGCTCGGGCAGGGGATTGCCTTTGATGATCATTTGGGCCAAGGCCATTACACCGTAGTGGCCGTCGGCCACATGGCGTATGACGACGCCCACCGGCCAATCTTCCGCCTGACAGGTTTTTTGCCAATCGGCGTCGTTGCAATTGTGCACGCAATCAATGAAGTCACGATTGAATGCCTCGATTTTTTCGGCTAATGCCTGGGCACGCGCGCTCATGGAAGACCTCCTCTTGGTTTTAAGTTTTTTGCACGGATTATTGGTGGGGATGGCTGCCGTACAAAACCGTCGGCTACGGCACCCGGTCAAGAATCTATGGCAGATCAGACTAGCCGGCAAGTCTAGTACCAGCATTGGTATGACGGAACTCGACGACGGGCCCTATTGGTCGAGCGGAGAGGCCACCGGATGATCTGAATAGATTCATCTAATGCTTTAGATGAAAAATTGTATATATTTGGAATAATTCAATAAATAAATATTATAAAAGAGGGGGGCCTACAGGGGTTTCGCGAAGCGTTCGATCAGGCAATCGGTCGTCGGACAGCATTCACCGCCGGCCGCTTCAATGCTAGAGCGGTACATATCACTGGCAAATCCGCCCACAATGAATGGACATTGCCCTTCGAGGAGATGCGACAGGCGTTGGAACTCGCTTTCAACAAAGGCATCGTTGGTCCGGCAGGTGATGCTCAGGGCAATCAATTGAGGATTGAGGGCCAGCCGAGCAGCGGCGATTTCCTCGCTCGGCAGGTCAGGCCCCAAAAAAACGGGCTCCCAGCCTTGATCCTGAGCCGTGACGGCCACCGCCAGAGCGCCCAGAAAACACCACTGGCCTGCCGGCGCTGCGATCAGCATGCGCGGGGAGCGCGTAGAATCTTTTTTTTGACGGGTCAACATGTTGCCGAGAAAGGCATTCACCACGCTCGAAGCCAGATGCTCGTGAACAATGCGTAGTTCGCCTTTGGACCAGCGCCTGCCGATTTCCGCCATGAAAGGCACGATGACCGTATCTATGATGGCTTGGCGGCTGTGGTTCAGCGTGGCCATCTGCAATGTTTGGTGAAGGCCGGCGTCATCTAACGCGGCCATGGCTTGCAGACAAGTGTCGATGATGTCTTCAATAGCGTATACCGGCGCCGCGCCGGATGACGCGGTGTAGGGCGTTTCCGAAAGATGCGGCCCTGGGGGAAGGCCGGTCAAACCGGCGAGCGTCGCATCGTCGAGACCAGCAATTTGCGATATGCTGTTTCCCTTCGCAACCGCTCGCTTGAGCAGTGCGAGACGATCTATATCCTCCTGCGAATACAGGCGCCGCCCACTGGCCGACCGGCCGGGCTTTACCGCTTTGTAGCGACGCTCCCAGGCCCGCAGGACATGGGCTGAAAGTCCGGTGGTGATGCTGACATAGCCAATCGGAAAAACAGCCACTTTGGGCATGATTATCACCTCGGGTCTATACGATTCGTTCCTATCTTAACTTACACAGTTTGAGGTTCATTCTGTCGGCAGGTAGTTTTTTTGACCTGGCACACAATGTTTTCCCTGGTCCAAAAACTCCAGCCGACGGTTGAAAATCCGTTTTATGGGAACACCGCGGTGAAATCCGGTTCAGGCCTCACCGACGAGTTCCGCAATGGCGCGGGCGCAATTGGCAACGGATTCATCAGGGCCGTCCAAGTTCAGAACATGGTTTTCCATGTCGATATCTACAATAGTGCAACCATGTTTTTCAACTGTTGTTTTAATCATGTTTAAAAATATGGTTTCATCCATGTCGGTAAATCTCCAATTGCCAAAAAGATCAGCGGTTCATTTCGGTTTCCATCATGGATTCCACATGCATGTGCTGCGAGCGCCAGATATTGTTCTCGTTGGCAAAGCTTTCAATGTTCTGCTGGGTAAGCTGAGTGACCATCTGGATGTCTTCGGTGGCCCGCTCGGTTTGTCCCAGTTTGGTGAAAAGGGTGGCGCGGCTGTGAAAGGCGGCGCCGTAATCGGGCGCCAAATCGATCGCCTGGTTGAAATCATCCAGCGCGCCCTGGTCGTCACCCTGGACTTCGCGGGCCAGTCCTCTCAGATGATAGGCGCGGGCGTATTGGGGATCGATCGCGATGGCCCGGTCGAAATCTTCAAGGGCGGTTTGATGGTTGCCGGTGCGCATGAAGGCTGCGCCACGTGAAACGAAAGCCAACTTGTGGGTCGTGTCCTCGCGCAACACCTCGGAAAGTTGGTTTATACAGGTGCCGTAATCTTGACTTACAAAAGCGGCCATGGCGTCATTGAATTTATTTTTATGATTGGTGCTCATGTGTTTCTCCTTATGATGTGATCTGATGTTTTGTCAAAGAAAACTTAGACAATACTAGACCATTAAAGCACCCTGTCAAGTACACTGATTCCGGTATCAGGATCCGATAATGGGTTGTACCATACCCTTACGACCTGGGGGGCCCAAAGGTTGAGGGGGGAGTTGTTCGATGGCTGGGATTCACGGTGGAGGGCATAAGGCGGTGCCTGGCCCTCAGACGCAATCCAAGGTTGGGAAACCGCCGCTAATCGCTTTTGAGAATGTCGACGACCTGGGTATGTCCCTCGCCGCGGGCGATGTCCAGAGCGGTTTTGCCGGAATTGTTGGTCAGATTGACGTTGGCACCGTGAGCGAGAAGCTGCTTGACGATGGTGGCATGCCCTTCAGATGCGGCCAGGTACAGGGCTGAGCGCCCCAGTCGATCCTGGAAGTTGACGCGGGCATCTTTGGCCAGAAGGTAGTCTACGACCTTTAGATGACCATTGCTGGCAGCAAACATGAGACCGGAAGATCCGTTGACGCTTTGGTCATCGAGTCGGGCGCCTTTGTCGACCAGCAGTTTGACGATTCCCAGATGCCCGAATTGGGCCGCCTGCATGAGAGCGGTCCACCCGGCCCGACCCTTGATGTTGACATCCGCGCCGCGTTTGAGCAGTTCCTGAACGATGTTGAGCCGGCCCTCCAGAGAGGCTTTCATCAGGGCGGTCCACCCGGCCTGGTTCTGGGCGTTGACCGGAACACCACTGTCCAGGAGCGTTTGAACCATTTCGAGATTGCCCTGGGTCGCCGCCTTGAAAAGGCTGTCGGTCTGGCTCTGGGAATAGGTTTTTCCCGGAAATACGAATGCGAACCCCAAACAACAGATGATCAGTGTCAATCCCCGCCTACCGGTTTGTCGCATTACCGCCGTCCTCCTTTGCTATGCGCATTATTTCATTTATATAGCCCAATAGATTGACGGGTGCAAGTCGATATATCCAATAATTTCAGTCAAAAAGGGTGAAAGACGTCATGCCGGCGCTACCTTCAGCTGCCCTCGGCGCCATTGCTCAAGTTGCCAGGCCGCCGCGCACTGTCTATTTTTTTGACTATTAGGCCGTTTGAAGGTCCAAAAAAGGGAGAATAAGACGATGCCCAATCTGCCGCCGATGGATAGAGGGGCCACCGACGACGTTCGTGAGCGTCTGCGGCTGGCGATGAAGATTGTGGAAAAAAGCCCGGTGGTTCTCTTCCGGCGTCTGCCGGAGCCGAACCCCCGCCTGGTCTACGTCTCGGAAAACATTGCCCTGACCGGTTATTCCGCCGAAGATTTTCTGGAAGAACGGGTGCGCTTCGAGCAGATTGTACACCCGGACGACCATGAGCGGCTGGGGGAGGAAATCAGGGGCTATGCCGAGCAGGATATCGGTGACTACACCCAATATTACCGAATCGTGACCCGTGACGGACAAACCCGCTGGGTCGAGGATACCACGACGACCGAGCGCGATGCGGACGGTAAGATCATCTACTACCAGGGGATCGTCGTCGACATCACCGAACGCAAATTGGCCGAGGAGGAACTCAGCCGCAGCGAGGCCAAGTTCCGCCGGATTTTGGAGACGGCGGCCGAGGGTTTCCTGATGATGGACGATCAATTCAATATCGTCGAGGTCAACGACGCCTACTGCCGCATGCTGGGCTATGAGCGGCG
>JASJED010000010.1 GCA_030065585.1 Desulfobacterales bacterium | reverse complement strand
CCCCGTCCTGGTTTGCCAGGGCCTCGATCTGCTCGTCGCGCAGGTTGCGGGGCGTGTCCGCCAGTGCGCGGCAGTTGGAATGCGAGGCGATGACGGTCGATTGCGCTATCGCCATCACGTCCCGGAAACCCGCCTCGTTCAGATGGCTGACATCGATCAGCATGCCCAGGTCTTCGGCCTTTTCCACTAGCGCCCGGCCGAAGGGGGTCAAACCGCCCTGCGGCGCATCGGCGGCGGCGCTGAAGGCGCACCCGTCGGCGGCGTGGTTGCGCCGGCTCCAGGTCAGGCCCAGCCCGCGGACCCCCAGGTCGTAGAAGATCCGTAACAGCCGCAGATCGCCCTGCAGCGGGTCGGCGCCCTCCAAGGACAGCAGCAGAGCGATGCGCCCGCCGACCTCGGCCTGGCGAATATCTTCCATACTGCGGCACAGCACCATGGATTCGGCAAGGCCGTCGAGCTCTTCCGTCAGATGGCTGATCTGATCCAGGGCGCGGCGCAAGCCCATTTCCGGCAGGAAGTAGTTATCGATGAAGATCGCCGCCACGATCAGATTGAAGCCGCCCTCGCGGAAGCGTTCGAGATACTGGGTGGCGATCACCTCTCGGCCGCCGCGCTCGCGCTGGTTGGCCACGTCCCAGGGCAGGTCGAAATGGGCATCGACCACAAAGGCCCGGTCGTTGAGTTGGGCGGCCCGGCGGGCAAGTTTAGGGTCCATTGGATTACTCCTGCTTGGCGATGATCTGACTTTCGACCTCCGGCAGATGTTCTCTGGTAATTCTAACCTGCTGGTAAGTTTTTAAATCAACTGGCTGTTACTTTTCTTTATTGGGATAGATTCACTCCAAATTTATTCCACTCGAGCCCTCGAATCCTGGAACCCTCGACCCCTGGGTTTTTTAATCCCCCTCCCCCTCGGCGTCGATTTCCGCTTGGGCCTCGGCGGCCTGGCGGTCGTAGCCGATGCTGGCGCTGATCAACTGGCGCGTGTAGGGGTGGCGGGGCCGGCGTTGGCGCAGGTGCTCCACGGTCAGTTCTTCCACGATGACGCCGCGGCGCATGACGGCCAGGCGGCGGCACATGTGGGCCACGACGGCCAGATCGTGGCTGACCAGAATATAGGTCAGCCGGCGCTCGCGTTGCAAGCGCGTGAGCAAATTGAGCACTTCGGCCTGGACCGAGACGTCCAGGGCCGAGGTCGGCTCGTCCAGGAGCAGGATCCGGGGCTCCAGGATCAGGGCCCGGGCCACGGCCACCCGCTGGCGCTGGCCGCCGGAAAGCTGGTGGGGATAGCGGAAGCGAAAGGCGCTGTCCAGCCCCACTTCTTCGAGGGCCCGGAGCACGCGGGCCTGGCTTTGCCCCAACCGATGAATGGCCACCGGTTCGGACAGAATCCGGTCCACGGTGTGCCGGGGATGAAGCGATCCGTAGGGATCCTGAAAAACCATCTGGACTTCTTTGTGAAAGGCGCGGTCCCGGCGGCCGGCCATGGGACGGTCGTCGATGGAGACCTGGCCCGACCAATGGCGCCAAAGGCCGCTCAGTACATTGAGTACCGTGGATTTGCCCGAGCCCGATTCCCCCACGATGCCGTAGACTTCCCCGGCGGCGACCGCGAAGGAGATCCCGCGCAGGGCCGGGTTGGCGCGTCGTCCGCGTCCGAAGACCACCTGGAGATTGGCGACCTGGATCATGGCGCCTCGTCCCGCCAGGCC
The DNA here is from genome assembly GCA_030065585.1 of Desulfobacterales bacterium. GTDB lineage: Bacteria > Desulfobacterota > Desulfobacteria > Desulfobacterales > UBA5852 > JABZFP01. The sequence goes on along the minus strand of JASJED010000010.1, from coordinate 16,182 downwards.
GGATCCCGTTCGAGGACCGGTAGATAAGTGTCGGGCTGGTCGATCTGCGGCAGGCAGTTGAGAAGGCCGCGGGTGTATGGATGGCTCGCCCGGTGCAAGTCGCCGGCGCGGCAGGTCTCCATGATCCGGCCGGCGTACATGATGATGATCCGGTCGCAGAACGAGGCCACCAGATTGAGGTCGTGGCTGATGAAGATCAGCCCCATCCCGCGGGCCTGCACCAGGTCGTCCATGATGGCCAGAAGCTGGAGCCGGACCGTCACGTCCAGCGCCGAGGTGGGCTCGTCGGCAATCAGCAGGTCCGGTCCCGGGATCAGCATCATGGCGATCATGATGCGCTGGCCCATGCCGCCGGAAACCTCGTGAGGATAGGTATCGTAGACCCGCTCCGGCTGGCGGATGCGCACGGCCGTCAGCATTTCCAGGGTTCGTTGCCGGGCCTCCTGCGGGGTGGCGCGGGCGTGAATCCGGTAGGCTTCGGCAATCTGCCGGCCCACCGTCATGACGGGATTGAGGGAGTATTTGGGATCCTGCATGACCATGGCGATGCGGCGGCCACGGATCGCCTGCATGCGGCGCTGATCCGCGGGGTGCAGATCCTCCCCGTCGAAGCGCAGCCCGTCGTAGCGCACGCGACCCGGGGCGCGCACCAGACCCAGCAGGGCCCGGCAGGTGACGGATTTCCCGGAGCCGGACTCGCCCACGATGCCCAGCTTTTCCCGGCCCATGGCGAAGCTGACGCCGCGGACCGCCTGGACCGTCTCTTTGTGCGAGGTGAAGGTCACCCGCAGATTGTCGACCTCGAGCAGGGCGCTCATCTAACGCTCCTCGGCCTTGGGATCGAGAACGTCCCGCAGCCCGTCGCCCAGGAGATTGAATCCCAGGCTGACGATGAAGATGGCCACACCCGGCATGGCGGCCACCCACCACTGATCGAGCATGAATTTGCGGCCGCTGGAGATCATGGCCCCCCATTCGGGCAACGGAGGCTGAGCCCCCAGTCCGAGAAACCCGAGACCGGCGGCCGTGAGGATGATGCCGGCCATATCCAGCGTCACCCGCACGATCAGCGAGGACAGACACAGCGGCATGACATGCCCCCAGACCAGGCGCACCGGGCCGGCGCCCTGAAGCCGGGCGGCCTTGATAAACTCGGTGTTGCGGATGGTGATGGTTTCGGCCCGGGCGATGCGGGCGTAGGGCGGCCAGGCCGTGACGGCGATGGCGATGATGGCGTTCTCGATCCCCGGCCCCAGGGCGGAAACGAAGGCCAGGGCCAGGATCAGCTTGGGAAAGGCCAGGAAGATATCCGTGATGCGCATCAAGAGCGTGTCCAGGAAACCACCAGCATAACCGGCGATGGTGCCGATCAGAAGTCCCACCGGCGCGGCGATGACCGCCACCAGGGCCACCACGTAGAGGGTCAGCCGCGCCCCGAAGATAATGCGCGAGAGGATGTCGCGGCCGAGTTCGTCGGTTCCCAGCCAATGGGCCGGGCCCGGGGCCAGCAGACGCTGGGTCAGCGCGGGGGCGTTGGGAGAGTAAGGGGCCAGGATCGGCGCCAGCGCGGCCACGGCCACCAGCAAGACGATGATGCCCAGTCCCACGACGGCCAGGCGGTTTTCGGCGAAATGACGCCAGGCCAGATAGGCCCTTCCCAGCCGCGCCTGCCGGCGGGATTGCGGGGCGGCGGAAAGGAGCCAGGCGCGGCAGCGGGCGAGGGAACCCCTTTGTGGCCGGGTGGCCGGTGTAGCTGTCATCGGGCGCGGGGATCCATGACGCGGTAGAGAACGTCGGAAAGCAGGTTGATGCCGATGAAGACGGCCCCCACCACGATGGTGCCGCCCAGGACGGCATTCATGTCGGCGCTCAGGAGCGAGTGGGTCAGGTATAATCCCAGACCCGGCCAGGCAAAGACTGTCTCGGTCAGCACGGAGCCCTCCAGCAGATTGCCGTAACTCAGAGCGATCACCGTCACCAGCGGGATACGCACGTTGCCCAGGGCATGGCGCCAGATGACGCTGCGCTCGCTGGCGCCCTTGACCCGGGCCGTGGTGATGTACTCCTGATTGAACTGCTCCAGCATGAAGCTGCGTGTCATGCGACTGATATAGGCCAGACTGAAATAGCCCAGGATGGCGGCCGGCAGGACGATGTGGGCCAGGGCGTTACGGAAGATCTCCCACTCGCCGGCCATGGCGCTGTCGATCAGGATCACGCCGGTGACTGGCGTGATCAGCCCCTCGTAGAAGACATCCAGCCGCCCGGGCCCCGGCGCCCAGTCCAGCCGCCCGTAAAAAAGCAGCAGTCCCATCAGGCCCAGCCAGAAGACTGGGATGGAGTAGCCGAAGAGACCGACCACGCGCAGGATCTGGTCGGGCCAGCGGCCCTGGTGCACGGCCGCCATGACGCCCATGGGGATTCCCAGCAGCACGCCGAAGAAGGTGGCCGCCGTGGCCAACTCTAAGGTGGCCGGAAACACCCGTAGAATGTCTTTGGTAACCGGATTGGCGGTCAGCACCGAATGGCCCAGGTCACCCTGGACGACCTTGGCGAGATAGACGAAGAACTGCTGGTAGAGGGGCAGGTGCAGGCCCAGTTCGACGCGCACCCGCTCGTAGACCTCCGCCGGGGCACGGTCGCCCACGGCGGCCAGGACCGGGTCGATGGGCACCACCCGGCCGATCAGAAAGGTGACGAACAGAAGCCCCAGGAAGGTCAGGGCCACCGAGAGGGCCAGGGTCGCGATTTTACGGCCCCAGCGCCAGGCGTGGCGGCCCCGGGCCGGCTGACGGGCATCAGATCCCATGGGGCCTATTTGGTGACGTGACGGTAGAAATTACTGTCGAAGGCCGGGCCGAGAATGAAATTTTTCACATTGGCCCGCTCGGCGGCCACCTCGATTTCCTGGAACATGATCACGAAGGGCGATACTTCCTGGTGTTCGCGCTGGATCTCGAGATACATCCGGGCGCGTTTGTCGGGATCGCTTTCCCGGGCGGCGGCATCGGTCTGGCGGCTCATCTCGGGGATGTCCCAGGCGTTGCGCCAGGCCAGGGGCTTGGCCTTGGCATCGTCCGAATTGTCCACATTGCGGGCAAAGGTGTCGGCATTGGTGTGCGGGTCCTGGTAGTCCGGTCCCCAGCGGCCGATGTAGATCTCGTGGTTGCGGGCCCGGTACTTGGTGAGCGCCTGCTTGCCGTCCATGGGGATGATTTCCAGCTTCACGCCGCCCATGGCGAAGGTGGACTGAATGGCCTGGGCCATGTCCAGGGTCGGGAAGTTGTTGCGGGTATCCATGGTCAGGGTCAGGCCCTCGGGGTAGCCGGCTTCGGCCAGGAGTTTCTTGGCCCGGTCGGGATCGAGCGCAAAGGGTTTATCTTCGAGCGCGCCCAGAAAACCCTTGGGCAGAAAGGCCTGGTGGGGCACCATCGCACCCTTGAGGATGGTCTCGGCAATGCCGTCGTAGTCGACGAGATACTTCAGGGCCTGCCGGACCTGGGGTTTCTTGAGGGCCGGGTGTTTCTGATTGAGCCCCAGGTAGAAAATGCCCCCCTTGGGGGATGACTTGATGCGCACCGCGTCATTGCCCTGCAGACCCTTGATCTGATCGGGACCCAGATTGCGGGCAATGTCGATATCGCCCTTTTCCACCAGAAGCTGCTGGGTGGCCTGCTCGGGGATGTGCCGGATGATCACGCGTTTCATGGCCGGGGCGCCGTCCCAGTAGTCGGCGTTGGCGTCCAGCATGAGCAGCTCGCTGGGTTTCCACTGGTTCAGCTTGAACGGTCCGGAGCCAGCGTGATGTGTGCGAAGCCAGGCATGGCCCAGGTCGCCGTCGACTTCGTGGGCCATGACGGTTTGCTTGTCCACCACCGAGCCCACGGTGGCAGTCAGGCAATAGAGAACGAAAGTCGGCGCATAGGTCTTGTCGGTCTGGAGAACAACGGTGTAAGGACCCGTGGCTTTGATCCGATCGCGTACGTTCGCGGCGGTAAAGCCGAACTGCCCCAGGATGAAGGCCGGGGATTTGTCCAGGGTGACCGTGCGCTGCAGGGAGAAGGCCACGTCTTCGGCGGTCAGGGGATTGCCCGAGGCGAACTTGATACCCTGGCGGATCTTGAAGGTATAGGTCTTGCCGTCGGAATCCACCTGCCAGCTTTCGGCCACCACCCCGTAAATCGTGCTGACATCCGTCACGTCGTAGCCGATCAGGCGGTCATAGGCGTTGCCGGCGTACTCGGCGGCGGAAAATTCGAAAATCTCGGCCGGATCCAGGGTGATGATGTCGTCGAACTGCCAGGCCATCACCAGGGTGTTCTTCGGCGTGGCCGCATGGACGGGCGTTAATGCCAGGCCGACGATCAGAACGAGAACAACCGGGAACCAATGCTTCATGGCATGCCTCCTTTCGGATTGGGTTGATCCCTCCGGGCAGCAGGGATCGAAGCGTGGTCGCCGCGACGCGGCGTGTGCCGGGGGCGTAAAGGGTTTCTCCAAGGACGTCAACGCCGGCCCGGACAGAAAGATGCTAACAATGGCTGGACACTGACCTATACACCGCCCCGTGCACCGCCTGTCAAGGTCGGACTTATAATGCCAGCATGTTCTGGATGCCGGATACGTCCTCCCGGACCTGATCCGGGACCAGCATGACGAAAACAATTATTTTTACAATCCCATCAAGAAAAGACGGATTCGTAAAAAGCCCGATAGCAAGGCTTGCAAGCCCCGAGGAATGAGGCGTACTGACAGTATGCCGCAATGACGAGGGGCGTAGCGTAACGCCGCTATCGGGCTTTTTACGAATCCGTCAAGCGCGTTTGACCGCCAGGCACAGCCCATCGTAAAGCGGCGAGTGGCCGGGAAGCAGCGCGTAGAGACTGACCGGGCGCCAGCCCGGGTCCGCCGCGATGGCGCGGTTGAAGGCGTCGGCGTCCCGGAAGCCCACGTTGTCGGCCACGAGCAGCCCGTTGGTCGAGAGAATCCGGCGGCAGTGGGGCAGCGCCTTGACGTAGTCTTCCTTTTCGATATCCATGAAAACCAGGTCGTAGCGTGCGGTGGTCTTGGCCAGCCAGCCCAGCGCCTCGGCTTGCGTAATCTGCGCCACGGCCTCCAGTCCGGCTTCCTTGAGATTGGCCTGCGCGCGGCGGGCCAGGGCCGGATCGTATTCCAGGGTCACCAGTTCGCCCCCGGTTTCCCGGCAGGCCTGCGCCAGATAGACGGCGGAATAACCGGTGGCGGTCCCCAGTTCCAGCACGCGTCGCGGCCGGCCGAAGCGGGCCAGAAGATAGAGCAGTTCACCCACCACCGGACCGACGATGGGAATGTCCTCGGCGTGGGCTTCGGCCTCGAGCCGTTTCAGAAGCGCCCCGCGACGGGGCAGCAAACCCTGAAAATAGGTTTCCGGTTCGGGGAGCATTTCGTTCATGCGGCCTCCCTGTAAGGTCGGATGGCGGGTGTGGGGAGCGGCCTTGATCGAGGGTTTGCACGGATAATCTAACCAATCAACCTCTGGCAGCCGGCTGGCAGCTCGGGCAAACGTGCGTGCTGCGCTGCCCCACCACCAGGCGCTCGATGGGGGTGCGGCAGCGGGGGCAGGGCGCGCCGGTGCGGCGGAAGACATTCAGGCGGTCCTTGTTGCGGCCCCGGTGGCGGGCCAGGGAGTAAAAGGTCGTCTCGCCGGTGCCCAGCGTGGTGCCGAGATTTTTAAGCCCCCGGCGCAAGACTTTGCGAATGGCCCGGTGCAGGCGGCGGGCATCGTCGGCATCCAGGGTGTCTGCCGTGCGCAGGGGATGCAGGTGCGCGTCCCACAGGGCCTCGTCCACGTAAATGTTGCCAAGCCCCGCAATGAACTGCTGGTCCAGCAGCAGCGGCTTGAGCTGGCGCCGTCGGGCGTCGAGGCGCCGGCTTAGCTTGCGGGCCGTGAATCCGGATGCCAGGGGTTCCGGGCCAAGCCGTGCGAGTATGGCCGCAGGATCTCTCGGCAGGTAGAAACGGCCGAATTTGCGGGTATCATGGAAGCGCAGCTGGCGTCCGTCATCCAGGCGGAAGGCGATGTGTTCGTGTCGGGCATAGCGGCTCCGCGGGGCGGCGAAGTGCAAACGTCCGGTCATGCGCAGGTGCACCAGAACACGGGTCTCATCGTCCAGTGTCCAGATGATGAATTTGGCCCGCCGCGCGATGGCCGCGATGCGGCGGTCCATCACCCGCCGGCGGAAGGTGCCGGCGCGCATTCCGTGGATAACGCCGGGCCAGCGGATGGTTACGGATGAAAAACGGCAGCCCACCAAGCCGGCGGCGATCAGGTCGTTGACGATGGTCTGCACTTCGGGCAGTTCCGGCATGGAAACACTCCAGCGAATAAACGCGGGGTAAGCAAGCGAAACGGGTCTCAAAGCGGTATTACGCAGAAAAACGGCGGGGCGTCAACGATCTTGCTATCTCCCCATGGGAGATGGGTCGGGGGCGAGGGTTTGCGACGCGATCGTGTTAGGGCGGGCCGAATGGCGGCACAAGCGGCCGCGTCGGGCCGATGGCCGACGGCTTTTGACCGTCGGCGCGTGGACAGTTGCGCCCGGTACCAGGCGTGATACTTTCAACAGCCGGTTAGGCGATGGCCAAACGTACCAGGGCGGACACGGCTAGAACGATTCCGATCAGATCAAAAGTGTTCAGAGCAAGTCCCATGTTATTCTCCTGTATCAGCGGGTGCCATGTTGACTTCTGTAGCAGCAAAACTCATGCCTGTTTATGATGATAACGCTTCAAGTCCGGTATTTCTTCCTTTGGGCCGGTTGGCAAGGGTTCCCGGGGATGGAAAACGGCTACCCATTGCCCATAATTGGATAATTTGTTGGAACAGGATGGAAAATATTTCACAGTGGTGAATGATATTCCGTACATGGGCACCAAAAAAACCCGCCTGTCAAAGCCGGCAGATGACAGGCGGGGAGAAGAACACGCGGAGAGGGTAGGGGCGTATCCTTCAGGAGGGACTCGGTTGGTTGGCTGGTGATTGTATCGTGCAGCGGGCATGCGGTTAGCTTTTCCGGGTAGCCCTGCACGCTGGACAACGAAATCGTCTATGTTGTCTTAAGTTGAGATCAATCACCGTTTCACCGGTATCCATTATGTTGTAGTTGCTCGCTATTTTAGCAGGAACAATGCCAGCGAAGGCAGTCGTGGTGTCTTGCGGGTTGTTTTGGGGATAACTAATATGAATGATTAAAAGAATTAAACCAGATCCGGTGAGCCCCGGAGGCCTTCGTCGACGCCGACGAACGGGTTTTTGTAAACGTTGTTGATATATAGGGCAAAATACCGTAAATGAAATAGACAAACGGACCGGCCGCCCGGATTGGGGCTTGAAAATGTGTCTTCCAGCGGCCCGCAACCCCGAACGTAAAGTCGCCTGCTGTCCGATACCCTGCCGGCGGGCGCGTTTCAACGTTTCCACAATGTGTTTTCCGGAATTCTATCGATGACGACCAGGGAGTCCGAATTGCAGGAATTTTCGTTTTCCAACCGCGAGCTGGCCCTTCTGCACGACGTGTCCGCTTCGATTCAGGCCTTCACCGAACTGAATCAACTGCTGCAGTATATCCTCAGGAAGGTCAAAGGGGCCTTCAATATCGAGGGGGCCTCGATCGCCTTGCACGATCCGGCCCGCCAGGAATTTTATTTCATCCGCACGGTAGAGGAGGAAGACCAGCAGGAGCCCGAGGATGCCGCCCAAATGCGTTTTCCGGATCACTACGGCGTGGCCGGTTGGGTTTTTCGCGAAAACCAGACGGTGGTCATTCCGGATGTCGCCAAGGACGAGCGCTTTTCCAACCAGCTTCACCTGCAGCAGCATTTCAAGACCCGCTCCATGATCTGCGTGCCCCTGAACACACGCAAGGACCGGATCGGCGTCCTGTACGTGCTCAACAAAATCGAGGGCCGTTTCAGCGACCGTGAAGCCCGCCTGCTTGAGATTCTGGCCGGGCCGATTGCCATCTCGATTGAAAATGCACGCCTCTATGGCGAGTTGCGCCAGCATGCCGACGCCCTGGAAGTGGAAAACCGGCGGTTGCAATCCGAGGTTCAAAACCGTTTCGATCTGCAGGGGGTCATCGGCTCCAGTCCCGCCATGCAGAAAGTCTTCGGTCTCGTGGAAAAGGTGATCAACACCGCGACCTCGGTGCTGATCCAGGGGGAGACCGGCACCGGCAAAGAATTGATCGCGCGCGTGATTCACTACGGCGGGCCGCTGAGCGACAAACCCTTTGTGGCGGAAAACTGCGGCGCCCTCTCCGAGAACCTGCTTGAAAGCGAACTCTTCGGACATGTCAAGGGGGCCTTTACCGGAGCGGTGTCGGACAAAAAGGGATTGTTCGAGATGGCCGACGGGGGCACCGTGTTTCTGGACGAAATTGCCGACATGCCTGCGGCCATGCAGATCAAACTACTGCGGGTGCTACAGGAAGGGCAGGTGCGTCCGGTGGGCAGTTCCGGCATCGTCGATGTGAACTTCCGCTTGATCGCCTCTTCCAATCGCGATCTCTATCAGGAAGTCAAAAAGGGTCGATTTCGGGATGATCTCTACTACCGTATCCAGGTATTCCCCATCGTGCTGCCCCCCTTGCGCGAGCGCAAGGAGGACATTCCCGCCCTGGCCGCCTATTTTCTGGAACAGTGCGCCCGCAAATTCAAGGCGCCGGTGAGCCGCTTCACCCCGACGACCCTGGATATGTTCGGGCGATTCAACTGGCCCGGCAACATTCGTGAATTGCAAAACGAGGTCGAAAGGGCGGTCTGCCTGGCCGGCCCCGACAAGGAGATCGGGATCGATTGTCTTTCCGAGAAGATAACCTCCATATCCCCGGACGAATCCGTGGAGAGCGGCACGGATCTCACGCTGCAGAAAACGGTTCAGCGCATCGAAAAGAAGATGATCGTGGATGCGCTGCGTAAATCGCGTGGCAATCGATCCCAGGCTTCCCGCATGCTGGGGCTCACACGCCAGGGGCTTCTCAACAAAATCAGCCGCTACGGCATCGATATCTGACGGTCTCGTAAAAAGTCCGATCCACCCATCGAACGCCTCGAAGCGGCGCCGATTGACCGCCGGTCGGCCTCAGGTCGTCGAAAGGCGACGCGGAAAGCGTCTGCGTCCGGGGATTTCCAAAGCGCGCCAACACCGGCCGGGGCCGCAAGAGCCCTTTTGTGGAAGGGCCCTAACCAAGACTTGCACCAAGAGGAAAACCCATGGGTGACATCATCAAGATCGGCGACGTAACCGCGGCCCCCGGCGAAATCCGCTACGGGCACTGGCACGCCCTGGCCCACCCGACCGGCCATGTGGAGTTCTTTCCGGTCATCGTTGCCCAGGGGCGCCGCGAGGGCCCATGCTTCTGGCTGACGGCCGGTGTGCACGGTTCCGAGCAGGCCGGCCCGCTGGTATTGTACGAACTGCTGACCCGCGAGCTGGTGGCCCGCCTGAAAGGCACGGTGGTGGCCATACCGGCCCTCAACCCGGCCGGGCTGCGCACGGGCTCCCGGGAGCCCTATCACGCCCAGGCCGATCCCAACCGGCTGTGGCCGGAAGCCAAGACCGACCGCACGGATCACCCCGATTTCGATCCCCCAACATCGTTGGAGCAGGCCTATCAGCGATTGTATCTGGAAATGACCGCGACCGCGGATTACCTGATCGACTACCACAATGCCTGGATCGGCTCCCTGTCGTTTGCCCTGCGCGATCGAATTCTCTTCCGTGGCGACGATCCCCAGGACCAGGCCCGGGCCCAGGCCCTGTCCGATCAGCTGGACAACATGCTCAAGGCTTACGGCCATACGGTGGTCACCGAGTATCCGGCCGAAACCTATATCAAGGAAAACCTGCACCGGACGACCTCCGGCGCCGTGCTGCAGAGGGGACGCATTCTGGCCTTCACGGCCGAACTGGGAACCGGCCTGGCCCCGGACCCCACGATCATCAAGGCGGCCTGTGCCGGCACCCGCAACGTGTTGCGCTGGGCCGGCATGTTGGAGGACAGCGCCGAGGCCATCGAGGATATACGCGTCATTCGCACCGGCTATCCCGTACGGCGCATGCGCACCCCGCGGGTCCCGGAAGCCTGCGTGGTCCGTCACCTGGTCCAGGCCGGGGACCGGGTGGGCAAGGGGGATGTCGTGGCCGAACTGAAGGATGTCTGGGGGCGCCCCACCGGCAACGGGGTGATCCGTTCGGGCCACGAGGGGATCGTGCTGGGCCGTTCGCACGGGGTGTTCTTCTATCCCGGCCAGGCCATCCTGGTAATGGCCGTGAGGGACGATGAAGCCAGCATCGCGCCCTACCCCAAGCACTACCGCGAGCGCATGGATTCCGCTTGAGGGCGGCGCAGCGGCGATCACACGGATAAAATGCGGGTGCCGGCCTTGCCGACGGCGGCTTGCTCGATATCCTCGAGGGCGCAGATCGCGGCCTGCCGACCGCCGCTGCGGATAAATGCCGACGCGGCCTGGGCTTTGGGTCCCATGGTGCCCGGGGGGAAATGGCCGGCCTGGGCATAGGCCTCGAGTTCTTCCACATCGAGCTCCGAAAGGAAGCGCTCGGCGGCGGTACCGAAGTCGATCGCCAGGCCGGAAACATCCGTGGCCATGATGAAATGGTCGACACCGATATCCCGTGCCAGACAGGCGCTCGCCAGGTCCTTGTCGATCACGGCATCCACCCCGTGAAAGCGCCGTCCCTCCCTTATCACCGGAATACCGCCGCCACCGCAGCAAATGACGATAAAACCCATCTCGATCAGCTTTTTGATTTCGCGCCTTTCGACCACGGTCAGGGGCTGGGGGGAGGCCACCACACGCCGCAGACCCTTGGCCGTATGCCGGGTGGGGTAGGGGTAAGCCGCGGGCGGCGCGTTCAGCACCGGACCGATGGGCTTGGTGGGGTTGGCAAAGGCCGGGTCGTTTTCATCCACCACCACATAGCTGATGAGGGTGATAAAGGGTTGTTTGAAATGAATGCCCAGATCCATGAGGGCCGTGTCCAGGGTGGACTCGATCATGTAGCCGATCTGCCCCTGGGTCTGCGCCACCAGGATCTCCAGCGGTAGTTGGGGCACGCTCTCGCAGCATTCCTGTTGCAGCATGAGGTTGCCGACCTGGGGGCCGTTGCCGTGGGTGATGACAATCCGGTAGGCGCGCGCGAGCCGGGCGATTTGCTGCATCGGAATCTGAAGGTTGGCAAACTGCTCGCGAATGGTGCCGCGCTGGTGTTTGCGAATCAAAGCGTTGCCGCCCAGGGCGATCAGCAGGGTGGGGGGAGACATTTTATACAGGTCCTTTATGTTTAGGAGAGTGCCGCAAAATGTTCGAGATACAGCAGCTGATGCCCGAGGAATGAAGCGTACTTAGCGTACGCTGACCGACGAGGGCTACGCGTAGCGCCAATATTTATCCGCCTCGGGTGGATCGGACTTTCTTCGAGGCCGTCAAAAAACGAGCCAACAGATGCCGCGCTTGCTGGCGCCGGGCCGCCGACGCTCAGACGGCGAGGCGGCGGCGCAGGACTTCTTCCAAACGCGGGCCCTGGGGGGCATCCTGGTATTCATAGCGCACCCGCAGGGTGGGCCGGTCGATGTTGATCAGTTTGGGCAGATCGATGGGCGTGGCGCACAAAACCAGATCGCACGCGGTGCGGTTGATGGTTTCTTCCAGATCCTTGATCTGCTCGCTGCTGTAGCCCATCGCCGGCAACACTTGACGCACATTGGGGTTGCGCGCATAGGTCTCGCGGATGCTGCCCACCGCCGATTTCGCGGCATCCACCAAGGCGGCGGCGCCGTAGCGGCGCGCGGCAATGGCGCCGGCGCCGAAGGTCATCTCGCCGTGGGTCAGGGTGGGGCCGTCTTCCACCACGAGCACCCTCTTTCCGCGAATCGCCTCGGGGTCCGCGACCAGAATCGCCGATTCGGCCAGGACGACATCGGCCGCCGGCGCATGTTGGGCGATGTTGCCGCGCACCACGTCGATATCTTCGGCCGTCGCACTGTCGACTTTGTTGATCACCGCGATATCGGCCATGATCATGTTCGTTTCCCCGGGATAGTAAAGACATTCGTGACCGGCGCGGTGCGGATCGAAGACCACGATATGCACCTCGGGGTAGTAAAACGGCGTGTCGTTGTTGCCGCCGTCCCAGACGATGATATCGGCTTCGCGTTCGGCCGACTCCAGGATCTTCTTGTAGTCGATACCGGCGTAGACCACGATGCCCTGAGCGACGAGCGGCTCGTATTCTTCCCGCTCCTCGATCGTGCAGCGGTGGCGGTCGAAGTCGGCGTAGGTTGCAAAACGCTGGACCACCTGCTGGGTAAGGTCGCCATAGGGCATGGGGTGGCGTACGGCCACCACGCGCTTGCCCTGCTCGCGCATGATCCGGCACACCTGGCGCGTGGTCTGGGATTTGCCGCAGCCCGTGCGGACCGCGCACACCGCCACCACCGGCTTCGTGGCGCGCAGCATGGTGTAGGTGGCACCGATCAATGTGAAGTCGGCCCCTTCGGCCATGGCCAGCGAGGCCTTGTGCATGACCGCCGTGTGGGGCACGTCGCTGTAGGCAAAGGCCACCAGGTCGATCTTGTGATCCCGAATCAATGCGGGCATCTGGTCTTCGTGATGGATCGGAATGCCTTCCGGGTAGAGGTATCCGGCCAGCGCCGCGGGATAGCAGCGCCCTTCGATGTCCGGTATCTGTGTGGCCGTGAAGGCCTTGACACGGTAGCGTTCGTTGTCCCGAAAGTAGATATTGAAATTGTGGAAGTCTCTCCCCGCGGCTCCCATGATGAGGACGTTTTCTATCATATGTCGTTCCTTATTCTCCCCGAGCCCGTTATATTACCTCAATCCCTGTAAGCATAGTTCTTGCGTTTCAATTGAAGCTGCCGGTCTTGCCGGGCTCAGGTCCGACCGGTTAAAAACAGCATGATCGCATTCTGCGCGTGCATCCGGTTTTCGGCTTGGGCAAATACGATCGAAGCGGGCGATTCCATGACCGCGTCGGTGACCTCGAGACCGCGCTGGGCCGGAAGACAGTGCATGAAGATGGCCGAGGGACGGGCGGCGGCCATCAGGCGGGAATCGACCTGGAAGCCCTGAAAATGCTTTTGGCGGACTTCCATTTCGTGTTTCCGGCCCATCGAGGCCCAAACATCGGTGTAGACCACCTCGGCGTCGCGTACCGCCGCCAGGGGGTCGTGAAGGATTTCGATCGTGGACGGCCCGGCATCGCGGGCGCGTTGGACGGTGGCCGCATCGGGCGTGTAGTCCGGCGGACAGGCGCATACGAAATGCAGCGGCAACCGCGCGGCCAGCCGCAGCCAGGAGTGTACGATATTGTTGCCATCGCCGACGTAAGCGATTTTAAGATCCTCCAGATGGCCGCGGGTTTCCAGAATCGTGAGCATATCCGCCATGATCTGGCAGGGGTGGTTGTAGTCCGTCAGGGCGTTGATGACTGGCACGGTGGCGAAGGCGGCCAGTTCCTGAATATGGGCGTGGTCGAACAGGCGGGCCGTGATCAGATCGTTGTAGCGGCTGATCACCCGCGCGACGTCCTTGACCGCTTCGCGTTTGCCGATTTCGATGTCCTGCGGATTGAGATAGATCGCATGGCCCCCCAGGCGATAAAAGCCCGTTTCGAAGGATATCCGGGTGCGCGCGGACGGTTTGGCGAAGATCATGGCCAGGGTCTGATTTTCAAATGGCCGGTAATCCTCCCGGCGCTGGAATTTGGCTTTGACCTCCTGGGCCAGGCTTAGAACCGTCTTGATTTCATCGCTCGTCAAATCGTCCACATGAATAAAGTCGCGTTTCACTTGGGGCCTCACTTTGTCGCGGGTTGAATCGTGTTCATCGGCAGGGATGCCCCCTGCGGGAATCGGTCCCATCCTGTCGCTGAAGGACGGCGTTGCAAGTTATTTTGCGCTGTGCTTCTAACGGTTCGCTTTGATCTAGACGCGGCAGCCCTGGCTGTGGGACCGGAAAGGTTCTTCCTTCCCGGCCTTTTCTTTTTTCCCTCCGGGTGGGAATTGATGTTTCCCGCTTTACTGGAGAAGTCTTACTTGGATAAAAAAATCCAAAGTATAAGGGGTTTGTCGTGCATTTGCATTTCACTCGAACCCTTGAATCCTCGGCCCCTCGAATCCTTTGCGACTAATCCGCCTTCAGGACTTTGGCAATCCGCTCCAGGGCCCAGTCGATGTCTTCTTTCCGGATCACCAGGGGTGGGGCCAGGCGTACGATGTGATCATGGGTTTCTTTGCACAAAAGCCCCGCCGCCATGAGTTTCAGGCAATAGGCACGGGCGCCGCCGGCCTCGGGGTGAAATTCGATACCGATCATCAAACCCCGGCCGCGGATTTCCTTGACCTGGGGCGCTTTGAGTTTCTTTAGTTCCGACAGAAAATAGTCCCCCATCACGGCGGCGTTTTCGATCAGGCCCTCTTCCACCAGGACCCGCAGGGCCGTGCGCGACACCGCACAGGCCAGGGGATTGCCGCCGAAGGTGCTGCCGTGCTCGCCCGGCCGCAAGACGTCCATGACTTCCTTGTTGGAGAGCACGGCGGAGACGGGGTAGAACCCGCCGGAGAGCGCCTTGCCCAACAGGGTCAGATCGGCCTCGATGCCTTCATGCTCTTCAGCCAGGAGTTTGCCCGTTCGTCCCAGGCCGGTTTGAATCTCGTCCAGGATGAGAACCACATTGTGCTTTTCACAAATGGCTTTGGCCCGTTGCAGAAAACCATCCGGGGGGATAATCACGCCGGCCTCGCCCTGGATCGGTTCCACCATGAATCCGACGGTGTTGGGGGTGATGGCTTTCTCCAGGGCCTCGCTGTCGCCAAAGGGGATGATCTTAAATCCGGGCGTAAACGGCCCGAAGTCCTGTCGGGAGCTGCTGTCCGTGCTGAATCCCACGATGGTAATCGTGCGGCCGTGGAAGTTATTGGCGCACACGATGATCTCGGCACAGTCTTGGGGAACCCCCTTGACCTGATAGCCCCATTTGCGCACGGCTTTGATGACGGTTTCCACGGCCTCGGCACCGCTGTTCATGGGCAGGATTTTGTGCGAGCGGGTCAGTTCGCAAAGTTCCTGGTAGAAAAGGGCCAACTGGTCGTTGCGGAAAGCGCGCGAGGTCAGGGTCAGTTTGGTGGCTTGCTCCACCAGGGTTTTCTGGATGGCTGGATGGCAGTGGCCCTGATTGACGGCGGAATACGCCGATAAACAGTCCATATAGCGGCGGTCCTCCACATCCCACACCCAGATTCCCTGACCGCGGGTCAGGACCACATCCAGGGGTTTGTAGTTATGGGCCCCGAGGCGATTCTCCAATTCGATGAAATCTTGGGTCTGCATGCCATCCTCTTGCTGGGTTGGTTTGATCGTGCGGTGCGGAACGGCGCCAGGCGGATTTGATGATTTCCGTTGGCCCGCGATGAGCGCCCCGCTGATTTTATTGAGAGGGGTTTAACCGTTGCGCGTCTCGTTCCCGCCGAAATCCAATGGACGCGATCCGATCGGTTTCATCCCCGATTTAACTCTGCAAATGTCGATTGAAGCGGCCCACATGCCGGCGGGCCAAAACCCTTGCCTTTTCGGCATCGCCGGCCGCGACCGCATCAACGATGGCGCCCAGATCCCGATAATTTTCTTCCAGAACATCCGGACGCCGAAAAGCTGGATGGTCGTAGTAGCCCAGGATGGTTTCGTGCACCATTTTGACCACCGCGGCGAATACAGGGTTGCCGCTGATTTCAGCCAGGGCAATGTGCAGCCGGATGTCGATCTGAACAAGGGCGCTTGAATCGGGAGGCGCCTCGCGAAGACGGCTTCGGGCTTCGGCCAGAATCGACCGCAGGTGCTCGACATCCTCAGGGCGGGCGTTGCGCGCCGCAAGGGCCGTTACATCACCCTCCACGCTCAGCCGGAACTCCTCGAGATGCTCCAGGGACACCTGTTTCTGGTGGATCAGCAGGGTCAGCACTTCGCTTACCGGATCGGTATCGGCGGTCTTGACCACCGCGCCGCCCTGAACCCCGAGTTTGACCTCGATCAACCCCTTTTGTTCTAAAACCCGCAAGGCTTCACGGATCGATGCCCGGCTGGTCTGAAACATTTCCATGAGCG
>JASJED010000102.1 GCA_030065585.1 Desulfobacterales bacterium | reverse complement strand
CAAGGAAGCCCATATGATCTGCAAGCTTTCTCTTTGTGCAGGTGACCGCTGCCGCTTTATATGATTGTCTAAGTCTTGGCTTCTGGGGCCTAAACCGGAGGTTCGTGAGATAATGATTCTTCTGGCGTTATGGTATCTCTTGAGGGGCCGCCAGAAGTTTGGACTTTGGGCACAAAATGTTAATGCGCTTGCGGCTAAGGATTGCTGGTCACATCTGATGGGAATGCCAAACATCGTTCGACGGCCGTGCGACGAATTAGGCGCATTTTTTGCATCATTTCACAAACTCTTTATTGATCATGATTTCAAATCGCATGGAAGGTCACCTTTCACATTCCGAAACACGATACAACATATGAAGATAACAAACGTATTTTTCCTTCTCTTTGGACTTGCCGGCCTACTTCCAACCGTATCTTTTGCCAGTGATGCGGATCTTTTTGTCGACACCCAAGAGCCCATCCCATTCGTATGGGAAAATGTAAATACCAGCATCGTCATCCGCCAGCGAACGGTATTCGTCCAATTCGAAAGGCTGGCCCCTGATCAGAACGAAACCCTGGAACTCAATTTTTTTGATGATGTTCACATAACCGCGATTCGCGATCACGTGGAATTCAGTGACGCCGGCGGAAATACCTGGATCGGAACGGCCGCGGCCGACCCAAACGGCAGCGCTACCTTTGTGTGGCGGGGTAACCAGTTGACCGGAACGGTCTACGCGGGTGCGTCAGCTTACCAGGTGCGCCATATCCAAGACGATCTGCACCTTGTCCGGGAAATCCGCACACCGCCAATCGAAAGCCGTGCCAGCCCCGCCTGGCGCGCTCCGATTGATGATGAAGAAGAGGTCGTAGCGCTCGTCAACCAAGAGCGCCAGATTCATCACCTGCCCCCGCTTCGGGAAGACAGCCGATTGCACGCCGCCGCCTTGGCCCACTCTGAGGACATGGCCCTGAACAACTATTTCAGCCACATCAGTCAGGATAATCGTGATCCAGGCGACAGGATCACGCAGGCCGGATATGCCTGGAGTACCTACGGTGAAAATATAGCGGCCGGCTATTCGACCCCCACTGCCGTCGTGGAAGGGTGGATGAACAGCGCCGGCCACCGGGCGAACATCTTGAGGAGCGGCTTCTGCGACATCGGGGTCGGATTGGCCTATTCCGCCGCCAGTCGATACGGCTACTACTGGACCCAGAATTTTGGGCGCGAACGGGGGGTCAGTGTCTGTCAAACCACTCAGCAATATACGATTACCGCCGTGTCGGGTTCACACGGCAGCATATGGCCTGAGGGCGTCGTGACGGTCGATGCCGGTGACAGCGTGGCCTTTACGATCAATGCCGATAGCGGCTACCGCATACGGGACGTCTTAATTGACAACCAGTCGATGGGCCCCATCCAAAGCTATACCTTTGCCAATGTTAACCAGGATCATACGATCGAGGCCCTGTTTGAGGTCCTATCACCCGATAAGAAAATCCAATATCTGCCTTTTCTGCGCCTGCTGCTGCTGGACGAATAGCATGGATTGACCTAACCCGGCGCCTGCCAGCCGCTGAAGACCGCCGACGCCCTGTAAAAAAAGGGCACACTCAATATTTAGAAGATCAGTTTCAAAACCTCATCTTATGTCCGATGGCAGCGTTCCCAGCGTTGCTGTATTCAGCGCCCATCTTAATTGACGTGGATGCTTTGCCGCCTTCTACCGACCGGGTTGCAGGACCCCAACCCCACGCCCTTGTATGCATACAATCTAATATGCTGCGATTATCATCCGGCGATGCATTGCCCTCAAGCGTATTCCGAGGCTTTGAAACCACTTTTAGTCACCCAATAAAAGCAATTTCCATATTCCGGGCAGTTTGGGAGCAAAAGCGCGCCGCTGATGCTCAATCCAATCCAGATAATCGTATACATCCGCAAAAACAGTTGGAAATCCCGGCTGCGCGCATTTTAGCCCCCCGGTGGGTAGTTGCACGAAGCTGGTGATGCCAATCAATTCCCAGCGATTATTGGCGGTTGGATTTTGAATTACGAGGGGGCCGCCGCTGTCTCCAAAACAGCCCCCCCTGCCGCCTTGAGGATACCCCGCACATAGCATGCTATCGGTAATAGTACCCAAATAGCTTTCGTTGCATGCGCTTTGAGAAACAAGCGGCATGTCGACCTGCTGTAATCTTTCGGGATAGTTATACCTACCGGCGCTGCTCGCCGTATCGCCCCAGCCGATGGCTCTTGCCAACGTTCCCGGGCGCTGCCGGGAAACATCGCTGATCAGGGCGGCCGATGAAAGCCCCCGTGGCGCACCGGCAAGATGCAACAGGGCGATATCATTATCGAGCGACCGTTGATCATAGTCTTCATGAATAACGAGCCGCAGCACTTTGAGGCGTTGCCTCAATCCCGGATTCTCGGTACCGTCCGTCAAATCGTGCGCACCAAATAAAATATCAACATCATCAGCCGCTAAGTCTTCTACGCAATGGGCCGCTGTCAGCACCCAGCGGGGATAGATAAGGGTGCCGCCGCAGAATTGATCCCAATATACATCCCCCGGAGGGGAGGAGCTGTTGATGAGCGCTGCCATCCAGCTATATTGAAACGGCGGGGCGGCTTCCTGTCCGCCAACAATGCTGGGCATAGTGTCGGTGGTTGCAATCTGGGCGCCGCCCAACGATAACAGGCCCACCATCAGGACGAGCCCCATTCCGAAAAGGGCTTTCTTCGACGGCCGCGCGGCCCTATTGAAGTATGTGTTCATGCGACCTACCAGTTGGCGGGATGTCAGAGCGCATTCGAAACGCGGATGCCATCATGAATATCAAATGGGCACGTCAATCCAACAACAGCTCCATGATCGGCGCCATCGGAGCCCCTGGTGAGACAGGTGCGAGCCGAAATAGCCCGGTAACATCTCCGGCATCGCTGGTGAAATAGAGGTAACCATCAGGCCCCATCAGCATTCCGCTGGGCCTTGCGAAGCGACTGCCATCGCTGCGTTGAAAACCCATCACGAAATCTTCCACTCCGGTCGGTTGTCCGTTAATAAAAGTTACCATGACGATCTTGGGGGGTCGGCGCGTTTCCAGCCCGCCCCCCGGAGGAACGGCCCAAGAGCCATGCACCGCGACGAGGGCGCTGCCCTCGAACCGACTGCCGAGGGTTGCATCTCTGACAAAAGCGATACCCTGGGGTGTGCTGCGGGCATCGAAGGTGGCACCGGGCGGCGTTGCTTCGGTCGAGGGTCTTGGCGCCGGACTGACGGCACACTCGCCGCTGCGAAATGCGCCATTGTAAAACTGAAACCAGGGCATCCCATGAAAGGACCGGTTGCTCAAGGCGGAAAAAACTTCGGGCGGCTGATCATACCCCAAATTGTCGGGTCCGGCGTTAGACGCGTATAGAATCCCTGTTGAGGGATCGAAAGCGATCCCGATGGGATTGCGCAAACCGGAAGCGTAGGGAACCAGTCGGGGAGGATTCTCCGTCTCGTCTACGACAAATACCCCGCCGCGACGACGCTCGAAAGGGTAACTCGCATCGAGGTATTGATCGGAACAATTCCCGCTGATACCAATACCGATATAGAGCCTGTTGTCGGCACCCTCGACGACGGTGCGACTCCAATGTCCGCCTTCCGCCGAGGGCAAGTCCACATAAAGGTCAAAGTCCTCGGTGACCAGCATACTGTCCTGTCCCGCATACGGCGCGATGTGAAGACCGGCTGTTTCGGCAACGAATATGTAACCATTCCGGTAGATGACGCTGTGATTTCTTCCCGGCAGGCGAACCAGAACTTCGGATGTCCGGTAAGGCTTCTTCATCCGGTAAACATTGGCGCTTCGTGATCCGATCAGCAATTCTTGGTGGGGCCCCAATGCCAAGAAACGCGGACCATCCAGAGCGGCTAAGAACTCAACCTTGAGGTTGGATGGTACTTGAAGCTCGATATGGCTATTATTCACCGTCAGCGTTTGGGATCGATACGCAATGGTTTCAGAATGCACAAACGCCTCGGCTATTGTCCCGATAACGAGTGCCAGGATGATAATTTTCCAGAAGTTCAACGTGCGCCTCCTGATGTCGTCTGGCAATACGACACAAAAATTTTAACGATAGGACCACAATCCGTTTGTGCGAGCATATCCATCCATGAATGGTTGGTGTTATTTAAAGCAGATCAAAAACCCGTCTAACCTTCGCTGACGACCTTGAGGGTTCCAGAACGCGCATCCGCCGGCTTGGATCGAAAGATGCATTTTTCCAATGGTCATAGGTAATACACATCGTGAGATTATAAAGGGGAGGCTGCAGGACCAAACCGCCAAGCAGAGGGCCTGCAGACCATTGCAGCAGCGTCTGCCTTTAATGGGTTTCATCAGATTTTTGCGCTTAAGGCGATTTCAGATCAAAACCCTTCGATACAGCCGGTTAGCGGCTCAAATATCGTCATTTCGGTTTGTTCAGGGCTTGTTGAAATACCCATAGGCGAATAATCTACTTGAAGTCATCGAGGAATCCTATGCACTTTTCATTTGCAGCGCCAAACGAATCCCAACTCACAATACGCCTACTAACCCTGCTGGCGCTGGTGACCATGACGGTTGCCGTAGAAGCAGGGGCCGTCCAGGCCGCGCCCGTTCAGCCGCCGGTGATGACCAGACAGCTCCGGGGAACCGGAACATCCTGGTTCGGCGCACCCATCATTCACGATTTGGGAACGGGTGAAAACAAACTGGTGGGAACATACTACGATATTTTCGTCTGGGACCAAGACTTCAACCCGATCGCGCGGGCACCATCCGGTAGCAGCTATCCCCATGAGGGACGGATCTACCCGCCGGCGGTATGTGCCGATTTGGATGGAGACGGAACCGTTGAGATCGTCGTTGGCAGCGGCAACGGCAAAGTGGCGGCCTATGAGTGGAAGAACAACGGTCTGTCCGTTAAGAGCGGTTGGCCGGCCAGGGCCTGCGATGCGGGACAATGCCCCGAGGTCAGGGGATTGGCCGCCGGTGACCTGGATGGCGATGGCCGCATTGAGATAATCGCCACCACGACACAAACCAACGGCGGCGCTCAGGTTTTCGTTTTCAATCCCGACGGCCGCCTTTTCCAACCGGCCGGGCTTTCGTTTAACGCCTGGCCCCGCTACAACACCGCCAGCGGGTACGGTAACGATGCGGATGCCAACGGCCCGGGAAACCACGGTTATGGCTGCTATGGCCTGAATGTGGGGGTGGGCGACCTGGACGACGATGCCTTTCTGGAAATCGTCGTCACGTTCGACAACCATCAGATCAACGTGTTTGAGCACACCGGCATCAGTGTCCTGGCGTCCCCCTATTTCACCAACCGTCAACCTGCCTATCGCGACAACCGTCTCAATTGGGGCCAATTCATCCGCTGGTTCGATCCGCTGGTGGAAGCAAACCACTATCATTTGCATACCGGCGATTGGCCGCATCCTGATCATCAGAAATGGATGCAGTGGACCCAGTCGCCTCCCGGCGTGGCGGACGTCAACCGCGATGGCAAAAACGAGGTGGTTTGCGTTGCCAATGTGGAAAAAGATACGCCTTACGACACCAAGCACCATTCCGTGATGGTATTGGAAGGGTCACACGATGATGGCCGCCGCAGCGCCAGGCGGCTGGCCGGATGGGAGTACCTGCCGCAATCCGATTACCCCTTGAGCCGCGCCGGGCATACGTGGTATCCGCCCGCACCACCACCGGCACCCACCATCGTCGACATCGATGCCGATGGATTCGTTGAGATTCTCTATCCCGATCATGACGGCTTTGTTTACTGCATCGGACACGATGCAAACCGGAAGTGGCGCCTCGATATCACCCACGGACGCGCGCTGATGTACGCCTCCGAAGTCGTGGTGGCCGATCTGAACCAGGACGGCATACCGGAGCTGATCCTGACCACCTTTGGGGATCCCGAATCGCTTGCCCCGGGCCAACCCCACGGCTATTTGATGATCGTGGATATCGAAGGCGGCATTCTTTTCGATCTCGAACTGCCCGAGCAAGGATCCAATGGCAACGGCCAAGGCGCGCCGGCGGCACCCACCGTGGGGGATTATACCGGAAACGGTGAGCTGGAGATCATTGTGCAGACCTTCGGTGCGGGCTGCTTTATCTACAGCGTACCAGGCTCGGCCACCAATTATATGCCCTGGCCGACCGGACGCGGCAATTACCTGCGGGACGGGCGCCCGTCGTCGACCCGAGGGGCATCCATCAACTTGACTCCGATTTACCGCCTGCTGATGGAATAGCACCCGGACGCTTGCGCCATAAAAACAGGAATGGGGATTATGACGATGGTAATTAAACGGATCAATCCTTCCTTCCTATATGTGCGCACCCCTAAGCCCTAAAAAGGACTTGATGGGTATTATGAATTGCCACAGGGATGAGGCTATTTAATCATATCGCGTTCAATAACCTTCATTACGGGTTTCATCACACTGGGCCGCATTATACAGCTAATCTGGGTATCGGATCGATTTTGAGGAAATTGTACATTGGAACCGATAACCGAAGAAATATAGCGGGGTTTTTTCGCGACCGCAATGGTGCAGACAAAGGTTTCGTTATCCTCAAATTCCACCCCGGCTTTTGTGAAAGCGTTTTTCAGACTAGCACTTATTGCAAGCGCTTTCTCCTTATCCTCAAAAATAATTTGGCGAACGTGATTCGTTCTTTCTGGGCAAATCTCCGGAAAGGGTTTGGAAGTAATTAACCCCAAGCATTCCCACAACGTGCCTCCTGATCTCATGCAATCATTCAACATTTCCATTTGCATGACCACCGCATGAGCCGCCGAGGGGGCATATTGTTCCATGCATGCTTCATATGCTTTCCAGGCCGTCTCGATCTCATTTGCACCAGCGCCGGAGGAGACAAGTTGGTACCATTGTACGAATAACGGCTGACAGAACATGCTTAACATTTCATCCCCCTTTCATTTTATCGGTTGGGTTAATAATCTTAGGGTTGCGAATATATATTCCACCATGAGCATCGGATTGACTTGTTCACGTCAAGGCATAAATTGCTTGCGACATGACCTTCACTCAGGCTCTACCATGGAAGGTTCGGGTGGTCCGCCGAGAAATATGCCGATGGCCCAGTTGTCATGGTGCCCCAGGCATTGATAGCCGTCCACCACCAGGATCCAATAATCACCAGTCCACCAGGAATCCAAATGGTGCATGCCGCAGAGATTCCACACGTCATCTCGATCCCCGCAGGGCGTGATTCCATCATTGCACATATCCGCTGAGCCCGTTTCACAAAACACCCCGCCATCCGTACAAAAATCGGCGCCTTCGTGGATTTCCGTTTCATCATAATCAGATTCGGTCAACGTCCCCACATCGAAAGCCCTCACCCGCACACCGTAGCGTCCGTATCGACGCTCCTGCGCAATTCTTATAATGTGGTCATCGTTATAGACAATTACCCGCCCTCCGGCTCTGGGTATCGAAGTCGAGCCGCTCACCACAGGATTGTTGGCGTGTTCCTGCCAGCCACTCAACAGGCTGTTTGAGTAGTAAATATACCCGTTGGTTCCTTTATTGGCGTAGATCCACCATTTGCCATCGAATCGAAAAAGGGAGGGGTCGATATTGCCCACATCGGGGCTGCCGTCGCCGGTATAGTCAGTGTCGAAACATTGCCGCGGGTGGACGACGGGTCCGAATCCACATTCGGCGATATTGAAAACCAAGCGCCATTCGTAAGGAAACCGTTCGGCCTCGAAAAACCGAATCTGATGCTGCCGATAGGATTCGGTGATCATGTAGTATTTGCCATTATGCTTAATCACCTGCGGAAAGGAATGATGATAGCTTGAAGCGCTTATCGGCATCCCGGCGGCGTCCAGGGCGATTTCATCCAAAACGATATGATTATAGGCCCAATGGATGCCGTCGACGCTCGTCGCCAGGCCGATCCGTCCCCAGTACGTGCATCCTTCACAATAGCTCTTGCCGACCTCAAAAAACATGTACCAGACACCATCCTCGTAAAACAGAAATGGGTCCGCGACGAAATCGGCATCTTCGATGTCGGTCACATCATAGGCTTCAAGGACCGGGTTATAAATGCCGCCTTCGCGAATATTCTCCAGGGGCGATACGGCAACCCCTCGCCAGTCGGGCGTTGTGCAGGAGGAAGTTATCAAAGCGATGAAGAGACAGCCTGCCATACGGAGCATTTTAGCATTCATCGTCGTTCTCCCGGATCGTCGGATGAAACAATTGGACGCCATAACCTTAAGCTGTGCAGGGGACGTGCCCAATATTTAGATAGCGGCACGCGTGCCGGTTTCTGATTCCCTTCGATCATGCCCGCGCAATCATGATTCATTTCACCCCATGCTCCGCGTCCTGCTTATCAAGTCCACACGAGAAAAGATTTCTTCTCTAAAAATCGAAGATCTCACCAGCAGTTATTAGAGCGGTTAGATCGAAGACGATGCCGCGAAGGCATGAAAAGGTCATTCATAAAAAAATAGACCCGCGAAATGAGACCTAGTTTAGATAAACCGGGGAAACCGATTTAGAGACCGAATTACTTTTAGAATAGGACAGGGTTGCCTTGCGATTATTACGGCTCGATTCCGAAAAGTGTCTGAAGGCAGGGCGCGCAGCAATTGAATGTGATTGGTTGGGAAGAACAGAGTCAGACTAACAGAGCTTGGTGCCTGATGGAGGGGAAAAAGCGCAATATTTTATAAAGATTACAAAAGTATAATTGGTAACCTTAATCATTAACAAACGCTTCGTCAATACAACATGCGGACGAAAGTACCCCGCCGGTTTTAAAGGTATTCCTCGCCGATGACCGACGGATCGTAGAGATCCGGGAAGTAATACGGCAGCACCGCCAGCGGAAGCCCGATGATCAGGGGCGCGCGGTGGCTCGTGGACTGGAGCAGGCCCTGGTCCAGGAGTGCGCTGACCGTGCGCCGGGCGCTGCGCGCGCTCATGTTGAGGATTTCGGCGGCCTGCCCGCGGGCCACGGCGCCGCGCATGAACACGGCCCGCAAGAGCCTGGCGGACTGAGCATGAATGGGTGCTTGGGGCTGCCGGGCACGACTTTCCACATACCAGTCGATGCGGGCCTCGATCTGGTCAAGGCGCAACAGGCTTTCCATGAAGCTGATTTGATCGAGGCAGATTTTAAAGAAAAACTCACAGAAATCGACCAGCAGTTCCTCGTTGAAGTAATTCACACCCTTTTCATCCGGGGCATCCGTGGCCCACAGTTCGAACATGTACTGTTTCTTGCGCCGCGACAATCCCCGGGACAGGGACCACAGGTTGTCCCGGTTGATCCCGGATACCGCCAGATACAAACCCGAGAAAAGCCGCGTCACCCGGCCGTTGCCGTCGCGGAAAGGGTGAAGCCAGGTCAGGCGGTGGTGGCTGGCCGCCATGGCAATCAGCCGCTCGTCACCGTGAAAATGCGACGGTGCATAAACCTGAGCGAATGTTGCCAATAGTCCCAGGAGATCCCGACTCCGTGGTCCGTGCCGGGACTGTCCGTCCACCGACACATCGACATCCCGCAATTGGCCCGGGCTTACGGGTACTTGCGTGAAGCCAGCGCCCGTGTGGGTAAACAAATGCTCCGGGGGCAGACGGGCATAGAAGTCGGCATGGAGGTCGCGCAGAAACTGCGGTTCGCACACGTTGGTGATTGGTAAAGAAAGCGCCACCTGCATGAATTGCTTCTCGACCTGAACATGAGCCGCGCAGAGTTCCTGGGCATATTTCTTTTCGGGGTCGCGATCGAACGTATTGTGCAATGCCGACTCGATGGCCGGGATGGTGGTTTTATGGCCCTCGATCAGGTTGCTATAGTAGCTGTTGATCAGCCTGAGCTTGTCACCCAGGACCTCGGCGGTTTGCGGGGCGATGCGGCCTTCGAGCCGTGCCGAGGCCGCGATGATTTCCTGGGCCATGTCCTTCAAAGGCCCCCGGTTCTCTGGCCTGGGTATATAGGGGGTTAAAGCTTCTTCAGCCATTTTGGCCGGTTCCATGTCCACTTCAATATTGTTCATAACATATTAGAATATAGTATTATTTCTATTCTATTTCAACTTATTCTAATGATTATTTGCACCGATTTGGCCGGTTTTGGTCCTAACATTTGACGAAAACAGGGTTGCCGTAAGGGACGGACACCCGGCTGTTGCTGTTTGCGCTGAAATCTGCTTTGCTAACCCAACAGCCTTTCCACCCGAATCGCAACCGTGATGCTTGCACAATGAATCCACCTCGGCACTTGAAGATTCTGCATGTTCTCGGCCAGCGGCCGGACGCTACCGGCAGCGGCATCTACCTGCAGGCCATGATGCGGGAAGCCGTCGCCAGCGGTCACGAAAACTACATGATCGCCGGCATTCAGTCCAACCGCGCAGCCGAGCTCGACGCGGTCCTGCCTGAGCATAGCCGCCTGGTGCACTTCGACGGGAAGGATCTGCCTTTCCGGATTCCCGGCATGACGGATATCATGCCCTACCCCAGCGTGCGGTTTGCCGACCTGAGCGCGGCCGAGCTCGAGATGTATGAAACGGTGTTCGCACGCGTCCTGCGGGAGACGGTGGCCGCTTTTCAACCGGATATCATCCACAGCCATCATCTATGGTTGTTGAGTTCACTGGTGCGGCGTCTCTTCCCGGCAATTCCCGTGCTGGCCTCGTGCCATGGGACCGATCTGCGCCAATTCCAGAATTGCCCCCACCTGCGCGCGAAGGTACGCTCCGGGTGCGGCCGTCTGGATGCGGCCCTGGCGCTTAGCGGCGCGCAGAAGACCGACATCATTAAACACTACGGGCTGCCGCCGGAAAAGGTTGTGGTCTCAGGCGCCGGTTACAACGATACGCTCTTCCGTGCCGGCCCCAAGCCCGAACCCCGGCCGGTGCAGCTGGTCTACGCCGGCAAGTTTATCCAGGCCAAGGGACTGCCCTGGCTGCTGAAGGCTCTGCAGGCGATTACGACACCGGAGTGGCACCTGCATCTGGTGGGCGGGGGGAGCGGCCCGCAGAAAGCGGAGTGCCTGCGGCTGGCCGAAGCACTCGGAGATCGCGTCGCGGTTCACGGCCAGGTTCCGCAAGCCCGTTTGGCCGCTATTTTCAGGCAATCCCATGTGTTCGTGCTCGCGTCGTTCTTCGAGGGGCTGCCCCTGGTGGTGCTGGAGGCCCTGGCCAGCGGCTGCCGGGTGGTTGCCACCGACCTGCCCGGGGTCCGGGAGATTGCGCCGGACATCCCGGCCGCGTTGCTAGCACTGGTCCGCACGCCGCGCTTGCGCAATCTGGATCAACCCTACCCCGAGGACCTGCCAGCCTTCGAGCGGGACATGCGCCGCGCCCTTGAGCATCAGATGACCACCGTCAGCCAACAGCCGCAGATCGATGGCGCGATCATCACGGATACCCTGGCGGCCTTTACCTGGCGCGGCATATTTGCGCGTATCGAGCAAGTCTATTTCGACCTGATGCGCGCGCAAGATCACCCCCCACGATTCTAGCCGGCGGTTGAAAACCGATTGCGCTTGGCCATACGGCGTTAAAATCTTCCTCAAAAGGCTCATTTATTGCACATAAACGGCGCGTTTTCGTCGGATTTGGCTTTGTCTGGCCGGCGTTTATAACGTTTTTCAACCGTCTGCTAGGGGGACGCCTTCTTGCCCCCCGCCGCCAGTGATTTGACCCCCATCGTATTGATCAACTGATTGATGTCGGTGGTCTTGAGATTCATGCC
>JASJED010000009.1 GCA_030065585.1 Desulfobacterales bacterium | reverse complement strand
GGCATGAACAACATATCGCCCTTGCCCAGCAGGGTTTCGGCCCCGTTGGTATCCAGGATGGTGCGCGAGTCGGTCTTGGAAGACACCTGAAAACTGAGGCGCGTGGGAAAGTTGGCCTTGATGATGCCGGTGAGCACGTCCACCGAGGGCCGCTGGGTCGCGAGAATCAGGTGAATTCCGGCGGCCCGGGCCATCTGCGCCAGGCGGGTCAAGGCAACCTCCACGTCCCGGGAGGCCACCATCATCAAATCAGCCAGTTCATCGATGATGATCACGATCAGCGGCAGTGGTTCGGGCCGACGCTCTTCCGTCGCCTCTTCCTTGGGCGGGCCTTTTTTCTTGAGCGCCTTGGCGATCTTCTGGTTGTACTGCGCCAGGTTGCGCACCTTCTTTTCGGAAAGCAGTTCGTAGCGGCGCTCCATTTCGCGAACCGCCCAGAACAGGGCATTGGTGGCTTTTTTAACATCCGTCACCACCGGTGTGATCAGATGCGGAATACCATCGTACATGGTCAGTTCAATCCGCTTGGGGTCCACCATGATCAGTTTGACTTCATCCGGTGCGGCTTTGTAGAGAAAACTGCAGATCATGGTGTTCAGGGCCACGCTCTTGCCCGCCCCGGTGGCCCCGGCAATCAGCAGATGCGGCATTTTCTCCAGCTCGGCCACCACCGGGTTGCCGATGATATCCTTGCCCAGGCAGATGGTCAGCTTGGCCCGGTTGGTCTCGAATTTGGGGGAGACGACCACTTCCTTGAAACGCACCGTTTCACGATCCTGATTGGGAATTTCGATACCGATCACGGCTTTGCCCGGAATGGGCGCCACGATGCGCACGCTTGTGGCCCGCAGGGTCAGGGCCAGATCGTCGGACAGCCCGGCGATCTTGTTGATCTTGATCCCGGGGGCCGGCGCATACTCGAAGGTCGTTATCACCGGCCCCGGGGAGACGGCGACCACATTGCCCTTCACGTTGAAATCTTCCAGTTTTTTCTCCAGCAGCCGGGAGAGCATCCGCAGATTTTCATCGTCGGCGGACACCTTGGACGGCTCGGGATCATCCAGAAACGAAATCGGCGGCAGCTGAAAATCGCCTTCTTTTTTCATGAAGGCGAAGACCTCTTGTTTGGGACGCGCCGCCGGCTTCATCACCTTGGGTTTGGGGGCCTTGATCTTGATTTCGGGCGCCGCTGTGGTGCTTTGGGTCTTTTGACGAACACTGCGCTTGTGGGCCTTCAAGCGGCGTTCACGGCGTTTGAGATAGAGCGTCTTGACCCGGTCGCCGAGGCGGGTGGCCAGACCGAGACAGCGCTCTCCAAAACTCAGGAGGGAAAAGCCCGTCATCAGAATAAAGCCCACCAGCCAGAGCAGGCTCAGGATGATAAAGGCACCGGTGGCGTTGGTGTAGCGGGATAGAAACCATTGCAGATTGATACCGATCAATCCGCCGGAGGTAAAACGGTTGCCGAACAACACGTAATGCTCGCTGCGGAACGCCAGCAGGGCCCCGGTCATCAGCACCAACAGGCTGCCGCCCAGAAAGGCCAGACCCAGTAATTTGGCATCACGGCTGCCGAAAAACTGAATGCTCAAAAAGAGCAGCATGACCGGCACCCAGAAAGCCCCCAGACCAAAAAGCCCGATCAGCATCCCCGCCAGGTGCGCCCCCACCAGACCGAACAGATTCTGGATCGTCTCGTCGGAAGTGGCATTGTTCACGGATGGATCCTGGGGGTGATACGAAACCAGGCTGACCAGTGTAAACACCAGAAGAAAAAAAAGGAGAATCCCGATGATTTCTTTTCGCATCGTCATACCACTAAAGCGCCGGCGCCGCGCCATGTTACCACCGACCGCCGGTTGCCCGGATAAATCGGCCGGGGGCATCAGACCTCGATGATGATCGGCAGGATCATCGGGCGCCGTGCGATCGTGAAGTAGAAATACTGTTTGAGCACGCTCTGCAGTTTGCTGCGGATCTTGGATGCCCGGTTGGGGGCTTCCGGGCTGACATCTTCCACAACTTCCAGGGTGACGCAGACCGCATCGTCCAGCAGGTGACCGGTTTCGAGTTCGAAGACAAAACCGCGTGAAAACATCTCGGGCCCGTGCACGATCGTGCCGGTGTCCTCATCCAGGGCCATGACCACCACCACCAGGCCATGTTCGGAAAGATTGCGCCGTTCCTTCAAGACGCTGCGGCCGACATCGCCGATCCCCTTGCCGTCGATCAGCACGCGACCGGTGGCGATGCGCTCCTGCAGACGCGCCCCTTGGCGGTCAAACGTCACCACCTTTCCATTTTCGGCCAGCAGCACCCGCTCGGCCGGAATACCGATCGACTGGGCCAAACGCGAATGCAGGGTCAGGTGCCGGTATTCGCCGTGAATCGGCATGAAGAAACGTGGCTTGGTCAGGTTGATCATCAGCTTGAGTTCTTCTTGAAAACCATGGCCGGAGACATGAATATCCGAAATTTTTTCGTAGATCACGTCGGCCCCTAAGCGGTAGAGCCGGTTGATGATCCCCGCGATGGCCCGCTCGTTGCCCGGGATGAATTTGGAGGACAGGATCACCGTGTCCTCCTTGCGGATCTTGATGTATTTGTGCGTACCGGCGGCCATCCGGGCCAGCACCGACATGGGCTCCCCCTGGCTTCCGGTGGTCACGAGAATAATTTCGTCATCGGGATAATAACCAATATCATCGATATCCAGTTGCATGTCCGTGGGGATCTGCAGATAACCCAACTCTTGGGCCAGACGCACCGCCACCTCGATGCTGCGGCCGCTGAAAACGATCTTCTTCTGGCGCGCGCGGGCGATATTGACGATCTGCTGGATGCGGGTGATATTGGAGGCAAACAGGGCAATGATGATGCGTCCCCGGCGCCCCTCAGTAACGCGTGCCAACGAGGCCCCGATCTGCTGGGCCGATATTGTATAGCCCTCTTTTTCCACATTGGTGGAATCCGAAAGCAAGGCCAATGTGCCTTTGTCGCCGTACATCGCAAAGCGATTGACGTCGGTGGCCATGCCGTCCGAGTTGTTGTGGCTGATTTTAAAATCCCCGGTGTGGATGACGACGCCCAGGGGGGTTTCGATCGCCAGGCCCACGCCGTCCACCACCGAATGCCGCACGCGGATGAACTCCAGTTCGAATTCACCCAGCTTGATGCGCCCACCGGCATTGATTTCATGCAAACGGGCCGAAGGCAACAGCCCGGCTTCCTCCAGTTTGTTGCGCACGACACCCAGTGTGAAGGGCGTGCCGAAAATCGGTACGTTGACAATCCGCAGCAGAAAAGGCAGAGCGCCGATGTGATCCTCATGGGCATGGGTCAACACGACGGCCGCCACTTTGGAGCGGTTGGCCTGGATGTAGCCCATATCGGGGATCACATAGTCCACCCCGAGCATGTAATCTTCCGGAAACATCAAACCACAATCCACGATGAACAATGTATCGTGATATTCGAACACCATCATGTTGAGGCCGATTTCCCCCAGCCCGCCGAGCGGTATTATTTTCAGCATAGCTTGCACATTATACGTTGATGGCGAGTTTTTCCAAGACGGCGTCAATCACCTGCAGAATCCAGTCACGCTGTCGCGCATCGGCATAAGCGATGCAGTCGCAACGCACCCGAGCCGAAGTCCTTACCAGCATTTCGCAGGATATCCGGTCCGGCTGAAGTTCGACCGCGAAATAGTGCGGCTGGCAATCCGTATGCGCGCGCTGGGTTGCCGACAAAAGATCGGTCTCCAGGGAAATCCAGTACAAACCGTCCAGGCCGGATGGTGTGAAATGGTCCTGGAAGTAATTCTGAAGGACTTCGTAATCCTCATGCCGCAGTTCATCGATAAGATATTGTTTCATGACCGGCGAACCTACCATAGAATGGATAACCATGCAAGATCATGCAAGAAACAGTGCATAGCCTACACCTGCGGGGATCTGGTGGCACCGGTCCTCGCCGCGGTGGGTCGGCGCAATCCGTGGAACACCTGCATCGGTGCACGGGCCGATGCCAACCGTGCCGGCGGATAATCATCCGTTGCAAGTGATCATACCATCATCCACCTCGACATACGCATTCATGGTCCCCAACAAGCGCTCTCGTTTTGGTCTTTGGGGTCTTGTCTGCTCGCTGGACACCTGGTGACAATTTACCAAGATCGAATGCGCCCGTCATGGCGTTTCTCAAAAGATTGAATTGCTAGCGGATGAACGCATGCTATGATGACTAAGCCTTATTATTACCAATATCCCCCAGGTGCCTACCTCGCGAAGGCTAGTTTCCGCAAAACCAGCAACCACGCCGGTTGACAATGACCATCACGTAGTTATTCTAAAAGCTAAGTACGTTTCCAGGCGCCTTAAGATCCCGATTACAATTGACTTATCCGAAAACGATTCTGATTACGATTCTTTAGTCTGTATCGAGGATGTCGACGTTCAGCGGCGGGACTGAAGTGGATCAGGCCAAGCACAGGCAACCGCCACGGGTCTCGGGCCTTGAAGCGGGTTCGGATTATGCCGATTGAGATCCGCAAACAAATTTTCCTTTATGAACTGAAGGCCAAGGACCATCGGCGTTCCATTATTAATTGTCTAAAACAGATGAGGTGAGCCAATGAACCAATCCTTTTTTCGCATCGGCGCTTTACTCGCAGTCATTCTGATGATCATCGGTTGTGCGTCTCCGCAACCCATGACCAGTTTCTCACCGTATGATTTCAATTCCCAATTAAAATCCGGTGCCTATGAACCCAAGGTCGATAATTTCGTCGTGGTCTTCGATGCCTCCTCATCCATGGGCAAGCCCTACAAGGGCCAGACGCATACAGGGCATTCCAAATTTACCGTTGCCAAGGATCTGGTACACCGCATGAACGTCACGATGCCCCAACTGCCGATTCAGGGGGGCATGACGGCTTTCGGTCTGAACCCCAACGTTTCCAAATATCCCACCGAAACGGTCTATGGCATGACGGACTACAGCCAGGCCGGAATGGAACAGGGTCTCAACGCGATTACCGCATCGGGCGGTACGACCCCCATGGGCTTGGGGCTTGAGCAGGCGGGCGAGATGCTCAAAAATTCGAGCGGCGACATTGCCATCATTGCCTTCAGCGACGGCGAGGAAAACACGATTACCACCGCGGCGATCGATGCGGCCAAAAAATTGAATGACCAATACGGCAACCGTATGTGCATGCACACCGTGTTCGTCGGCAATACAGATGAGGGACGCCAGTTGATGTCCGATCTGGCGGCCGCGACCGATTGCGGCATCGCCACAAGTGCCGAAGACATCGTCAGCAGTCAGGGCATGGCCGATTTCGTGGAAAAAGCTTTTCTGGCCAAAGCGGCTCCCAAACCGAAGCCGATGGCCAAGCCGGCGCCTCTGCCGCAGCCCAAGATCACCTGGATCCTCAGCGGCGTAAACTTCGACTTCAACAGCGACGTGGTCCGCCCCGATGCCAAGGAAGTTCTGAAGAGCGACATCAAGATCCTGCGGGAGAATCCCCAGATCCGTGTTGAAATTCAGGGGCATACCTGCGACATCGGTCCGGCCGATTACAACCGCAACCTGTCGGATCGGCGCGCCAAATCGATCAAGGAATACCTAGTCAGCCAGGGCATCGCCCGCAATCGGCTGGAGGCCCGGGGCTACGGTGAAGACCGCCCCCGTTTCCCCAACGATTCCGAAGAAAACCGGGCGCGCAACCGCCGCGTGGAGCTAGTTCCGTTGAACTAGGTCAAATCGTTTTCCGCTGATTGGCTTCGATGAGAACGCCGCGCGCCACCACATGCGCCGGCGTTCACGCGCGGCCCTGTTACCGAAAAGGCCACCAACAAAAAAAGCCCTGATTCCGGCAGCGGAATCAGGGCTAAAAAATCGAAAAGTCGCGAATCAGGTTTCTTCGACGTTGATCGCTCCAGGTTCGCAGACTTCAACGCAGCTCTCGCAGCCCAGGCACTCTTCCGCGTTGACGGGCACAGATTTATCGTCCTGCATCTCAAAGACCTCGACCGGGCAGACGTCGACACATTCTTCGCAGCCCTCACATTTTTCTTCATCTACAACCACGTTAAAACCCATCTACAAGCCTCCTTTCAAAAGGTATAATCGGGCGCCGTAACGCCATTGTGATCCATATCGTGAGAGTCCTTATACCAATTGCCATACCGAGTCAAGCCTTCCGGTCATTTTTTCACAAGACCAGTGCTAGCCGAATTTTATATAAATTTCGGTAATTTAATAACTATCTATCCTGGGTGCCGAGACGATTAGACGAGGGCCGCATACGCAATCCGCACATCGGAAGCCGTTATGGGGCGATCCCCGGTCGAAGCATTCAGCGACGCGTCTCCCGCCAGCCAGCGCAGCCACCGGTTCTGTGAAAGCCGCGGCAGTCCGATCAGGGTCAGTTGCAAGTCGCGCGAGGTGGATGGCCCCGGCGTCTCGACTGCCGGCGGGGGGGCTTGGGGATTGGACAGCCAGACACGCAGGCCTTCCAACGCGCCGTGACTCAGGCGGCGGTCTAAAAGGATTTCGGCCTCCGCCTGATCCGTAACGTGCTCCAGCACCCCACGGTTGTCGGTTAGAAACCATACGACGGGATCGTGCGTCCAAACATCCTTCGCGGCCAGCGCCAGCAGCGCCCAGGCTTCCAGGCGCTCGGCGAGCATATATGGCGGGGGCGTGGTTTCCGGGCGCAGGCCGGATTCCTGTTCACCGGCGCCCGGTGCTTCGGATTTACCCCTGAGCGAAGCCATCATCCGGCGTTCCTGGGCTTCCAGGCGTTGGAAGTCCGTCGTCAGTTCATACTGGCTGCGGTCGAGTTCCTGGGCCATGACCAGCAGCAGACGTGCCCGCTGCAAACGCTGCGCGGACGTGACCGCCGTCGATGTGGAACGATCGGATTTGATTTCCGCGGCAAGCCGCGCGCTGGCGTCCGCATCGAAAAAGGGAATGTCCGGCGCATACCGCAAAAGACCGGCCAGATCCTGACCGGCACGCTCGGCCGCCCAGCGCCTGAGGGCTTCGATGGTTTCACCCGGAGCGGCCGTATCCTCCCGGCAGGGAAATACCAATTCACACCGGTTGGCCTCAGCCAGCGCGGCGGTCTGCTCGTCAAGGGCCTCCCGCGAGGGATGCACAAGGGTCAAGGGCCCGAAGCCAGCGGTCAGCACTTCGGCCCAGGCCGGTTCAATCAGGGTCTGGGGAAAGTATATCGTTTTCATATCTTCCGGTCCCGAATCGTAACCCCCATGGCCTCGAGCTTGGCACGCAGCCGGTCCGCCGTGGCCCAGTCATGGGCGGCCCGTGCCTGCCGGCGGGCTTCAATCAAATCCGCGGCCTCATCCGGCAGAGGGCGGGGGGTGAAGTCCAATACGCCCAGCACCGCATCGATGGCACGCAAGGCGGCTAGGATTTGTTGCGCACCGTCCGGGTCGATCTGCCGGTTTTGAATCAACCCGTTGATGCGGCGAACGATGGCAAACAGGGAGGCCAGCGCCGCCGATACATTGAGATCGTTGTCCATGGCCTGGGCAAAACCGCTGCGGATGTCGTAGAGGAGCTGATCGAGTTCCGGGTAGGCGGAACCGTCCTCGATATTAAGCAGGCGCTGGATGCAGGTGTCCAGGCGTTTGAGCGTCTGAACTGCGTTGGCCAGGCGTGAATCTGAAAACACGATCGGTTTGCGGTAATGGGTCGACAGCAGCCAGAAACGAATCTCACGTCCCTCATGGCCGGCCTGAATCAAAGTCTCCAGGGTCAGCTCACCGTTGGTCTTTTCGGCGGTATGACGCTCCGGGCGAACTTGCTCGCAATGCAGCCAGAAATTGGCCAGCGGTTTGCCGGACAGGGCGGCGGCGATGGCAATCTCGTTTTCATGATGGGGGAAGACGAGTTCGCGCCCCCCGGTGTGGATGTCGACCGTTTCGCCGAAATGCTGGGTGACCATGGCCGCACACTGAATATGCCAGGAAGGTCGGACGTTGCCCCATTCGGTCTTGGTGAACAGCCCGCGTTTGAGTTCGGACAGCCGGGCCCGCTTGAGCAGGGTAAAATCACGCGGATTTTCTTTTTCATACTCATCCAGATCCACGGTATGGCCCAGCCGGATCTTGTCCAGATCGATGCCGGAAAGACGACCGTAGTCCGCAAAACGGGAGATGTCGAAGTAGAGCGAGCGCAGCTTTTCGTAGGCAAACCCCTTGCGGATCAGTTGACGCGCCATCTGCACCATGTCGTCCACATGGTCGCTGGCCCGGGGCGTGTGTTCGGCCGGACGCACGCCCAGAAAGGCCATATCCTGCAAAAAAAGATCGGTATAGTGCTGGGTAAAGGTCTTCAGGTCCTGACCGGCGGCCTCGGACCCCTGGATGGTCTTGTCGTCCAGGTCGGTGATGTTGACCAGATGCTCAATCGCATAGCCACGGTATTCCAGATAGCGGCCGAGAAGATCGGCGAAGACGTAGCGGCGGCACTTGCTCAGACTGATCCGTCGATCAACGGTGGGCCCACAGGAATACATCCGGACTTTGCCGGGCTGGATGGTCTCGAGGGGTCGCGCCCGGCGCTGCATGGTATCGAACAGGTGCACATCGGCTTTTTCCTTGACCGCAAACAGGGGCGTGCTCAGGTAACGCTCACCGCCATCGGGCAGAATCACCACGATCGTGCCGCGATCGATGGCGGCGGCCGCCCGCAGGGCAGCGACCACCGCGGCGCCACTGCTCATGCCGACCAGCAATCCCTCGGTGTGCGCCAAGCGGCGGGTCATTTCGAAGGCTTCCTCGTCGTCGACATTGATCTTGCGATCCAGCCGGGCCTTTTCGAAAATTTCCGGGCAGTAAGACTCCTTCATGTTCTTGAGCCCCTGAAGCTTGTGCCCCATGAACGGTTCGATCCCGATAATCTGGATTGCGGAATTCAAGGGCTTAAGCCCCATGGACAGGCCCATGGCCGTGCCGGTGGTGCCCAGGGTGGCGATCACATGGGTGACATCGCCGCCGGTCTGCCGCCAAATTTCCTGGGCGGTGCCGTCCCGGTGGGCCCGGTAGTTGGCCGGGTTGTTGAACTGGTCGGTCATGAAGTATTGATCGGGGTTCTCGCGCGCCAGGCGATAGACTTCCTCGATGGCCCCGTCCGTGCCGAGATGGCCGGGGGTCAGCAGGATTTCCGCCCCGCGGGCCCGCAGGATCATTTGGCGCTCGACACTGGCCGATTCAGACATGGCCAGAAGCAGGCGGTAACCCTTGACCGCGCAGACCAGGGCCAGTCCGATGCCGGTGTTACCGGAGGTGGCCTCGATGACGATCTTGCCCGGGGTCAGGGTCCCGCTGCGCTCACCGTCCTCGATCATGAACAGCGCGGCGCGATCCTTGATCGAACCGCCGGGATTCATGTATTCCAGCTTGGCGAAAAGGCGCACGCCGGGATGGGGGCTCAGCCGCTTGATCTCCACCAGGGGGGTATTGCCGATTTGATCGATCAGGGACGTTTGCATGCTGGTATTCAATCGCCGGGTTCCGTTCGTGGGCGGCTCTGCACGTCAGACCGCCGGCAAGCGCATCAGCTGGGCCATTATTTGCAAGGTCTGCCGGGTGACCGCCTCCGGTTCGGCGGCGGCATCGATGATATGGAAACGCTGAGGCTCTCTTTGGGCCAGTTGCAGATAGCCATTCCGCACCGCTTCGTGAAAAGCGAGTTTTTCCTGCTCGAAGCGCGATTCGCGCCGGCTGCGCTCCCCGCGGTCAAAATCCCGCCAGGCGCGCTTGAGGCCCAGCGGCGCCGGCAGATCGAACAGCAGGGTGGCGTCGGGCTGAAGATCGCCCAGAACCAGGCGGTGCAGTGTCAGGATCAGCTCCCGGCCGAGTTGGCGGGCAACCCCCTGATAGACGACCGTGGCATCCATGTAGCGGTCGCACAAGACCACATGGCCGCGGGCCAGTGCCGGCCGGATGACTTCCCGGACATGCTGCACCCGGTCCGCCACATAAAGCAGCAGTTCAGCCTGGGGCTCGAGGTCACGGTGAGCGGGATCCAGCAGAATGGCCCGCAAACGGCGCCCGAAATCGGTGCCGCCGGGCTCGCGGGTCACCGTGCAGGCTTTCCCGCGCGCCTCCAGAAAGGCCACCAGATGGGGCAGAATCGTGGTCTTGCCGGCCCCCTCGATGCCTTCCAGAGAAACAAACATGGGCGCGCTATCCCGTCCCCGCGGGGGTATCGTTCCCGCCGCTGTCGGGTTTAACGACCGAACGGGGCTGCCCACGGTAAAAATGCCGTCCCAGGACGCGGTGATAAGAAGTCCAAGTCTGGTCGGACGCGTCCTTGGCCATGAAGTCACGGATGGCATTGACCTTCGAATCGAGCTCATCGATGTAGTGCAGCAGGACGGCCTCGATGGTCTTGGGCGGCTCGACGGCGCCGAACTCGGGAGCACCGTGGTGACTGACGATCAGGTGTTTCAAAAGGTTGGCCTGATCCGGCGGCACATTCGGCATCGCCTGCAGGCGTTTTTCAATCATCTCCAGTCCGATGACCATGTGGCTCAGCAGGCGGCCTTCATCCGAATAATCGATGGCCGCCGTATAGGTGAACTCCCGGACCTTGCCGATATCGTGCAGGATGGCACCGGCGATCAGCAGATCGCGGTCGACGCCGCTGTAATGGGCGGCGATCTTGTCGGCCAGGACCGCCATCGACAGACAGTGCACCAGCAGACCGCCGATATAGGCGTGATGCATCATCTTGGCGGCCGGGGCCCGCTTGAAATCAGCCACAAAGGCCGGATCGGCCCAGAAGCTGTCGAAAAGCGCCTTCAGCCAGGGCGTCTGCAGGGTGCGCGTCAGACCCCGGAGGCGTTCGAACAACTGTTCGACGTCCAGGTCCGTGGACGGGAGAAAATCGGCGGTATCCGCGCGCATCGGATCGACGGCGGTCATGGCGCGGATCACCATCTGGGGCGCCCCGCGATATTCGGACACATGGCCGGCGACCTTGACGATATCGCCGCCCTGCACAGCAGCGGCGATCTGCTCGACCTGGTCCCAGACCACCCCTTTAATCTGGCCGCTGCGGTCGGTCAGAACGACGTTCATATAGGGGTTGCCGTCTTTTTTCTGCGCCAGCACCCGCTCGGCCAGCACGAACAGGTCATCCACCTTGGCACCCGGTGCCAGGTCGCGGATAAAATGCTGTTTCTTGATCATTTCCGTCAATACGGGCTCCCGGCCGTCGGAACGAAGGCCCGGCCGCGACTGGCGGGCTTAACGCTCCCAGTGCCAGTCCTGCAGACGCTCAAGTGCGGCATAATCGGTCATATCGCATTTGATCGGGGTTACCGAAATAAAGTTGGCCTCCAAGGCATGGCCGTCGATATCGAGGTCCGGGGCAAACACCTGACGATCCCCGCCCTGCCAGTAGTAGGTGCGGTTGCGCGGGTCTATGCGTTTTTCGAAGGAATCGGGGAAAACCCCGTTGCCCTGGCGGCTGATCCGGATACCGGCAATCTCCTCGTAAGGGATGTCGGGGATGTTGACGTTCAGGAAGGTCCCCTTGGGCAGCCCTTGCCGCATAACGGTTTCCGCCAGGGTGGTCACGCAGCGAGCGGCGTCATCGAAGTATCGGCCAGCGTGACTGTGAATCGAGACGGCCAGGGCCGGAAGACCGAATAGCGCTGCCTCCTTAGCCGCCGCCACCGTGCCCGAATAGTTGACGTTGATGCCCACATTGGCCCCCGGGTTGATCCCGGAGACGACCAGATCAGGCCGTTGCGGCAGAATTTCATAGATCCCCAGTTTGACGCAGTCCGCCGGTGTGCCGTTGACGGCGTATCCGCTGTAGTGGGCGTTGACGGCCACCCGGTTGGCCCGCAGGGGCTGGTGCAGGGTGATGCCGTGGCCCACCGCGCTCCTTTCGCGGTCGGGGGCGATCACCGTCACCCGGTGCGCTGAACGCAGCGCACCGTAAAGGACCTGAATCCCGGGCGCGTAAATACCGTCATCGTTGGTGAGCAGAATCTTCATCATCGCCTGCCAGTTTGGGGGTACGGCGAGGTTCGATCTATATCCGAAAACCGGCAGCGGTTCAAGACGTATCCGTTTATGAGACCGGACCCGGTGAATGTGAGGGCCGAATGGCGACCGATAGATTCCCCTGGACTTTGGTTGACGATGCAGCCGCACAAGGGGTTGACGGTGAGACGCGTTTCTACAGGCCAAGGCTCCTCCCCTTCAGGTGAACACCGTTCACGGATTAAGACCTTTTCGCGAAACGCTATAAAGTGCCTATCCAGAAATGGTAGATTTTGGTTCAGGCCAAGGCCGCAGCGCTTTTGAAACCACAGGCGTAGCCTGGCTACGTCGAGGATTTCAAAAGCGCGAGAACGCCGGCCTGGGCCGAAAGATGTCTTTTATGGATGGGCACTTGCTAAAGGTCCACCAGGCGGCCATGCTCAGCCAACAATTCCAGCTTGTCGCGGTCGAGCAGGCGGATGGTGCGGCCATTGACGGCGATCAGGTTTTTGGCGGACATCTTGTTTAAGATACGCGAGAGTGTTTCAGGGATCGTGCCGATGACGCTGGCCAGCTGGGCCTTGGAGATGTTCAGGGTGAGGGTGTCGCCGGCGTTTTCTTTCTCGCTTTGAAAAAGCAGGTAGGAGGCCAGCCGGGAGGGCACCTCCTTGAGGGACAGGTTTTCGATCTGGACCGTAAATTCGCGCAGGCGGTTGGAAAGAATGGCCAGCATGTTGAGGGCTAAGGACGGTCGTTCGTGGATCAGCTCGACGAATGCCTGGCGCGGGAAAAAGAGCAGTCTGCTGGTGGCGATGGCCTCGGCATTGGCCGGAAAGGATTCGCCGGCAAAAACGGCTACCTGACCGATCGGTTCCCCCGGCCCCAGGATGTGAAGGATTTTTTCCTTGCCCTCGGGTGACACCTTATAAACCTTGACTTTGCCGGTCACCACCAGAAAAAAGCCTTGGCCCGCCTCGCCGTCGGAAAATACCATCTGGCCGCGTTGGTATTGGCGCTCGACGCTGATGTTCCGAATGCTGTCGAGCTCTTCGTCGGATAACCCCTTGAAAAAAAGAACCTTGGCCAGCAGTTTTTTGATGTCGTCCTTCATCCGTCTCCGGTTGTGCTTGAATTCCGGTGCCGCGGCGGTGTCGGCCGATCGGTCATCCTGACGCGCCTTTAGATCAGATTAATTGACTTAAGTCAATTTTTTGGGTCTCGTCATCTGGTATGGTCGCAAAAAAATGAATGGTATTCATTTATTGACATCGGCGTCGTGATATCTTAAAAAGAGCTACATTTCACCACCCTCGGGCCATCAAAGGATCACCGGGCACAAGCGACCCTAAATCTAGTGCCCACGGTCAAAGCCCATGTATTGATGGATGCTGACACGACACAAAAACGCGCACGAATTACCATCCATCTGAATGCGTTTTATCCGGTGTGCCCGCTTCGATACCCTTGACTTCAACCGCAACCGGTTTTCAATTCGCTCGGGTTGCCGCCGTTAAAGGCTGAAGGCTATATAAATCAAACCCTCTCTCGGGAAAGAGTTATGAAAAAAGCCATCATCGCCTGTTCGCTCGTCGTCTTGGGTATCGTCATCGCGTTTCCCCTCTTTAGTATCGGCTACTACACCATGGTGCGCACCTCCACACCGGACTTCTGTGCCTCCTGCCACGAGATCAAACCGGCAGTGGTGGCCTGGCGATCCTCCACCCACACCAACAACGCCGCCGGCGTGGTGGTGGACTGCATGGACTGCCACCTGCCGGCCCCCGAGGACACCTTCGATTTTTTCTTTGCCAAGACCTATCACGGGATCAAGGACGTCGCGATCCATTTTCTCCAGGGCGAATACGATCAGGAGAAAGCCCGCCAACTGGCCTATGCCAATTTCGACAACAGCCAGTGCCAGAAATGCCACCGCAACCTGCTGCACATGCCCACACAACGTGGGGCCATGCTGGCCCATCGTTCGGTGCTTCATGCCCGGCCGGGCTACGAAAAGAAGTGTATCGACTGCCATTACGATCTGGTGCACTCGGAGCGCGGGCTGGTCATGTTCCGCCAGACCCGCCGCGTCCCCTATCAGGCCAAGGGGTTGAGACAGTTGTAACGCCTACTTTCAACGGTTTGTATATTTTGTTTTATCGCTAACCGAAAGGAGCAGGACCCATGAGGCGAACACTGTTGTTTCTAACCGTCGGTTTGCTGACCCTCGCCCTGTGCGTATTCGGGGCCCTGGCCCAGCAGCCCAATTTCCCCACGGTCAAGGAGTACCGGATCGAGCGCAGCGTGCCGCCGGAGGCTCAGGCCTGTATCGAATGCCATCGGGTGACCACCCCCGGGGTGTTTGCCGACTGGGCCAAAAGCCGCCACGCCAATGCCAACATCACCTGTCTGGACTGCCACCTGATCCAGCCCGGCGACCAGGACATCGCCAAGGACCACGAGAAGTATTACAGCCGCTCCGACATGCCCTGGGGCGAGCAGAAGTACAAGATGCAAATCGCTTCGATCGTGACCCCCAAGGACTGCTCCCGCTGCCACCCGGACGAGGCCACCCAGTACAGCAAGTCCAAGCATGCCAACACGATCGAGATCATGTGGAAGATCGATCCCTGGCTCAACAAGGGCATGAACTCGGACAACGAGCGCAAGACCGGCTGCTTCAACTGCCACGGCACGGTGATCAAGATCGACGAAAACGGCAAGATCGATCCGGCCACCTGGCCCAACGCCGGTGTCGGGCGGCTCAACCTGGACGGCAGCAAGGGCGCCTGCACCTCCTGCCACACGCGCCACCGCTTCTCCGTGGCCGAGGCTCGGCGTCCGGAGGCCTGCGACCAGTGTCACCTGGGACCGGACCACCCCCAGATCGAAATCTACGAGGAGTCCAAGCACGGCACGATCTACCACGCCTACCAGGACGAGTACAATTTCAACGCCGCCGGCGGGACCTGGACCCCGGGGGTGGATTACCGTGCGCCCACCTGCGCGGCCTGCCACATGTCCGGTTCGGGCAAGGAGCCCACGAGCCATGACGTAACCCAGCGGCTGTCCTGGGAAACCCAGGCCCCGCTCACCGTGCGCCCCCAGGATTTCAAGCCCTTCCCCTCCGGGACCAACTGGCAGGACGAGCGCCAGAAGATGAAAAACATCTGCAGTTCCTGCCACAGCAATGCCTGGATCGACGACTTCTACGACGGGTTCGACAAGGCCGTGGAGGAGTACAACGAGCTCTACTTCAAGCCGGCCAAGGCCAAGCTCGACGAACTCTATGAAAAGGGTCTTCTGGACAAGACCAAATTCTTCGACGAGCGCCTCGAGGTCGAGTACTACGAGCTCTGGCACCACGAAGGCCGCCGGGCCCGCATGGGCGCCATGATGATGGCCCCGGACTACGCCTGGTGGCATGGCTTCTACGAGTGCAAACTGCGGTTTGCCAACTATATGGAGGAGGCCAACCACCTGATCGAAACCGGTCAGAAAGCCTATGTGGCCAAGGATTTCCCCGCCGCCACCGGCGATACCACACGGCCGGTCCAGATATTCGGAGAAAAAGAGTAGCACGCACCATCTGAAATCTTAACCCCGCACCCCACAAGCCCCCTTTCCCAATTTCAGGAAAGGGGGCTTTTTTGTGGCCCACCCCAAAAAAATGCTTAAGTTGACCTAAATCAATGCACCCCGCCGGTGGATCGGGTAAACAGACGGTGCAATCAACGAAACCCGACGGAACGAATCCAATCCCATAAGGAGGTAAGTATGTTTTGTTACCAGTGCGAACAGACGGCTAAGGGCGAAGGTTGCACCAAGATCGGTGTCTGCGGCAAAACCCCTGATACGGCCGCGCTTCAGGATCTTTTGATGCATACCCTAAAGGGGCTTTCCGTGGCGGCCACGGCCGCGCGCAAGGCCGGCGTCAAAAATGCGGACATCGACCGTTTCACCTGCAAGGCCATTTTCTCGACCCTGACCAACGTGGACTTCGACCCGGACCGCTTCGTGCCCATGATCCAGGAGGCCGCGGCCTACCGCGACGAACTCCTGGGCAAGGCGGATGCGGACACCAGCCACCCGGCCGTGACCTTCAAGCCAGCCGCCACCCGCGAGGAGCAGGTCGTCCAGGGCGAAGGCGTGGGCGTCAAAGCCGACCCCAACGTCAACCCGGACATTCTTTCATTGCAGGAACTTTTGATCTACGGTGTCAAGGGGCTGGCCGCCTATACCGATCACGCCGCCATCCTGGGCCAGGAGGACGATGCGATTTATGATTTCATCTATGAAGCCCTGGCCGCGACCATCGACGCCGGCAATGGCGTGAACGAAT
This sequence comes from Desulfobacterales bacterium, assembly GCA_030065585.1. Classification (GTDB taxonomy): domain Bacteria; phylum Desulfobacterota; class Desulfobacteria; order Desulfobacterales; family UBA5852; genus JABZFP01. Next base: position 1,591 of record JASJED010000009.1, on the reverse strand, counting down.
ACGTGGGACTGGCCCTAAAGTGCGGCGAGGTCAACCTTAGGGCTATGGAACTGCTGGATGCTGGCAACACCGGCACCTACGGCCACCCGGTCCCCACCAAGGTACCCCTGGGGGTCAAGCAGGGCAAGGCCATCCTGGTGTCGGGCCACGATCTCAAAGACCTGGAGGAAATTCTCAAACAGACCGAGGGCAAGGGCATCAATGTGTACACCCATGGCGAGATGCTGCCCTGTCACGGATACCCGGAACTTAAGAAATACAGCCATTTCTACGGCCACTACGGCACGGCCTGGCAGAATCAGGCCAAAGAATTCGCTGCCTTTCCGGGTGCCATTCTGATGACCACCAACTGCATCCAGAAACCGACGGATGCCTACAAAGACAATATTTTCACCACCGGACTGGTGGGCTGGCCCGGCGTGCAGCACGTCCCCGGTCCGGATTTCGCGCCGGTGATCGACAAGGCCCTGGCCATGCCGGGTTTCACGGCCGACAGCAACGGCCAGGAGGTCATGACCGGCTTTGGGCACAATGCCGTCATGGGGGTTGCCGGGCAGGTGATCGAGGCGGTCAAGAACAAGGCCATCCGGCATTTCTTTCTGGTGGGCGGTTGCGACGGCGCCAAGAGCGGCCGCAACTACTATACCGAGCTGGTGGAGAAGATCCCGTCCGACTGCGTGGTCCTGACCCTGGCCTGCGGCAAGTTCCGTTTCTTTGACAAGGATCTCGGCGATATCGGCGGTATTCCGCGCCTGCTCGACATCGGCCAGTGCAACGACGCCTACTCGGCCGTCCAGATTGCCGTGGCCCTGGCCGGCGCTTTCGAGTGCGGGGTCAACGACCTGCCGCTGTCCATGGTGCTCTCCTGGTACGAGCAGAAGGCCTGCGTCATCCTGCTCTCCCTGCTGCACCTGGGCATACGTGACATCCGCCTGGGGCCGAGCCTGCCGGCTTTTATCACGCCCAACGTGCTCGATGTGCTGGTCCAGAATTTCAATATCATGCCCATCGGGACGGCCGACGAGGATCTCAAGGCCATCCTGGGCTAAATTCATACCACGCCGTCCGGATCCCCGCCGACAAGGCGGTGATCCGGACGGGGGTTGATTTGCGCATGGCTGCATGCGCATGGAATGACCGACGCCGAGTTGGGAATCGGCGTATCGACCGCAAACAGGAGGTGAGGCCATGAAATGCCCCGGACAGGACATGCAATTCTGGAAGCCCGGCGACATCTATGAAGTGGATTGCCCCGGCTGCGGACGAACGGTCGAATTTTTCAAGGATGACACCGCCCGACGCTGCGGTCATTGCGGGCACCGTTTTGCCAATCCCAAGATGGATTTCGGCTGCGCGGCCTACTGCCCCTACGCCGAGCAGTGTATCGGGGATCTGCCCCCCGAGGTGGCCGCCCAGCAGGAAAACTTGCTTAAAGACAAGGTGGCCATTGCGGTCAAACAGCATTACGGCCGCGATTTTAAGCGCATCGGCCACGCTTCCCGGGTGGCGCGCTATGCCGAACAGATCGCCCGGGAGGAAAACGCCGGCCTGGCCGTGGTGCTGACGGCGGCCTATCTCCTGGACGTGGATG